>CAYOFG010000004.1:16789-81381 GCA_964403285.1 uncultured Clostridia bacterium | reverse complement strand
TTATACCAAAAGAGTTACCTAATTAGTGAGCATTAACAACAGGCTACTTTTTTCATGAGGTTTCCTGAGAGGAGAGGAATGTTTTATTTGATGATAATAAAAAATGATTAAAATATCAAGTAAAAAAAGGAAAAGGGGACAGGCTACTTTTTCTCAATAGAGAATTTTTCCATCGTTTAGGAGGTAAATTTTATCGGTAAGCGTTTTCAAGAAATTCATATCATGGGAAGCGATTATGAAAGAGGGACCATCCTGTTTGAGATAGTTGAGCACCTTGTGAGTGGAACGTTCATCCAATCCCGCGGTGGGTTCATCCAAGAGAAGAACCTCCGGCTCCATAGCGAGCACCGTAGCCATGCAGACAAGCCGTTTCTCTCCCCAGGATAGTTTATAGGATGCCCTATCCACATATTTTTCCAGACCTAACAATTTGGATATTCTACTAACTATTTCCCTGGCTTCCTTATGTGTTTTCCCCAGATTTAGCGGCCCAAAAGCAATGTCCTCGGCCACGGTGGGACAAAACAATTGGTGGTCAGGATTCTGGAAAAGGAAGCCTATTTTTCTTCTCACATCTTCAAAATCCTTCTCTGTTTGGCGAACCTTATTAAAGATTTCAATTTCACCCTCTTGGGGCTTTAATAAACCCATAATAAGATAAAAAAGTGTCGTCTTGCCCGAACCGTTAGGCCCAACAATACCTATTTTCTGCTCCTTTTCATATAGAAAATCAAGGTCATTAAACACCAACTTATCTCCGGGATACGCAAATCTAAGTTTTTGTATTTTTATCATGGCAACCCCCAGAAATACTTGCCTACTTCCAATGTCACCAGACACGCGGCGACAAAGATCATGGAAACAAAGAAAATAAAATCTTTCCTGGTTATATGAGTAAAATGGTCAAGTAAAGGAAACTTTCCTCTAAAACCTCGACAGAGCATAGCCTGATACACTTTTTCCGAATGCTCGTAACTTTTCAGTACAAGCACACCTACAAGATAGGCATAACTGCGATAGGTATGAACATTGGTAGCAGGCTTAAATGCCCTCATTTTCATTGCGTTGTGTAACGCAGAATAGTCTTCGTGTAAGACGCTTATGTAACGATAACAGAAAAAGAAAAGACTTACCAGTTTTTCAGGAACTTTCAAATGCCTCAGAGCGTGTACAAGCCGAAAAATAGGTATAGTAGCAACGAGAGCAATTGTTGCCAGTACGATGGCGTTAGCCTTAAGCGTTATGGTGAGCGCGTAAGAGATCCCTTCGGAGGTTGCCGTTAAAGGACCGATGGTAAATATGCTTTCACCTTCAACGCTGAATGGCAATATGAGCCAGAGAAAAAGGATGAACAGGTTAACTGCCAGGAGTCTTTCCAACAGTGGCCTCATATGGAGTCGGGCAAATGAGATGAGAATGACGCTTGCCATAAGGGAAATAGAAGGGACAGTCAATCCTCTGGCTATCGCCACTATGACGATAAAAGGAAAAAAACTTATCAGTTTAATTCTTGGGTCTAAAGAATGAATAAAGGATTTTCCCTCGGCAAATTCTTCAAGATGCATAAGGTTGTTTCTCCAAATTTATCAACGTTTTGATTTATATTTAAAGTAGATTCCTATGCCCATAAGCCCAATTATATAGCCCAGGCCGCCAATGATATCCTGAAGAGAGGGTTTTTGCATCTGCTCTTCAATTTTTAAGAGTTTCTTCATTATAGGAGCGGCCTTCTCTTCTACTATCCTCTCCATGAGGAGTTCCAACCGGTCATCATAAATTTGAGTCGCTCTTTCCGGCGGTGCCTGCCTTTTCTCTGTTTCCATTTTCTCAGGAGGTGCCTTTTCTGGTAGTTTTGCTATGCCAATCGCATCCCTCACTTCATCTTCGCTGAGCAAGTATTCATTCTTGTGACCCATACTGGCAGTCAGCACTATGCGTAGACCAGTGGCTTCGGGTATTTTGAAGGAAAATTCACCGTTCTTATCAGTTCTACCTGTAAGTAGCAATTCATTATTTTGGGCATCAAAGACCTCTACCGTTGAATCGATTACCTTCCTTCCATCACTGAAATAACTTTCCGTGTAGACCATGCCATTCTCAGCATAAGCAAACAGGTTTACTTTATGGGCCAGACCATTGCTGGAAAGCAATATCAGAAGAACTAGCCCGATTAAGATACTTTTCATTGTATCCATGCCCATTCCTCCTATAATATTACCTCGCAGAGAATTCAAATTTTTACCTTTCTCGTCAAGAGTTCCGGTCTTACTTTATTTAGAGAAACAACTGCCGTGGCAGTTATCACCCCCTCAATAATCATAACTGGTAAATGAGCAATTACAATCAGTTTTGCTGCTGTCAGGAATGCCTCTCCTGTAGCTACCAGACTGAGGGCTACAAGTAAGGCACTTCCCAGGATACCAACTACACCACACAGAAAGCCAGAAGACACAAGTACATAGCGATTATATCTTCTGTTGAAGATTCGGAAAAAGTAAAAACTCACTATTGCTGGAAACGCCATGTTAAAGGTATTAACTCCCAAGGATGTAATTCCGCCGAACTGGAAAAGGAGCGCCTGAAGGCTCAGTCCAACGAGAATTGCCGAAAAGGCTGGCCAGCCGAGCAACAAACCTATAAGACCGTTCAGAACTAAGTGGGCGCTCGACGGACCGATAGGGACGTGGATGAGCGAGGCTACAAAAAAAGCGGAAGTCAACACCGCTACCTCGGGAATTTTTTCGTAATCCATTTTCTTAAGTCCCAGAGAAACACCACCAATAGTAAGTATCACACCGGTCACCAGGACAGGAGCGGAAAGTACACCTTCAGAAATATGCATAAATTCTCCTTTTTATAACGTTGTAGGGGCTCAATTTATTGAGACCGTTTCTGCGGGTTCGATGAATTGAACCCCTACAGTAAATGCCCCGGAAACAGACTCTGTTTCTTATTTCATGTCATGTGTCCTGATCCAAAGCACAGCGCCTATCTCCACCGATTTGTCCTCGCCTTTATACTTTATTTTTTTTTCATCCTCATTGAGAGCAGCAAATCCCCACCAGCCGGCTCTGGGCATAGCATAGGTAAACACGCCATTCTGGTCAGCTTTAACAACCTGTGTAATCATCGGGTCAGCAGGCCATTTAACCTTCCCGTCCTCATTGTAATACTCAACTTCTACCTCTGCGTAAGACACGGGTTTCCCATTAACTTTTACAATCCCTTGAAAAACATTTCCCGCCCAGAGTCCGTAAGGCCTGGTTAATGGAATGATTTCTGTTTTTAAGCCAACTCCTTCATCCCAGCCTTCTTCCATACCCAGTGAATTTACAATTACTTTGGTATAATGAACAATAAAACAATCTTCTGCTGGTTCCCAGTAGGGTTTAGGCTCCACGTAAAATATGTGGTCACCCGGACGCGTGATTTTGTAAGTAGTTTCCCAGGTGGAAAGGCCCTTTACCTTATTTTCCTTTAGGGTGTTCAGTAAATTTTGTTTTTTTCCCATAACCATTACCCCGAACTGGCTAGGTTTCTCCATGTTCATATAATCTCCTTCCATCGGATGGATAAACATAACTTTCAAAGTGATGTTCTTGTTGTCGGCTTTGGTAACCATATCATCAGATGGAATTATCATCCCGAAATGGGCCCTGGAGACACCAAAATTACCAATTAGAAACAGAATTGTGAAAACCAGACTTCTTAGTAGCATTATTTTTCTCATTGTTATTATACCCCCTTTCTTAATTTTACGCAAGATTTAATTTTTTAGAAGCTTAGCGTCAAGAAGTTAGGGGAACTTTTTTATCTTTTGGAGTAGCGAAACTTGTTTCGCGATTAGCTAACGCAGAGCAAGCTCTGCTACTCCTGGCTAAAAACCATCCTAAGTCCCCCATTAAATTTTACAATATCTTTTAGAAACTTAATATCGCCTGCACAGAAAATAGATTATTATCCACACTGGGTGTCTCATCATTTATCTGGTATTCGCTCCTTAGAGAGACATTTTCTATGAGGTCATATCCCAATCCTATAGTGATTCTGGTTACTCTATCACCTCCTTTAGGTTTCCAATAGCCAAAGCGAGTTACTGCGTAAACCTTTTCTGTTGCTTCACCAAGTAGCTGGATGTAATATCCCTGATGTTCATTATCAGTGCCGCCAGGTACTTCTTCCTCCCCCCTAACAAATTCTCCCTTTATCTGCAATCGCTCATAAACAAATTGAATATCTCCTCCGATTCTTGAAAGTGCCTCATCAGCTGTGCCATCCAGATAAGGGCCCTGGACATAAGAAAAGCCGAGCTCAAGGTCTTTTATGGGCAAGACTCCGATACGGCCACCCGCGGTTTTGGCACTATTGTTGTCTGTTATTTGGTTAACAGGAACATCACCATCCTCACCCATTCCATTAACAACATATAAATTATAATTCAATAGAGATACAGCTCCGTGGAGATTCACTCCTACATCGCCCCAACCACCATCCATCATCAGTTCAGTAACTAGTGGTGGTGTAACCAGTTTTCTGTCGGGAGTGGCGAAGACCCGATAATCGATTCCAAAGGGCACATCCAGTAGACCAACCTGTACTCCTAACCTGTCTTCATTCAACAACTTGAAATCGACCAGCGTTTGCCCCAGACCTACTTCTCCTCCCTCCACCACAACTGCACCTTCAAAAGAGACCTTGGAAGAAAATTCAGAAGCGAAATCAATCTCAAATGGACCCATGCCAAATGTTGTGTTCTCTCCTTGTTGACCTTGACCAAGAACATCGACAAATCCTGAGACCTCCAGTTCGGCAAAAGCAGGGACTGTAGTTACACACAAGACCAAGAATAAAAGAAGAAAAATCTTCTCTTTCATTACTCACCTCCCTTTAAATATGATTTTTAATACATTTTTCAAAATCGTGTTACGAATAACGAAAAAAATAATACTCTTACGCTATTCTCTTGCCGGTTGTGGTCATAGTCAAAGAACCATGTTTTACACCTTTTGTTGACTTCAGGCTATAAGCCAATTTCTGAACATTCTTTGGCTTACCCTTCACTACCACTATCTCCAGACAATTGGCTTCATCCAGATGAACGTGTTGAGAGGAAATGATGAGTTGGTGAAAATCATGCTCCACATCGGTTAATCTATTTACCAATTCTCTTTTGTGGTGGTTATAGACTAAAGTAATCGCTCCCATAACCTCCTTGCCCTCTGTCCATTCCCTCTTGACTAAATTTTCCCTGATTAAATCCCCAATCGCCTTGGAGCGAGTAGGATAATTTTTCTCTTTGATATGTTTATCAAATTTACTCAAAAGTTCTTTTTCTAATGATACACCAAAACGAACTAAATCTGTCATCTCCATAAATCCTTTGTGTTACTTTTTTTGTAAGTGTAGCACAATTTATCTATTTATGTCAAGCAAAAAATAGAGTTGACCCCATTTTTTTTATTCGCCTTCGATAGTTCGTATGTAAACATTTTTTCCCTGGGTGATTTCTAAATTGTTGTCTCCGCAATCGGGACATTCTAAAGAGGACCTTTGCGGGAAATCTATTTCTTTTCCACAAGCCTGGCATCTTGCCTGTAACAGCTCTTTTGTAATTTCCAATTCTGCCTTCTCGGCAATAGTACCGGGCATAAGGTAATCCACTAAATTATGCTTCAGAAAATCCTCTTCAATTCCCGAATCTTCTCCAACTACTACTACAATCTTAGTGACTGCTTTCAGATTATTCTCTTTTGCTTTATCCTCTACTATGCGGAATAAATCCTGAGCTATACCCAATTCATGCATATAGACCTCCAAGGAAAGTTTCAAACTCTTTCTAACATTTTAACAATTTTTCCCAAACTTTCTCTTACCGGCCGGGAGATTTCTCTTCCAAATTCTGTAGTTTCTGGCTGGATGCCCAAAAGAAATACATCTGCAGAGGTCTCTTTCTGCAAATATTTCGCTACCAGATTCAAGCTCACATTATGCGTAGAAAGAGACTCATTCCTTATATCGTCCGTTTCTACAACCTTTATCGTTCCCGGAGGAGCATCGAAGTCAACCGCATCAATAAAAACTATTGCATCTGGCTTCTGTTTAACAATCTTTCCTAAATAGTTTTCCGGAGCTTCACCGACATCAAACAAGAGTAGAGAAGGGAGGGGATTTTCTACTCTCTTTATTATTTCTGGACCGACCCCATCATCGCCACGTAAACGATTCCCTATACCTACAATCGATACTTTGCCCTGGAGTCTATTTTTGAGTTTTGTCAGTTCCATTAATTATTAGACAATTATTCTTCGGTTCTCTTTTTGCCCCAGATATCTTCCAGCAGAACTTCTCGACGACACCTGGGACAGAGAAGGCGAAAGATGTGTGCCCTCCTCAAAGGAGGACCTATTATTGGTGGGGCCTTTACTAATTGTAGCTCTCCCGATGCGGTGAGTAGTAAAGGCATATTACCATATGCCAGGGGTCCGAGTTTACTCGCCAAAAAGCAAAGGTGGTCTTTGGCTCCAATTACTTTACCACACTCTTCACAAACTAATAATTCCTTCTCTACCTTGACTTCCGCCTCTTTCCTGTTAAATAGAGCCAGATCGTATTCTCCGGTGAGTTTGATTCCCTTTTCTGTAATACAATTTGCCTGACACTGGCCGCAGAAAATACAGATATCAAAATGCAAAACTAGTTTTCGTATAGGTGGCTTTGCTGCAATATCATCTATGACATCTATCGCTCTCGCCGGACAGACTTCGGCACAAGCACAACAACCCACGCAGTCTTTCTCATAAAATTCAGGCTTACCGCGAAACTTCTCTTGAGGCACATGCGGCTCACGGGGGAACTTCGTTGTATATGGACCTTTAATGACTGCTCTAATTGCTTCTTTTAATTCCCGTAATTTAGGATACCTCATTCCCTGCGCTCCTGTCAAGCATCTGTTTGTCTGTCTTCTTCATATTTATCGCAGACTGATTTATCCCAGAGTTTCACTCCCGAAATATGAGCTCCTCGAGCAATAGCGTGGGCAGATACGGGAGCGGTCAAAATTATAAAGACAATACATAGCAATGCTTTAATTCCCGCGTCTGTAAATCCCCGGAATAGAAATAGTCCAAATAGAATACTACAAGTGCCCAAAGTTACGCACTTGGTAGAAGCCTGAAGGCGGTTGTACACGTCGGGAAGCCTCACCAAACCAATGCAGCCAAAGAGATCAAACATAAGCCCAACCGCAATAAATATGTACGCAATTATTCCTATCATTATTCCTCAAATCCTTTCCCTTCAAGGTATTTAGCTAATGCTATAGTGCCTATGAAACTCTGCAAAGCCCAGGCAATGCCAATATCAATATACCAGGGTCTTCCTGTAGGAATTCCCAAAACAGCACAAAAACCAACAATCAATATTCCTAATATATCAATGGCAACTACCCTGTCCGCTGAAGTGGGACCTCTCAAAATGCGATATAGACAAAATACGCAACAGAGCGAAAGGATAAAGAAAAAGCGCATAAGACTAACCGACTGCCACTCAAGGAGTGAAGCGGGAGGATAGAATATAATTCCTACAAATAATGCAATTATTATTAATAATCCTATTAGCCAGCGTAACCTCCTGTTCATTTTACCAACTCCTTAATATCCAAAGTCGTTCTCCATCCTTCGCAGTGCGATTTTAGTCTACTGGTAGTCGCAACCTTTAGGTTGCGTGAATATGTGCGCTCCGATGAATCGGAGCGACTACCACATTTACTATAGTGTTAAGTCTATTCGAAAATTCTCCTTAAAATGGGTTCGAATTTACCTGCAATCATTTTCGTTGCCTTTTCTACATCTTTATCCTTCACATCGATCCAGTGGACATAGAGAACTCCTTCTTCCTGGTTCACATCCACACTTAATGTGCCGGGCGTAAGCGTAATGGAATTAGCCAGAAATGTAAGACCTGTGTCCGATTTTAGACTTGTCTTTATTTTGACTATTCCTGGATTAATGGGAAGATCTGGATGACCTACCCGATACGCCACATCGAAATTTGCCTTTATGCATTCCCAGATAAAAATAGGTAAATAATAGAGCAACCAGAAATATCGCCTGGGATGTCTAAAAAGATGTGGACGCTTGGTAAACATATCCCCGGTCATAAAGGCTACAAATATTGCTGCCAGAATTCCAATTGAAATATGTTGCCAATCAGGTGGCCAGGTCAAGCCGAGCCAGACCAAAAATGCCAGAAAAAATAGAACAATCCTGCTTTTCATTACTTTATACTCCCGAAAATGGTCTGTGCATAATTATTGCCATTGGTTAACACTTCAGTGGCTAAACTAAGAAAATTCTTCTGTATCCCAGGAATCAAAAGTAACCCTCCCAATAAGCAAATGATAGATAAGGTAATCATCGATAACTTCATTGTTAGAGGAACTTCTTTTATCCCTTTCAACGAATCTTTTAACTCTCCAAAAAACGCTAATCTCTGTACTTTCAAATAGTATGCTAATGTTAATATGCTCACCAGGACAGCGATAGCAGCAAAGATAAAATGCTTGGCTTGAATTGCAGCTAAAATAATCAATAATTTGCTCCAGAAACCACTCAGAGGGGGTATGCCAGAAATAGACATCGAGCCGACCAAAGAAGAGTAGCCGGTAACTGGCATTTTAGAAGTCAGACCGCCCATTTTCCTTAAATCTCTTGTCCCGGTAGCGTATTCTATTGAGCCTGAATTTAAGAATAGTAAAGACTTAAAGGTGGCGTGATTAAACAGGTGGAATAGTCCGGCTAAAATTCCCAGGTGCGTTCCCATACCTATGCCCAAGATAACATAACCTATTTGGCTGATACTGGAATAAGCAAATAATCTTTTGATGTCTTCCTGTCCCAATGCCAGGAGCCCACCCAGAACCATAGAGATAGTTCCCAAGCCCATTAAAATAGAAGAAGAAATAGCAGTCATTCCCAGCACGTTGAAGAAGATTCTGGCTAACGCATAAACACCCAGAGCCTTAATCAATACCCCGGAAAGCATAGCTGAGATTGGGGCAGGTGCCGAAGGATGGGCGTCAGGTAGCCAGGCATGGAATGGCACTAAAGCTGCTTTTAATCCAAAACCCATAAGAAATAGAACGCTGACAAAAAAGACTACTTGACTGCTTTTTCCTTGTGCCAAAGTGCGAGAAATGTCTGCCATATTAAGACTGGAGGTATAACTATATAATAAGGCAATACCCAACAGTATGAAAGAGGAAGCTATACTTCCCATCACCGTATATTTAAAAGAAGCCTCAAGCTCTTCATGTTCTACCCCAAAAGCAACCAGAGCATAACTTGATATAGAAGCAATCTCTAGAAAAACAAATAGATTAAATAAATCCCCGGTGATGATTACTCCGTTCATGCCAGCGAGCATCAACAAGAACAGGGTATAGAATTTCCATTTATCCGTATATCTTTCCATATAACTTATAGAATAAATGGTAACCAAAAATGCGATCAAGTTGACTGTGATCAGCATAAAACTAGTCAAACTATCCAGAACCATACAGATTCCAATAGGTGGTATCCATCCGCCGACTTTATAGACGACAGTTCCCAAACGTTTAATCAAAAGGAGAGAAAGCAGAGAGAGAGAAAGCAAAGAAAAAGTACCTAAATTGGAAAAAGTATCAGAAAATCCTCTCAACTTTTTTCCCAAAAGGGAAACTATAAAAGCAGAACCTAATGGGATAGCAACAAACAATGGTAATAAGTTAGGGGTAAGGGGTAATAGCGCCATATTCATCGTTTATCCTCGTAATCTCCTGATTTTAGTAATATCGAAAGTTCCATACTTTTCATAGATTCTTATAGCAATAGCGACAATCAAAGCAGTAACAGCCAAACCAATAACAATAGCTGTCAAAACTAATGCTTGAGGCAAAGGATCCACCATATTTTGAACTACCTGGTCTTTAGCAAGAATTGGCGCACGTCCTTGCGCACGATAACCAACCAGTACGAAAAATAGGTTGACCGCATACTCAACAATCCCTATGCCAATGATAATCTTGATAAGGTTTCTCTTTACCAAAATACAATATACACCGATACAGAATAAAACAAGACACATTAAATAAATCATCAGTTACTCTTTCTTAGTAGGTATCTCTAAAAGGATTAAAGCAACAAACACGGCAAATAACCCCACGCCGACTTTAAGACATATAGCAATATTACACAAGGGAATAATCCCTGCACTAAAAAGATTAAACGGTTTACCCTTGGAAAAGAAATTAAAGAAGAAATATCCTCCTATAAAACCCAGAAGTCCAATGGTCAAAAACATTATCGCCCCAAAGCTTTCAAAGAAAGAAGCTAAACTTTCACTCAATTTTTTTAATGCCAAATCTTTGCCAAAGGCGAGCATAAGATGTATAAAAGATAAAGCTATAATTACCCCGCCGGCAAAGCCACCCCCTGGCGAAAGGTGACCATGGGTGACGATATATATTCCATATAGAAGAATTAACCCTACTGTAAGGCGTGTAATCGTCTTAACAATCAGGGTCATACCTGGCTCTTTAGTTTTTTTATTCATTTTCCTTTTCCACAGGCTCATCGACTTTCTTACGCCCAACCCGGCGTAAAACCACCAAGACTCCAACCACCGCAGTAAAAAGTATAGTTGCTTCGCCTAAAGTATCGTAGGCACGGAAATCTAATATCACTGAAGCAACCAGATTGGTTGCGCCTGTCTTTTTCAATCCCTCAGCCAGATAATTCTGGCTAACCCTCATTATCGGATGCCCGAACGATGGTAAATCTTTCAAAGCGCGGTAAGCAAAAAATAGAAAGCCTCCAATGAACAAAAGAACCATAATCGAGCCAACAACTTCTTTGCCTCGCTCTTGTGGGGGGATATCTCTCCTTATTGTTGCCCGAATTAAGATGATTAGACACAATATCTCCACAACCAACTGGGTGATAGCCAAATCAGGCGCTTTTAAAATCAAGAAAGCAACGGATAACCCCAAGCCTACTGCACCAACAGCGACTACTGAAGAGAGCAGATCCTTTATCTCCACAGCAATTATTGCTCCCAGGATCATAAATAATAGAAGAACGTATAATTCAAACATAATCCTAAATCCTCAACATCATAATTATAAAAAGAATCAACATACCAAAAAGAGACCAAAACAGATATGTAGGCAACGCTCCACTATGGATTCTTCTTAATCCGCGAATAAGGAAAAAGATAAATTTTGCACCCCAATCATAAATATCAAAAAGTTTCTTTTCCGCCTGTCTATAAATTTCCTTAAACGTTCCCAGATCCCTTATCGTATCATAGAACTCCACCCCACTTACACGGCTATCCCGGGAAATTATCTCGCCGCCGACATAAGTAGTATCTAACCGCACACCCTTCATATTACCTATGAAGTAAATAATTATTCCCAAAATTATTCCCATAATAATCAGTAGAGTAGCGAGGCCTGGCGACCAGAAACCAAGGAAAGAAACTCCGGGAACTGCGGAGAGAATAAAATTTTTCAAAGGAACGCTATATGTAAAAACGCCAAAAGTTATACATAATACTGCCAGTATTACCATAGGAAGCCACATAACAAATGAGACTTCGTTTCGTTTTGCGCCCGACGATTGAGTAGTCGCTGATGGGGAACCCAAAAATACACAGTGCATCAATTTCATAAAACTAGCCAATGTTAAAGCACTACCAAACATTGCTGCTACCAACCAGACAATCCATAACTTATCGCCGCCTTTGCCCAGTTCTATCACTCCCTGGTAAACCATCCACTTGGAAACAAAGCCATTAAAAGGTGGCACGCCAGAAATTGACAATGCAGCAATCAAACAGGTAATGAAAGTGACAGGCATCAGTTTAGCCAGGCCACCCAATCTATCCAAATCTGTAGTGCGAGCCTTATTTTCTACCGCTCCTCCAGAGAGAAATAGACCAAATTTATAAATAGCATTATTTAACATATGAAACAGCCCACCAGCAATCCCAATAGGATTTCCCGTGCCTATGCCTAAGACCATATAACCAGCCTGGCTTACCGCATGGTAGGAAAGTAACCTCTTCAAATCATGCTGAACGAGAGCCATCATAACCCCACCAACAATCGTTACCGCGCCAATAATCAAAAGTAACTTCCCCATCGGGTTATTCATAACGAAAATATCGATTGATATTCTAGCAAGAAAGTAGATTCCCAATAATTTATCCAAAGAGCCAGGCAGGAACCCGGTTATACTCACGGGTGCAGTCATTGCCATATCTGGAATCCAGGTATGCATGGGCATCACTCCAGCTTTGGCAAAGGAAGCAATAGCTAACGATATGAATGCAATTGTGGGTAACGTACCCATTAAGGACACACTAATTTTGTCCATCTGGAAAGAACCAGTCAAAAGCCAAACAATGCCAATTCCCAAAATCATCAGACAATCAGAGCCACCGACAATAATAAATGTCTTCTTTGCTGCTGGAGTAGCCTCTGGCCCACCTATGCCAATAAGTAGATACAGGGTCAAGCCGAGAAATCCCCAGAAAGCAAGAAGGAGCACCAAATTATTTGCTAAAATTGCTCCACAAGCTCCACCGATTGTCCAGAGAAGATAAGCATAATATTCATTCAGGCGCTCCCTCCCTGCCATAAACTTTAGTGAATAAAGAACAATCAAAACCCCAAAAAGACCGATAGCTAAAAGAATAAATCCACTAAGATTGTCAACTTTCAAAAGGAGTAGATTATAATAAAACCACTCAACAGGCTTACTAAGAAAACCGATTATAGCGAAATATAGAGTCGCTAATCCACCACCTATGGCCAACCACTCTCTAATCTTACTTAACTTTTTGGGAACCAGCAAGCAGAATAGTCCCACTACAAATGGAATAATAATCAAATATAGCAACAAATTCATTCTCTCCACTTCTCTTAGGATGAAGGCATAGTTGCAGGAGCTTCAAATCCGCGTCGTTGCGAGGAGCGGAAGCGACGAAGCAATCTCGTAGATTTATTCTCGAGATTGCCGCGGCTTCGCCTCGCAATGACATCTGACCGAGCGACTCCGAAAACTATCCCTTCATCATACCAATATCCCTCTTAAGTCTTAAAGTCTTTTCTTGTGATAACTTTATCAACTCTTTACCGGTCAACCCTTTCTTTCCGGTCTTCCTATCAACAACTGCTACTCTTTCAGTACAACAGTAGCACGGGTCTACAGCAGCCAGGGTTATTGTGGCATCGGAAATAGTTCCCCCAACTACAGATTTCTGATTAGTGGGAACGTTCATATAACTGGGAGCCCTTATTTTATATCTTACTGGTCGGTTACTTCCGTCACTTCTGATATAATGGAGTACTTCTCCCCGAGGTGCCTCGCCTCTGCCAATCCCCTCGCCAGGAGGAATCTCTTTAACTTTAGCATCTATCTCCCCACCAACTATTTTCAACTTCTCCAAGCACTGCTTGATAATCTTCACTGCCTCATACATTTCCAGTACACGAACCACAATCTTGGCAAAGACATCTCCTTCTTCCCGCGTTATTAATTTCCATTCCACCAGAGGATAGGCAGCATAGGGTTCATCTTTTCTAACGTCTATTGCTACACCTGAAGCCCGAGCAGTGGGACCAAGCGCTCCATACTCAATTACATCCTTCTTGGTCAAAACCCCCACTCCTTTTGTTCTGAGAGCAATTACCGGGTCGTCCATTACTGCCCCCATAAACAAATCGAGCCCGGGTAGTAAATTATCTACCATTTTCATTATGTGCGGAATATCATTATTGTCAATATCTCTTCTGACACCGCCTGCTTTCATCATTGCATAATGGTTACGATTGCCTGAAATTCTTTCACAAATGTCCAGAACAGGCTCCCGATATTTCCACGCCCACATCCATACTGTATTATAACCTATGAAGTGGCCAGCCAAACCCAGCCAGAGTAGATGCGAATGGAGCCTTTCCAGTTCAGCAATAATACTTCGAATATATAGTGCCCGCTCAGGGACTTTAATATCGGCTAAATCTTCCAGTGCATTTACACAGGCAATGGGGTGTGATGTGGAGCAGATACCACAAACACGCTCCACCAAGAAAACTACCTGGTCATAGCTCTTTGACTCAGCAATTTTCTCAATTCCCCGGTGATTATATCCTATCTCTATCTCCAGGTCGAGGACTTTTTCGCCTTCCACAAGCAGTTTGAAAAATTCTGGCTCTTCTTGCAAAGGATGGTATGGGCCCACAGGAATAATTGTCTTAGCCACTATTCTCTCCTGAGAGGATACTTGCCTTCAGGCCAATCTTCAAATAAGAGTAGCCTTTTCAAGTTGGGATGATTCCTGAAATTCACTCCCAAAAGTTCGTGTATCTCTCTTTCTATCCATTCCGCTCCTTTTACTATGGGAGTTACTGATTCTATTTCAGGATTGTTTTTATCAATCAGAGTGCGTAGAGAAACGATTGTTCCTGAACTATCAAAGGAAAAGTGGTAGAGTATTTCTATATTCTTCCGGGCATCTATTCCCGTGGCAGTAGCTAATCGTCCTCCCATTTCCCGGAATAGGAAACTTACCACT
Source organism: uncultured Clostridia bacterium (assembly GCA_964403285.1). Classification (GTDB taxonomy): domain Bacteria; phylum UBA6262; class WVXT01; order WVXT01; family WVXT01; genus WVXT01. Next base: position 66,765 of record CAYOFG010000004.1, on the reverse strand, counting down.
TGGGGTATATCCTTTGAGTCAAAGTCAATATATATTCGACGACGAGACTTCTCAAAAACTTTAAGAATCTTTTTAGAGAATTCATCTTTTATTCTTGCCAAAATTTCTTCTGCCATCAAATCAACCTTTCTTTAATGCCTTAACCAGTTTGACTACTCCCATAATTATTGCTTCTGGTTTTGGTGGGCAACCGGGGATATATACATGAACAGGAACAAGTCCATCAAAAGGTCCAGCCATGTTATAAGAATCCCGGAATATACACATTGAACAGGCGCAGGAACCGACTGCCACAACCAGACAGGGTTGGGGAGCCTGCTCATAGAGTCTTTTTAACCTCACTGCTGCTTTGTGCGAAATTGCACCCGTAGCCAGGATAACATCAGCATGACGAATACTTCCCACCAAAAGAATACCGAACCTTTCCAGATCAAACTTAGGAGTTAGAGCATCGAGAATTTCTATATCACAGTTATTACAAGAAGCGGCTGCAAAATGGAAGACCCATATGGATTTAGTTAATGCCTTTGTCTTAAGGTCCATACTTATATCCCCAAAAATGCAAGAATTACGCCTATAACTGCCAAGATTGTCATCGGTCCCCAGAAAAACTTTATAGCCTGGTCAATACGAAGTCGGGGATTAGTATTACGTATTAGAATAATAATCACCAAGAGGAGAACGTATTTTAGTATGCCCCATAAAATATGCCAGCCGGAGAATAGAATGCCCCCCATAAACATAACTACCAAAAAGATTGGGACCACAAACAACATCATCCAGCGAGTAAGTTTGTGAAGGGCCAAAGGAGCTCCAGAATATTCAATATATGGGCCGGCAATTATCTCTGTTTCTGCCTCGGGAATGTCAAAGGGGACTAAAGCCAGTTTTGCCTGCATACAGATTATTGCCACAACAAAGGCAATAAATCCAGACCAGGAATTGAGGAAGATACTATTTGCCCATTGATATTGCAGTAAATCGCCAAGCCTGATTATGCCTTGCGCTTTAATAACGGGAGTGAAAATAGCCAGAATGAAGGGTAGCTCGTACGCTAAAACCATTTTCATCTCCCGGGAAGCGCCTAAAGAAGCCAGGGGATTCCCCGAAGCGAAGCCACCTATAATTATGCTTATGGACGGAATTGTCAAAAGATAAATAACTACAATCAAGTCTCCCAGAAAAGTCTTCTCTGGTGAAATCATCACCAGCCAAAGTATAGTGGAAACAATAGTCACTGCAGCTAATCCAAAAATCGGGGAAAAAAGAAAGGTCAATTTCGAGCCGGCTTGAGGAGCAATTGTCTCCTTACCCAAAAGCTTTACAAAATCGTAAAAGGGTTGCAGTATCGGCGGCCCTACTCGCCACTGCACCCGGGCAGTCACCTTTCGGTCAATCCAACTAACTAACAAGCCTATCAATGCGGTAAACAAAAACCCAGGAAATACTATAAAGTAAAATAGAGTCTTTGCCATTCTTACTCTCTTTCCCAGGGAATATAGTGGACTACTAGATTCTTTCCCACAGCAAAATAGTTCTTTTTTGAGTCTTGTTCAACTTCTTCGTATCTAATCGCCTTCTCCGGACAGTCCTCTACACAAAGAGGAGGTTTTCCATCTGCCCGATCTAAACAATAATCGCAACTGGAAACGAGGTAGGGAATAGTTTCTGGATAAATCGTTCCAAAAGGGCAAGCTACCATGCAAGACCTGCACGCTACGCAACGCATATTATATCTTTTCAATACTCCGTCCTTCTGCTTTTCCAGTGCTTCTTTCGGGCAGACTTTAACGCAGGGAGCTTCCTCACAATGCCTGCAGATTAGAGCAAGATGTGCCAACTCCCTTAGATTGGTTACTCCATTATTGTCAGGATGGTAGAAATAACTGCAGGAGACCGTGCAGTCTTTACATTTAGAACATCCTTCCAAATCAATAAACAATTTTTTCATCTTGTTTCAATCTTCAAAAGATAGTCTGTGAAAAGCTTGTGGAATTCCAGCCAAACAACGAGGACAAACTATCCCTTAATGTGAGGGATTTGGTGTAGCGAGCATTAGAATTTTTAGCCAAAAATCGAAGATTCTAGCCGCAAAGCGTAAGCTTTGCTTTCTCTGTAGGGGACGGACTCTGTGCCGTCCCTCCTTCGGGCGACCATCCCGATATATCGGGATCACCCCTACACTGACGCAGAGCTATCGCTCTGCAGCTACAGAGATTTTTGGCGGTGCTCAAAGAGCAAAAAATTGTTAGCGAGTGAACCAAATCCCGAGCTACAACCAGATATCCGGGACATCCTTTATCAGATCGTATCTGAAAACCGGACCATCTTTACAAACATAATATTTACCCAGTGCACAGTGTCCACATTTACCCAGACCGCAAGACATATTTTTCTCCATAGAAAGATAGATACTCTCAGGTTTGTATCCTAAATCCAGGAGCTTTAGCGTCCCGAATTTCATCATAATGGGAGGTCCACAAACTATACCTACAGAATTTCTTAAATCCATCTCGATTTTGTCAAGAAGCACAGTCACCAATCCTTCGGTTTCACTCCATCCAGGAGCTGCTTTATCCACACTTCTCAAGATTTCCAATTTCCTTTTTTTCTGCCATTCAGGAAAGGCATACTTATAAACTATATCCTCAGGACTCTTCGCTCCATAACAGAGAACCATCCGTTTGAACTTATCAACATTTTCCAGAAGCGTAAGCAGCAAAGACCTGAGTGGTGCCATGCCCACTCCTCCACCCAGAATTAGAACTTCCTTATTGTAGAAATCATCAAAAGGATATCCCTGACCATAAGGCCCGCGGATGCCTACTATTTCTCCTTCTCTTATCTCATGCAATTTGCCGGTCAGAAGTCCGGCCTTCATTATGGTTACTTCTATTTTTTCAGTCTGGTAGGGAGAAGAGGAGGGAGTAAAGGGTGCCTCGCCAATACCAGATATACTCAGTTGAATAAATTGGCCAGTTTCGAATTTGACTTTTCGGCTCGGCTTCAACACAAAAGTCTTTATATTAGGAGTCTCGTCAATAATCTTCTCAACTTTAGCTTCAATAGGTAAATAGGGGTTCTCTACCATTCACGTTTCCACCTTGCTTTCTTCTAATTTCTTTATTACTTCCCTTTTGTCTATTTTTCCCTGGCAGGCTTCCACGCAGCGACCACAACCAGTACAGGCCACAATTCCAAAATTTTCTGGCCTGTACTCATACTTGCACAAATATCTATTCCTCAACCTTTCATATAATTTTGCCCGGGGATTGACACCCGCAGCGACCCGGGCAAAGCCAGTATGCTGGCAGGAATCCCAAAACTTAACTTTGGGAAATTTACCCTCATCTTTTGTATCCACAAGGAGAAAACAGTAACAGGAAGGACATATGTTGGTGCAGGCTCCACATTCCACGCAGGTTTTGGCTGCCTCTTCCCACTCAGGCGAAGCATATTCTTCCTTTACAACAGTGGGGAAGGGTCTCTCCGTCCTGAATTCCCTGTTCACCTCTATCACTCTTTGCTTCGCCGTTTTTCTCTTCTTTTCTCTCTTCTCTATTAAGTCAGGAGTTGCTTCTTTCAAATCTTCTCTCATAGGAGCGATAAAGCTTTCCCCCTTTGATGAACCCACTTCCATGAGAAAACCATTATCTATCGGAGAGAGGTTGAGATCAAACCCTCCTTCCGGAAAAGGATTATTGTCTAGCAAAGCACAAAAACACGTATCCTTTGGTTGATAACAATCGGAGGAAACAATAAGGGTAGTCTCTCTTCTCTGTTTATAAAAAGGATCCACAAATTCCCCTTCCAGAAAAATCTTATCCATAACTGAAACCGCTTTAAGGTCACAGTTCTTAACTCCCAGAACTATCGTTTTCTCCGCCTGCGGAGTAACCACTGTCACCTTTTCCTGCGGTAAAGAGAAGAAGGTCTTTAAAGGCTGGACTGCCCGGTAAGTATCATAAATGGCCTGGCTAACATTTTCTGGAGACAAAAGCTGATAGGCAAGTTCGCCATATACCTCTTGGGGAGCATAAATATGATAAGTTTTTGAAATCTGTCCCAGAAATTTTTCCCAATCCGTTTTATTTATGTAAAATTTCATAATGATAACCATGCGGCCTTGTGAAACTTTTCACAAATGCCATAAAAAAATTTAAAACTTACAAAATTTTAAGTTTGGATTATACAAAATAAACCAGGCAAGCGTCAAGTAAATCTTTAAAATTTATTTGGTCAAGAAACAGCTCAAGCTCTGTAGTTCCGTAGACAAGTCTATATTTTTTAATTTCAGCCCTTCCGGCACCACAAGTTTATATGGAGCAAAGTTCAGGATCGCTTTCACCCCTGAGCGAATCAAAATTCCCGCAACCTGTTGGGCGGAAAAATAAGGTACAGCGATAATTGCAATTTTTATCTTCCTCTCTTTTATTACTTTTGGCATCTGCTTTATATCTAAAATCTCCACTCCCTGCCAGGTCTTTCCTATTTTTGCTGGCGAGTTGTCAAAGATGGCTGAAATTTCAAATCCGTGTTCCCGAAATCCGGGGTAGGCAGAAAGTGCCCTCCCCAAATTCCCGGCCCCAACAACTACTACCAGCCATCTTCTGTTCAATCCCAAAATCTTTTCCAGTTCCTTATAAAGTCTTTTCACACTGTAGCCTTTACCGCGAAAGCCAAAATGGCCGAAATAGGCAAAGTCTCGACGGACTTGAGTAGGCTTAAAGTGCATCTTTTGACCTAACTTTTCGGAGGTAATAAATGACTCGCCTCTTTTTGCTAGATACCTGAGATAACGTGAGTATATAGAAATACGATTGATTGTGTTTTCTGGTACTTTAACTACTCTCATTCTTTCCCCAAATAAACTATTCTATACAGAATCCCGACAAAGAACGCTCCACCGATTATGTTCCCTATGGTCACGGGAATCAGGTTCCTGAGGAAAAATCCACCCCAGCTGAGATTTGTTAAATCCAGGCCTGACTTGGCTGCCACCAGTGTCGTTTTTAGAAAAATCCCCATAGGTATAAAATACATATTGGCTATGCTGTGTTCAAATCCCGAAGCAACGAAAGCCATAATCGGAAAGTAGATACCGAATATCTTACCAACTATCGAATTACTGCTCATTGCCAGCCAGACCGCTAAACATACCAGCCAGTTACAGCCAATTCCTCTGAACAAGGCTTCCCACCATCCCAGATTACATTTGGATGAGGCAATTTCCATTGCTCTGATACCTGCTTCCATTCCTCCCGCTTTCCAGAGCCCGGCTCCAAACATAATTCCCACCAATACCAGGGACCCGACGAAATTGGCAAAATAAACCCAGAACCAATTCTTCAACATCTTTAGCCGTGGAATCTTGCCACCAACTAGACCAAGTGCCATCAGACAGTTCCCGGTGAATAGCTCTGCTCCTCCGATGACTACCAACATCAGTCCCACACTAAAGACACTGCCCGCCATAAATCTGGCCATCCCACTTCCCAAACGTTCGCTCATATCGTAAGTAACCATCGTGGAAAGCTCAGCACCAAAACCTATATAGGCACCGGCAAGCATTCCCAGTATTACTAACTGAAACCAGGATAATTTACATTTGGCCTGGGTAGTTTCTGACACCAGTTCGGCAATTTTTTTGGGTGGATTGAACCCTTCCATTTAACCTCCTTTACTATTTTTTCCTGTAAGCCTCAAGATAGTCATCGCAATATATCTGTTTCCCCATTAACAGTTCAGCAGTAATCATAATGTTCATCAAATCTTTATCCAAGGGGTCCAGAATTGCTGCATCCAGACCACTGGCAACGGCCATTGCCAGGTAAGTTCTGTTAACCAAAGAACGATCGACCGTCTTCTGAGAAACATTACTCAATCCTAAAATCGTCCTGGGAGGAGGGTCGCACAGGAGTTTACACTGCCTTATTGTCTCCAAAACTTCCCGAGAATGGTCCTGTGCCACATTGACCGGAAGAATCACTCCGTCAATATAAAGATCGCTCATCTCTATCCCCTGCTCCTGAGCAGAGGTTACAATCTGAGCAGCAATTTCCGCTCTACTCTGTGCATCCTGGGGAATTCCGTTCTTATTCATGGTTAAGCCAATTATAGAAGCATTGTATTTCTTGGCTAAAGGAAGAAGCCTGTCCAGTTTTTCTTTATCTCCCGAGGTAGAATTTATTATTGCTTTACCTTTACATAATTTGAGTCCAGTTTCCATTACTTCGAATTTTGTAGTATCAATTGCCAGAGGAGCATTAGTGACTTCACCAATAGTGGTAACCAGCCACTCCATAGCTCGTAGAGGCTCTTCGGCAGCAGGGCCAACATTCACATCCAGTGCGTCTGCTCCTTCCTCCATCTGTTTGCAAGCCAAATCCTGTATAATAGTCTTATCGCCTTCTTTGATTGCTTTAGCTACATCCTTAAACATACCATTAATTCTCTCACCAATAATGAACATATTCTTCCCCTCCAAAAATTCTGGACTCCTCCGATGCAATCGGAGGTCTCATTTGGTCGGGTACTCTTCAGAGTGCCGTTTTCGTCACCCTAAAGGGTGACCGACCAAATCAATCGGGGCCACCCTGGTCAAGCTTTCGCTTGACACTCCAACCTCCCTTTCGGGAGGACTCCAGGGTATTCTCTCTTCTAAATTACTTATTCTTTTTTCATTAAATCGCCGATAGTCTTCCTAACGCTTTCTATTGCTTTAGGGTGGCACATTACCAAGATATCTGCTCCTGCCTGAAGATAGCTCACAGCAGTAGTAATTTCCCAGAGGGGTCCCCTGGACGCTATCGGTCCCCATTCAGGAACCTCTTTTTCAGAGGTCTTAGCTTCTTTGACCCTCCACACTTCCTGTCCTACGAAATTTACCATGGGCATGGACATCATCTTATCTCCTTGTAGCGCTGCCAGGCGAGTGCGTTCCATTATGGAATAAGTATATTCCAGACCATAGCCCAGAGCTCCTGTGGCAGGGTGCATAATTATCTTCTCCGGAGGAAACCCCATATCTGATATAAGAATATTCAATTGCTTGGCTAAATTGATATCGATAGGAGATTCGGCAATTATCGAATGTCCATCGCTTTGACAGGCCGCAGTTATTGTCTTGTAGTTTGCCTGCACTGCTATGCCTACCAGGCAGTTCTCTCTCCGAGCAGCTTCACTGACTGCGGGAATAACTTCCGTGTCTTTCTCTGCCTGGTTACATCCTATAATCATTAAAGGAACGGATACTGCATCCAGAACTTTCTTGACCGTGGCCGAAGCCTCCTGGGGAGAACTATTTTTGCTATCCGGGTGCGTGGAAGCGAGCCGCAAACACAAGAAATCGGCTCCATACTCGTTTATGCATTTCTTGGCCCATTCTACTGGGTCACCAAGCACATCTCCAAATGGCTTCTTCAGTATATCCGGCCAATCAGGAGGCTCCATATCCCAGACTTCCATAGCAATTGTCGGCGAATTGGGGATAGCTTCTTCAAAATGGAGGAATGGCAGAGTAGTAGCTCCTCCTACCTTAATGAGAGAACTCCTCGTTCCACCCTCTTTCTGTGTCGCTCCAATAATTACCTCGTTAACCTTACTTGCCCATTTCTCAATAGCTTTTTCCAATTTTATACTCCTGAATCTTATTAATATTTTCCCCATTCTTTACTGCGGAGAATGGTACTACTCCTACAACTTCAGCTTTTTCATTAATCTACCAACTGCTTGAAAAGAAGGAGATTCTGCTGGAAGAGAGAGAAGATTTTCCTCTTTTTCAGAAGCTTCAAGGACTAAAGGGTCTTCGGGTATATTTTCCAACAGCGATAACTTATCGCCGATGCTTCCTGAAATGAGAGAAGAGATGTCTTTCGATTTCGCTACTTTATTGATAATTAGATATATATCTTTTATTTTCAGTTTTATCTTGAGGGCAATTTCCTTAATTCTCGCTGCAGACCTGATACTTACCAAAGTGGGATCGCTGGTAATAAGTAGTACATCCACACCATCAGTCGTTCTCCTGCTCAAATGTTCCATTCCCGCCTCGTTATCCATAACTACATATTCATACTGTTTAGAAATTCTGGAGAGATATTGCCTGAGAAGATTGTTCACTGCGCAGTAACAGCCAGGCCCTTCCGGCCGACCCATCACCAAGAGGTCAACTTTATCACCTTCCACTAAACATTGGTGTAAGCGATAATCGAAAAAATCGGTTTTGGACATTCCTGAAGGAATCTCCTTAGTCAGAACCTCCTCTCGTAGGTCAGCTATAGTCTCTTCAAATTTCATACCCAGGCCTACGTTCAAATTGGAATTGGGGTCAGCATCAACTGCCAGAATAGGTCCCTTATTTTGTCTAATGAGGTGGAGAATAGTCAGAGTGGCTAAAGTCGTCTTGCCACTTCCGCCCTTACCTGCCACTGCAATAGTAAAAGCCATAATTACTCACCTAAATTAACTTTTTATCAATTTCTTCACGCTGGGGAAGAGGTTTATATCTGTATGTGGCAAAAAAAGTGAAGCAGTATAGTTATTCATAAATTCTGGCTCTGTGCTCAAATCTACGTAGGTCATCCTTCCAGCAATCTTTTCTGCTTTTCTCATCGCCTCCTGAGAAAGTAGACACATCTTCGTTCCCGCGATGGCGCTATTGCCAATGAAGGTGAATTTTTCCAGAGGAAGATCGGGCAAAAGCCCAATCATAATTGCTTTCTCCACATCCAGAGCTGTCCCTAATCCGCCGGCAATAAACACTTGTTCTAAATCCTGGAAACTCAATCCCACCCGTTTCAATAGAACTTCGGCTCCGGAATAGATTGCTCCTTTTGAATGTATCAGGTTTTTTATATCCGTCTCAGTTATAACGATGTCCTGTCTTACAAGAGACTTCTTCGCTTCTACCAGAACGAACTCCCAACCGTCTTCTCCTTTTCTTATTCGCTTCGATGATTGAGAAATTAGTTTTCCTGCCCTGTTAAGCCTACCACTTTTCAGAAGCTCACCCACGCAGTCAACCAGTCCAGCACCACAGATACCTTTAGGCTTCTCTTCACCAATAGTATAGAGCTTGACTTTATCCCTGGAAGGATTTATTTCCATTCTCTGGATAGCACCTTTCATCGCGCGGATCCCCCATTTTACCCCTCCACCCTCAAAACAGGGGCCAGCAGAAGTCGAACAGCAGACTAACCAATCTCTATTTCCTAAGACCACTTCACCATTTGTCCCCAGATCTATAAATAGTCCCAAAGTTGGCAAATCATCCAATCCCGAAGCTAAAACGCCAGCTGTTATATCCCCACCAACATAGCTACTCACTCCGGGTATGCAACAGAGGAGCCCCCGAGGATTAATCTTAATTCCTGCCTCCGCCGCCCTTATAACAGGAATGAATCCAGCGGTGGGAACATATGGTTCCTTTCGCAAGTATTCGGGAGGAACTCGCAACAAAAGATGAATCATGGTTGTATTGCCGGCACAGGCAACGCCATTAATATCGTTAAGGGTCAAATTGTGTTCTAAAACCATTCCTAAAATGAGATTATTAATTGCATCTATTACCACATGGTGCAACTTTTCTAACCTATCCTCTTCCTGAGCGAAAATTATTCGGGAGATAACGTCCTCACCAAAATCGACTTGCGGATTATAGCAAGCTTTTGCGCCGAGGACATGACGCTCTGCGAGGTTGACCAGATAAGCCACTATTGTCGTTGTCCCGATATCTACTGCCACGCCATAATTTTTGTTGGTTGTATCTCCAGGCTCAATTAGCACTACTTCCGTAGTCTCATTTCGATTACCGAGGGTAGCAGTCACTTTCCAGCCGCTCTCTCTGAGAAGTTTGCTCAATTTTTTAATATTGGCTAAGCCCATCTGCATAATAGGAATTTCCCTTCCCTTTCTGATTTCCCGATAGACTCGTTCCAGATCGCCAATATTATCTTCCAGGGTAGGAGGAGAAAGTTCCAGGTATAACTTGGTCGAAAGGGGACCATGAGTAAATACCCTCTCCAAAGCTACTTCGGGTCCTTTCTCGACTTCTTCTGCTGGTGTATAAAGTCCAACTAGCCTCTTTGCCCTTGCCTCCTCAGTAAGAATCTCCAAACCTTCCAGGCGAGATTCGGGAGGCACTTCAATTTCCATTCCTCCCTTGCACGTAGTACGGCAAGCAAGAACATAGCCCCTCTTTCTCTCTTCAGCACTCAAACGCCCCGTGGCTTCAGTGACGACCTCACCCTTTCTAACAATAACCTTGCACCGACCACAAATCCCCTCGCCTCCACAGCTATTATAAATATGGACACCGGCTCTTATCGCTGCAGTCAACAGGTCCGTGCCGCTGGGGACAGTTACTTCCTTTTTCCAGGGATAAAAGACTATCTTACATTTCTCCATAATGTCCTTCGCTTCCTATTTCCATGTCTCTTTCAGATATTTGGGAATTCCCGAACCCTCTTTCGGACCTACCAGAACTTCCCAGCCACTTTCATCTTCCAATTTTGCCTTCATTACAGCTACATAGCCAGGAATAATTATTTTTTTATGAGATAGCTTCTTCTCTACCTCTGCCTTCTTCATTGCCGCAAAAATTCCCTCAGGTGTAAACTTCTCAGCAGCCCAAGCGGTAAGCACAGAGAGACCTTCAGCTTCAACGATTAATAAATAAGAGGGAACCTTGCTTGCCTCAATCTCCGGCTGAACCGTAAAAAATGTAAGAGAAAAGTTTGTAGTTACCAATAGTGGAGAATTTTCGTTCGGTGTGCCGATTTCATAAAGTTTGGGTTCGACCATTATCGGCTTCTGAGGATCGGTATATATATTCTGCCTCAGAGTAATCAGAGGGAGAATCTCCTCCGGCTCAGTTCTATCAAGCACCACTATGTTAGCATACTTGGAAATATAAGTGGCTGCCATAGAAACTTCCTGGTAAGGGTCATTGCCTCTGACAAAGGCAATTACCGGATAACCGAATGGTCGATAACCTCTCTTTAAAGCTAATCTCCTGAGCTGAGTAAAATCCTGAACAGAGCCACCCAGATTTCTCGTTCCAGGATCAAGGACAACATCTTTTACTCCCGAGGCAACCACCTTCTGGGAAAGGGAATCTAACTCTTCTAAATTCTTCCCATAAACTGCCAGGGGGCAGGAATATTTCTTGGCTAAACCTACCATGGCTTCTTGATTATCTTCCTTAGCCGAATAAATTAATGGTTTTCTTTCAGCACATATTTTCAAACCAGCCTCTAAAACTTGTGGGTTATTGGAGATTAAAACCAATGGTAAATTAGATTTTTCCGTCGCACCTCTTATTGCATCGCAGAACTTATCCTGACTATTGCTGTCGTTAGAAATGGCAATGAGATTCACTTGCAGAAACATACCCACCCTTTCGAATTTTAACTTACTGATTTTTTCAATTCGCCGGAGGATTTTTTCCTTCTCCAGAGAGTCACTCAAAGTGATGCCAATAGCGCAAGGGTGGTAGAAAGTCTTCTCGTGCCGGAAGAGAACTGTCTCGCCGCCAACCTCTACTTTATCTTCTCCTACGCCAATAGTAATTGTTGCCATAGGAGGTTGAGAAGCAGATTCCAGGGCAAGCTTCGCCTCTTCTGTAATATCGGGACACTTATCCAGCGAAGTCTTCTTTCCCGCCAGAGCCATAGCAAATGCTAAACAAGTGGGAAAGCCACACTTCTTACAATTTGTCTTTGGCAAATGCTTATAAATCTCCAGACCCGTTAAAGCCATAATCTCCTCCAACCATTTGTAGCTGTAGGGGACGGACTCTGTGCCGTCCCTCTCTTTGGGCGACCACAGAGTGTCGCCCCTACATTCCAGAGCTTCTTCTGTTTCCGTTACCGAAATCGGATTATTCCCCCACTCCCATAATACCGAGGGTCCTTATTGCTTTCTCGTTGTCGCTTGAATTAAAGACCAGGAGTGCCATCGTGCCATTACCAGTAGAACCATAACAATATCTTAGATTCACTTTGGCATCTGCCAGCTTCTTAGCCAACTTTTTTGCTGCCCCGACCTCGTTCTCCAGCTCAACGGCTACAGCCTCCTCCTCTTTGACTTTAAAACCAGCAGCTTTAAGAGCCTCCTTTGCTTTAGGATTGTTCTCTGTGAGAAGCATAAAATGTCCCTTCCGTGCTCTGGCACTCGCAGAGATCGCTCTAATGTTTACCCCTGCATCTGAAATTGCCGAGCAGACCTTTGCCATCATGCCTACTTTGTCGGGAGTCTCCACAATTAAATGATTGACTTTGTTCGCCTTAGCCATAACTTACTCACCTCCTTTCGCTTCGCTCAATCCGGCCGGGGTTCTCACCATCTCGAACCCGTCGCCAGACTTGTCGCTCCTTACTCGTCGCGACGACGACCCTTTCGCTTCGCTTCAGTCGGTGACCTGCCTGCTCACCGACTCGCAGGCGTCGCTGACACGTTCCTCCTTATCCGTCGGAACAGCGACCCTCCTTTCTCAATTCATATCAATGGTTCCATGTCTAAAGCCGGGTGCTTCACTTTCTGCAAATACGAGAGAAGTTCCTCTGTGGTGGTGGCGACTGTCTCATCAGCAATCTTATCTATCAGCTCAGGAATTCCTTCTTCTTCGCACCTTTTCTTAAATTTATCCCCCAGTGCTTCTTTTAACTCTTTTGTCATCCAGACTATGCGTTTTATCCCTCCATCAGCAGAGATAAACTTCTTACTAACGATATACAGTCTTCCAATGCCCATAAAGCCCGGGGTCTGTGCTCCTCCACCCACAGAGCCAGCCAAGGTGCTGAAAGTCATCCCTATGGGAGTCATACCAGCAAATTCCCTATTTACAATCATAAAGCCATTCGTCTCGGGAAGTATAGCAATTATACACTCGAAGCACCCACATGAGGTCTCTGGGCAACTTATTATGGAATAACCGTGGAAGCGTTCTAAGGTCTTGTTAGATTTTTGATAGATGAAATCATTCACTCCCTTCCACTCACCCCTTAATGAGTCAATAAATTCTCCTTTCTTCACCGGCTGATTTGGTCCTGTGGGATTCAACTCAAAACAAGCGCGAGCATCCAGCCAAGTATAAGCGCCACATAACCCTAATCTTTCTGGTTTAACTATACATACATGATTCGGCGCAAACGATTGACATAGCGTGCAAGAGTAGAAAGTATCGACGCTCTCGTCGGTCATTCCTCCTATGCGTTCATCGCGTTCCTCATAAGCCTTCTTGGCTTCTGAACGATATTTCTCCACATCCTCCTGTCGAGTATAAATTGTAACCTGAGCTTTATCCACTATTGCCCCGAAGGTATCGTGAAGGCGAGCGTGAATAATCACTCCAAAATGGCGAATCTTGAAGCCTTTCTTCTTCGCATCTTTACTAATCCTTAACCAGTTAAGGTCTCTCTGACCCATATGGAATATCCCCATAGCCTCGTTCAAAAAAGTATGAATCTGCCGTTCTAATATGGGCTCAAAATCCTTCTGCATCTTTCTGCCAGCTACTTCGACATATATCCCTAAAGGCATTGCCCCACCCTCTTCAGCTTTGTCCACTTCCGGTCCAATTACTTCTATCTTTCCATCTTCCACGTCGTCCAAATCTCTTGTGGTGACATACTCAAAAGCAGTCGAATATTTTCCTCCAAACTGGACATACATCTGCTCTTTTCTTACTGTCTCTCCCTCAAAAGCAGCAGAATAGGCAACGGGAATGGGAATTTCCGTTACCCTAACCTTAACGCCACGCACCTGGATACAGGTAGGAACTAACTTCTTATGATCAAGTTCCTTCACTAAATGTTCATAGGTGCAGATACCACTGGGCCTTATCTCAGGAATATCGGTATCGGCAATTACAGGAAAGCCCATGTTAATAGCTCCTGCACCGGTAGCATACTTCACATCATCCAACTCGCCCAAAGCCAAACCAAAGGCGAATACTCTATTCTGGCAGTATTTGAGACACTTCACTGCCTCTCCCTTTTTGAGGCCACCAAAGGTCAGAGCCGATCTGATAGCCCAGTTGAGTGGATAGATTCCAGTTATGGTATCGCGTCCGTAAGGAACTATATACGTCTCCCAACCCATCTGGACATTCTCTTCTTTGAGTTGGTCAATTATGCTCCTGCCATTATGATTGGAGCCAACAAAACATATTATATTTCTTTTCTGAAGTTCCCTGACTATCTCTACTGCGGTTTTGCTATCCGGAGCCGCACCCAATATGGCAGCAAAACCGGGCATCCTGCCATCTACCAGTTGTATCCCGTAACTTCTCATCCAGGTATCGGTGTAGAAACCAACACAATCTGGTTGGGGTTCTTTGCCATACAGGTATCTTAGGGCGACAATAATCTCTTCTCCTAAAAGGGTAGCTATGCCGGAATCGAGCGCATCGCCGAGATAGGGAAGCCAGAGAGACTCGCTCGGCTCCTCTCTCAAAAGTGACTTCGCTTCCTCAAGTACAGGTACCATGTCTCCTACAGTCTTTACCTCGGCCCCCAAAAGGGCATAAGCCATGGGAAGGAAGTAAGCGGTCTCAGGAAATTCAACTTTCTGGTCTTTCCCTTTCTCCTTGATCGCTTTATTTAAAAATTCTTCTGCCTCTTTTATCACTTTATGCGCGCCCCTGATAGCTGCTGCTGCCACAATCTTAGACATATCTTTCTCCCTCCAAAATCAATATAGTCTCTTCGGGACCTTCACCACTAATCGAGCACCCACCCCCTCTTGGTGTGGTCAATGCAGAGCTTCGTCCCGATTCATCGGGACAGCTACAATATTAAAAGATAATTTGTGAAGAGTTTTTGGAATTTTAGCCAAAAAACGAGGACGACTATCTTTCCTTCAAGCAAAAATTTGTTCGACTCCGATTTATCGGAGAAGTTTATTTTTGCGCCCTACAGAGTCTGATGTTTTTTGGCGTAAAGAAATTCCCTAACGATGAACAAATTATCTTTTAATCAATAACTAATTATGCTCTCTTTGAATTCCTGCTCGGTGAATAATTCTTTTCCCTCTTTTATTATTGGCAAAATCTTGGCAAAATCGAATATATCTTCTAAGAGCATTCCTTTTATCGATGAAATATCTACTTTCTTTTTCATCAAAATCCCCATAACCCCTGCCTGCTCAATCCTATTAACCAGAATCATTCCCTGAAGTCTATTTTTTCTAAGTACTACTTTCTTATATACAAAGTTCTTCGCATCCTCCTTAACCAACTGTTCATACTCTTTCTCTTTCGGTCGGGTTATCCCTATGGAAATCACTGGCAGGCCAAAAAATTCGATGGAGTTCATAGCCAGAGACCCATCGTACTTTACTTTTTTCCCGGCCATATTCAATCCCGCAACCTTTCCCTGGGCAACTGCACAGGGCCACAGGGCATTTATAGTTGACTCGCCAGTAATTAAATCTTTCGCCTGAGCTACATCACCAGCAGCATATACATTGGGAAGATTGGTTTGAAGATAATCGTCAACAATAATCCCGTAATCAGTTTTGATTTCTGTGCCTTCTACTAACTCTAAATTCGGCTCTACTCCCTTACCGACAATTACCAGTTCACACTCTAATCTTCTGCCATCATCCAGCACCAGGCCAGTAACCTCTTTTCCGCCCAAAAATTCAACCGCAGCCAATCCAGTCATAACCTCAATACCCTTCTGTTCAATCTTTCTCCTGACGAAATCTGCCGCTCCTTTATCGAGCATCTGAGATAAGACCTGGTTCGATTTAACTATGACTTTGACCTGTTTATTCCTTGCATGGAGAGCATAGGCAGCTCTTAAACCTATCAATCCCCCACCGAGAATAGAAACCCTGTTTACTTTATCCAGCCTTCCATTAATCAATTGCGCGTCCCGGTAAGTCCTCAGACCAAGAATTCCTTCCTTATCACTACCGGGTACCTCCACCATCTGGGGTGAGGCACCTGTAGCAATTAACAATTTATCGTAAGTGATTTCTTTTCCATTGTCCAGGATAAGCTTTCTCTTTTCCGGCAAGAGTCTTTTCGCCCTGACCCCGTTGAGAGCCTCTACTTTCTCTTTCGCATAGAAATCGCTACTTCTATATTTGAGTTTATCTTCCGCAAGTTTCCCTGCCAGGAAGTAAGTAATGAGGCATCGCGAATAAAGAGGAAACTTCTCGTCAGAGACAAGTGTTATCCTTCCTTCCTTATCCTGACTTCTGATTGCTTCCACCGCACTAATTCCGGCTGCACTTCCTCCCACAATCACATAATGCATAACTCACCTCTTCTCCTGCCGTAACTTTTCTTTGAACTCATCCCATGTACCTACGAATAGAGCCTTTGTGGGACAGGCTTCCACGCAGGCAAAACCTTCTTCTCTATCCGGACAGAGGTCGCACTTCAAAGCCACACTCTCCTGCCGCGAGATCGCCCCAAAGGGACAGACCATAATACACATCCAGCATCCCACGCACTTATCCGCATCATGCCTGGTAAAGCCTTCTTCATCTTTGTACATTGCGCCAGACATACACGCCTGGACGCAGGGTGCGTCTTCACAATGATGACAACGTAAAGGAAAAGGCTCCCTTGTGGTGCTTCGCACAACCACTCTCTGACGGGGTTTTTTCTCTTCCTTTATTACCTGAAAAATATTTTTACTCGTGGAGTGTTCCACACCACAAGCTATTTCACATGACTTACAGCCCAGGCATTTCCTTATATCACAGAAAATCTTTTCCATCTCTATCTCACCGCCACTTCTTCTCTTTCGTACATCACTGGTTTCAACTTAAGTGCCTCTCTCTTCCTATTGATGTGGTCAATCATCAACCGGGCAGCCTTTATGGGATCTGATTCAAAGGCGAAGTTGGCTCCCACAGTCTTTTCCAATCTCTTGGTTAGTAACTCAGTTACCTCTCTACTTCCCAAAATCGGGAAAGGACTGCCGAGCACAGTAAATACCCCTGAAGCCACAAAATAGAAAGCGATAGAAACTGCTTTCTCGCTCATCCACTCTGGAGCGGCCCCAGCAACAGGCAATTCGGATATATCGTCACCCAATCCACCTTCGTTAACAACATTACAGAGAGTAATTAGAATTCTACTGTTATCTACGCAGGAGCCAACATGGAGGACCGGTGGAACTCCTACAGCTTCGCATATTTCCCGCAAACCTTTTCCTGCGTACTGAAAGGCGGCTTCTGGCTTCAAAAGTCCTGCCTTAGCATCAGCAATGGCTGAGCAACCAGTGACTACTACCAGAACATCATTCTTAATTAACTCCTTAGCCATCTCCACATGGCCCCAATCATGCTTTATCTTGGGATTATTGCAGCCAACAATACCTGCTGCCCCTCTCAATCTTCCACTGATTATAGCATCGTTCAAGGGCCGATAAGTGGCTCGATATCTGCCTCCCAGAAATTTAAACACACTCTCCGCAGTAAATCCCGCTACTAAATCCATTTTTTCTTTGGGTATATTAATTTTCTCTTTCACTCTATTCTTGAAATTCTCCACTGCCATTCTAACAATCTTCTTAGCAATAGGCAGGGCTTCCTCTTCTTTGAACTCCACATGTTCTGCTCCGGGAAATTTTGCCTTAGGAGAAGTGGAGACAAGCTTTGTGTGGAAACATTTGGCTACTGAGGAAAGAGCAGGCATTATACACTGGACATCCACCAGCATTAAATCGACTGCTCCCGTGGCTATCGCCAACTCTTGCTGGAGGAAATTTCCCGCAATAGGAATACCATGGCGCATCAAAATCTCGTTGGCAGTGCAACAGATTCCCGCCAGGTTAATACCTTTTGCCCCATTCTTCCGGGCAAGTTCCAATAGCTCTTTGTCCTGACTAGCAGTCACAATAACGTCAGAAAGCGTGGGCTCGTGACCATGGACTACCAGATTGACTTCATCCGCTTCAAGTACACCTAAATTCACCTTGGCGCGGATGGGTCTGGGGGTCCCAAAAAGGACATCGGAAAGTTCCGTAGCAATCATAGAACCACCCCATCCGTCTCCTAAGGCAGTTCTCATCCCATGAGTTATAAGATTCTCACAATCGTTATCTACTCCTATGTGTGTGCGATGCATTACTTCTACAATTTCCCTGTCGATTCCTCGGGGCATAATCCCCAGTTTCCGCCATAATGCCTGTCTCTTCTCTGGAGCACGGTGAGAAAATTGGAGCTCTCCATGCTGCTGACCAAACTCAGAGAATACTTTTTCCGCCACCTCCACTGCAATCTCTTTTTTACCTTTTCCATTCGTTTTTATTCCTAACTCATCAGCAAGGGAAATCAATTTCTGTTCATCTTTAACCTCATAACCTTTCGTCTTTCCCTGGGCAGTCATAAGCAAAGTATGGGCAATGTCCCGTCCGTGGTCAGAGTGGGCGCTGGCCCCGGCAGCAATCATACGGATCAAATTTCTGGCTGCAATAATTTCTGCCGTAGCCCCACAAACTCCTTTTTGGGGACCCTCCTCAAAGGGATCAATCCGGCATGGTCCCAAAAGACAGTTCCTGCAGCAAAGACCGAGTTCACCAAACCCACACTGGGGAACCATTGCTTCATATCTATCCCAGGCAGTATCGATTCCTTCTTTTTCAGCGATTTCCAATATTTCCTGGCTTGCTTTATCTATTGACTTATCTTCCTTTTTCATTCTGCCTCCTTATTAGGTTTTCCTTAATTTCTTTTATTTCTCCCATTATTGAATCTGTTACTTTATCGACCAAAAAATTATTATACCAAATGAAGCCCAAAATTTCAAAATCGGAAATATTCTTTCTGATGAAATCCATATCTACATCACCACGAACCTTATTACCCACGAGGAAAACCTTCTCTATTTTCAAATCTTTTGCCAGAGACTTAATTCTATATGCCGTCTCAATACTCCTCATTCTCGGCTCCACAACTACAATGAGACTATCCACTCCTTCTGCTGTGCCTCTCCCTAAGTGCTCTATTCCTGCTTCCATATCGAGAATCACCACATCTTCCTGACTAAAAAATAGATAGGAAAGTACTGCTTTAAGAAAAGCGTTTTCCGGACAGAAGCATCCACTTCCACCCTTCTTTACCCTTCCCATAAGGAGAAGTCTTATGCCTTTATGCTCTCTGGAAAACCTACCAGGAATATCGTCCACCCGGGGATTGAGCTTGAAGTAGCCTCCCACTGTGCCGGGTTTAACTCCTGTCCTCTCCTCAATCAGTTCCTTCATCTCCACAAGAGGGATTATCTTCTCCGGTTCGGGGAAATCGAGAGTTGCTGCCAGGTTGCTATCGGGATCGGCATCGATGGCGATAACTTTCTTCCCATCCTGAGCGAAACTGAGGGCCAATCCTGCAGCCAGTGTTGTCTTTCCCACCCCACCCTTACCGGTTATTGCCAATTTCATCTCTCTACCCACTCCTAACATTTTTACCATTTAAAAGATAGCTTGTGAAGGACTTCTGGAATTTCAGCCAAAGAACGAGGACGATCCTTTCTCTTCCAAGCAAAAATTTGTTTGACCCCCGATTTATCGGGGGGAGTTTATTTTTGCGCCCTGCAAAGTCCGAAGTTCTTTGGCGTCAAGAAATTCCGTAGGAACGAACAAACTATCTTTTAAATGTTATTTCCTTTCTTACCAAGTTTTTATATGCCTTATGAATTCTTTCAGTGACGGGACCCGGTTTTCCCTTGCCAATTTGCCGACCATCGATTTCTACCAGAGGCATAACTTCAATTAAGGAGTTGGTAAGGAAAACCTCCTCTGCTCCCATCAATTCATCCAGGGAGATTCTCCTATCAAATATTTTAAGTCCCAAACTGGTAGCCAACTCCAGAATAACTCCTCGCGTTATCCCCGGCAATAGTCCCGCCTCTTCTGGTGGCGTAATTAAAATACCCCTTTTCACCAAAAAGATATTGCTTGTTGAAGCTTCAGTAACATCACCTAAAGTATTGAGTAAGATTCCCTCATCAACTCGCTTGGCTTTTGCCTCTTTTCTAGCCAGTATGTTATTTAGAAAGTTGAGTGACTTCAATCTGGAGACTGGCGATGCCTGATTTTGCCTGGTCTCGACTATTGTAGCTCTCCATCCTCTTCTATATTCTGAAGGAGAAAGTGGCTTGAATTTTCTACCCATTATTACCAAAGTGGCTGAAGATTTAGATTTAGAAATTAAGCCGGGCTCGGAAACTCCTCGGGAAAGAGTAAGTCTTATATAGGCCTCGGAAAGATTGTTTATTTTTAGTATTCTCTTAATTATATTTCTTAACTCTTTTCGGGTATAGGAGAAAGAGAGTTCTATTTCCTTTGCCGAGCGGAACAGCCTGTCCAGATGGTCTCCCAGGCGAAAAACTTCCCCCCAATAGGCTCGCATCGTCTCAAATAGACCATCTCCGTAGAGAAATCCTCTGTCGAAAACAGAAATTTTTGCCTGAGTAAGATTCACAAAAGAACCGTTGACAAAGATTTTTTCCATCTTCAGGATTCTTCCGACTCCACCACCCTCCCTTTCGGGAGGACTCCCAAAATTGGAGTAGCACCGCTTGCGGTGCGTTGGCTTGCTCTGCGTTATTAACGCGAAACAAGTTTCGCTACTCCAAAGGCTCAACCTATAGACTGCTCGGATGGATAACCGTCTCTCGTCCTTTTTCTATAGTAAGCGTTTTTATTAGAGCTTTGGCTTTATGCAGTGTCTCCTCATATTCTGTCGCAGGATCGGAGTCGGCTACAATTCCGCCACCAGCGTGGAA
This sequence comes from uncultured Clostridia bacterium, assembly GCA_964403285.1. GTDB lineage: Bacteria > UBA6262 > WVXT01 > WVXT01 > WVXT01 > WVXT01. The sequence goes on along the minus strand of CAYOFG010000004.1, from coordinate 46,016 downwards.
GTATATCTTTTCACCAGTGATTACCATAGTTCTAATTACAATGTTGAGGTCGGTTTCGCCGTTAAATCCTATGTATCCGATAGACCCAGTGTAAACACCTCTCTGATTTGGCTCCAGTTGATCAATTATCTCCATAGCCCTTATCTTTGGCGCGCCTGTTATTGAACCCCCTGGAAAACAGGCTCTTAAACAGTCGATGTGGTCTTTGTCTTCTTTTAGCACTCCCTCCACCGTAGAAACAAGATGAAACACTGTGGGATAGGTCTCCAAAGTGATCAGTTTAGGTACCCTTACAGAGCCGTATTCACAAACTCTGCCTAGATCATTCCTTTCCAGATCAACTATCATTATCAACTCTGCCTTATCCTTTTCACTTTCCAAAAGTTCCCTGGCTAATTCCTTATCTTCCAGGCTGTCTCTACCCCGGGGCCGCGTGCCTTTGATAGGACGGGTCTGGACCTTTCTTCCTGATATGCGCAAGAACCTTTCGGGAGAGGCACTTACTATAGCAAGTTCAGGAAAATTTAAGAAACTGGCAAACGGTGCGGGATTAATGCGACGAAGCTTCTCATATATAATAAACGGTAAAGCCATCCGGGAGCATACAAACCTCTGGGAAAGGTTGACCTGAAAGATGTCCCCTGCCCTGATATACTCTTTGGTTCTCTCTACAGCGTCAAGATAAGCTGACCGTGAAAAATTCGAGCTTATTTCCGCAATATTATGTTCTTCCCCGACTGAAAAATCTTCCCGGGAAGCTTTGTTCAATATATCGAGTGTCTCTTCCAGGCGCCACTTGGCTTTCTCTCTTCTTCTAACCGCTTCTTTTTCCGGAAGACCCGACGAAGAGATGAACAGTCTACCTGTTAAGTGGTCGAAGGTCAGCACCAGGTCATAAAAACCTAAATAGCAGTCGGGAAGTTGTAAATCGTCAAAGCTATTTCTGGGTAACTTTTCCACGAAATGGCATAAGTCATAGCCAAAATAACCGACTGCTCCCCCGGGAAGGGGAGAGTGGCCAGAAGAGGCTAAGTTGTACTGAGAAATGAGCATTTTGAGAACATCAAAAGGGTCTCCCGAGAATCTCTGACTCTGGTCTCCTTCACAAATTTCAATCTGTTTTCCCTTGCTTTTGAACACAAGAAAGGGCTCGCTACCGAGGAACGAATACCTGCTGAAATCGCTTACAGAACCTCCGCTTTCCAGGAGGAAACTGTAACGGCTATCCACAAATTTATGGAATAACTTATGTGGAGGAGATAGAGTTGAAATTTCTCCTATCCACTGTAAGGGTTCGACAAACTTCTCCACTCACTCACCCCCGGAAATACCTGGCTTTAATATTATCGGAAACTCCTCTGGTCAACTTTACTACTTTTTCGGCAACTTCCACCGGTAGAGTTCCCGTCCCGCAACTGGGAGTAATCAATAAGTTTTCCAGGATTCTTTCTCTCTCTACGCCTTTACTGTGTAAGAGTTTCAATCCATCCTCGAATCTTTTAGTTAAACTGTTTATCTCCTCTTCCATTGCTCTGGATGATGCAGGCACAATACCCCAGGCTAAGTAGCGTCCTTGCGTCAAAAATTCTTTCAACTTCTCTGGGTATAAACTAATAGTCTCCAGGTAACTATATGCATCAAAACTTATGATGTCCACTTTCGTATCCATAAGAATCGACCAGTCGGTGTTTCCACAACAGTGTATCCCGGCAACGGCTCCCTCTGATTTAATGGAGTCTATAACCTGATTCAGATAATCTACTACTTCATCTCGACTTAGTGAGACGAAAGCAGAACCAAAGGATGCAAGATATGGTTCGTCTATAAAAATAATAATCTGCGGGAAGACCTCTTTCATCCTTTTAATCTGCCAGCGAGCCTTCATCCCGCAAGTCTTCACCACCGCATCCACAAGTTGCTCGTGGTAAAGGATAGACTTTCTATTTTCGTCAGTAACAGTGAGCCCGAAACTAACAGGGCCAATAAGTTGTCCCTTTAGCGCCAGAATATTGTCTTCTCCCTCCCCCTTTGAGAGTCTCTTTTTCAATTGTTTCATAAGTGCGTAAAACCCCGCTGCATAATCCTCGCTAATCTTAAAATAATCCACGCTATTATCTATTATCTTTTCATAGAACTTCTCTAATTCCTCACTCATTTCATCTTTTGTCTGGAAGTAGACCATCCCTTTCTTTTCATCCAGGACGAGGCAGGGCATCCCTTCACTCACCTGTATATACATATTTTCCCGTAAATTACGCCTAGGAAGTTGTGGCCAGGCCGGTATTTGAGAAAAACTCTCCAGGACTATCTCACAGGCTCTATCAACATCCTGATGAGGCAAGCTGCCAATTGCTGTGCACATTCCTTTAAATTCCATCATACTAGCCCCCTAAATATTTCTCTCAAGGGAATATCTTTTACTTCTTTTCCCATTTCAAAAGTTCTGTAATTTTTCCCAGAGTCCCGCCTTCTTTAATCTCCTTTCGTATCCTGTTCTCCCTTTCCAATACATCCATTGCCCGATTGGTAATTTCTACAGCTCTTTTTTGCGGGATGACTACAACTCCGTCATCATCTCCAAAAACCCAATCTCCGGGAAAGACCCTCACTCCGCCAACTTCCACGGGCACGCCCATTTCACCAAGTCCTTTAGGCTCCCCTGCTGTGGGTGTAATAATTCGGGCAAAAGCAGGGAACTTCAGCTCCCTGATTTCAGGCACATCCCTGATCGCTCCGTCAATTACCACTCCCGCTATTTTCTTTTGTATACAACTGTGAGTAGCCAGCTCTCCCCATACTGCTGGTCCAACCCCTCCTGCATCAACCACAATGACGCTCTCCTGGGGAGCCTCATCGATTGCTTCCACTGTCTTTGCCCAGTCTCCCGGATAGGTTCTCACTGTGAATGCAGGTCCAATCATCTTAACCCCATAACATACTGGACGAATGCCTTTCAGTTCACCCTGGCGATGCATAGCGTCAGAGATATTTGGTGAAGAAACCTGGGAAAGCATCTCTCTGATATCCTTCTCGGAAACCCTCCTGAAAAGTTCACTTTTGATCTCAACTTTTTTTTCTATTGCCTTCTTAATTTCTGCGGTTGCTTTTTTGGCGTCTACGCTTTTGATAATCGCTCCCCCCACAATAATAATATTTGCTCCTGCCTCTACTGCCTTATGAGCGTTTTCGGAATTGACCCCTCCGGCAACAGCAACGGGAATTCCTGTCTTGCCGGCAATTGTTCTCACTCCTTGAAAAGATACTTTTCCCTCCATCTGCTCATCAACTGAGGTATGAAGACCGATATAATCGGCACCCATCTTCTCAATTTCTCTTGCTCTTTCCAGGAGTTCATCAACTTCTAACAGGTCTACCATTATCTTTGCTCCGTAATGTCTTCCTGCCTCAATACATTCTCTTATGGTAGAGTCAGAGGCGAGCCCGAGAACAACTACCACATCAGCTCCCGCCTTGGCAGCACTCTCCACTTCAATCCTACCCACATCCATTGTCTTCATATCAGCCACCAGCGTGGCCCGGGGAAATTTCTTTCTCAATTCCCTCACGGCATCGAGTCCTGCACTTTTGATAAGGGGCGTCCCTGCTTCAATCCAATCGGCTCCCCCCTCCAGAGCTTCCCCGGCAAGTTTTAATGCCCTGGGCAAATCAATAAAATCTAATGCTACCTGAAGTATAGGTTTCATTCCTGTTCCCCTATTATCTGTAGAATCACTTCCCTCTTTCTAGGTCGGTTGTCAAAATCGACAAAGATAATCTGTTGCCATGTTCCCAGGATAAGCTCCCCATTTTCGAAGGGAACCGTGAGAGAAGGTCCCAGAAGAGCTGCTCTCAGATGCGAATGAGCATTCCTGTCAAGATGGGTCTCATTGTGGAGATAACCTTTCTTCTGGGGAACGAGTCGCTCGATGACATTGGGAAAATCTTCCACCAATCCCGGCTCATACTCCATAGTGGTTATGCCCGCGGTAGCTCCGGCAACAAAGATATTAACGACCCCCTTCCCCAGACCAGTCTCCTCCAAATTCCCTACGACCCGCTCTGTAAGGTTTATAATATCCACATTCCCTTGAGTGGAAAAACGAATCTTTCTGGAAACTATTCTCATACTTTTTTCTCCCTTTGCCATTTACAAGCAGTGAGTGTATTTCTTAAGAGCATGACCACCGTAAGGGGACCGACTCCACCGGGCACGGGAGTAATATAGGAAGCCTTCTCCACTGCTTCTTCAAACACTACATCGCCAACTGTCTTCATTTTGCGTTTTCCTTCGCTATCAACAACGGGTTTCCCCTTTTCATCGAGAACAGGAACTCGATTTATCCCCACATCGATTACAATTGCGCCCTGTTTAATCATATCTCCCTTGACTAATCCCGCCTTTCCCACGGCGACAATCAGGATTTCAGCATTCTTGGTGTGGGAAGCCAAATCCCTGGTAGCAATATGGCAAACAGTGGGAGTAGCCGACTCCAAAATTGAAGAGAGTAAAAAAAGAGTTATTGGTTTTCCTACAATCTCGCTATGTCCCACAACGGTTACTTCTTTACCCTTTATATCCACGCCTGTACTTTTTAGTAACTCCATCGCCGCCAGTGCCGTGCAGGGAGCAATTCTGGGATTTCCATAGACCAGCATACCCATATTGGAAGGGCTCATCCCTTCAACATCCTTCATGGGAGCAATCATCCTCTGCACCCGGCGAGTATCTATCTGTTGCGGAAGGGGCATTTCCAGAATAATGCCAGTAACTTTATCGTCTCTATTCAATTTCTCCACGAATTGGAGAAGTTCTTCCTCGCTGGTTGCTTCCGGTAATTCGTGGAGTTGATAATCTATTCCTACCTCTTCAGAACTTTTCCTCTGGTTATTAACATAGACTCTTGAGGCAGGGTTCTCTCCCACCTGTATTGCTACCAACAGGGGTTGCACTTTATGTTTCTCTTTCAACTCTCCCACTTCTTTCCTGATGTCTTCTTTGAATTTCGCCGCCAGAGATTTACCGTCAATTATTCTTCCTGCCATGTTAATCTCCCCCTATATTTTCTATTTTATCTTCGGTCTTTCCCAATATCTCGTCTTTTATTTTTACTTTGTCCTTCACAAGGGAACCTATAGCCTTTTTTTTCTCTTCCACAAAGTCTTTATCTTCGATCACTTTTAGATTAATCTTTACATTGAACTCTGCGCCTTTCAAGGCAGCCTCCAATAATCCTGCGGCAACGCCCACATCGCTGACTAACCCGACATTTCCTATATCCACAAGCCTACTTGCTATCTCCAGACCACGACAACAATAACGCGCTACTTCCATAGGAACAGTTAGTGCATCTTTACAGGCTTCTTTGATTGCCTGGGAACGCACTTCCTTCTCTTTTTCGGTCGTCCGGGGCAATTTATAAGCGCTGGAAACTTCGCCATAGGCCCTGATATCTTCATCCACCAACTCAATCAATCTCTTACGTAAATCTTCGCTTCTGTTTAAAATATTCTTTATCTCTTCCTCGCTTTGCTTGTATTTTTCCTTTCCCAGAGTGAAATTGGAAACCATGCTCAGAAGCCCCGCTCCCAACGCACCCACCAGAGCCACCACGCTCCCTCCACCAGGCGCAGGAAGTTTGGCGGCTAAATCATCAACATACTTCTCTAACGGTTCACTTCTATAATCTCCCATCATACCTCCGAAGAAATTTGAAAGATAGTTTGAAGAGCATCAGGAATTTTAGCCAAAAAACGAGGACGACTTATACCCCTAATGCGAAGAGATTTGGTGTAGCGAGCATTAGAATTTTTAGCCAAAAATCGAAGATTAGATGTCATTGCGAGCAACTGAAAAGGAGCGAAGCAATCTCGAGATTGCTTCGGTCGCTTCGCTTCCTCGCAATGACATGCGGTGCTCAAAAAGCAAAAAATTCTCAGCGAGTACCGTTAGAACTCTTAACCTTTCCCCTTATTGGGCAACGGTACGCTATCTCTCTATCTATATTACCCCCTGTCCTGGAAAGACCTCTTGTTCTAACGGCACGAGCGAACCAAATCCCGAGCATTCCTTCATAGACCGGCTGCTTCTAACACTTTGGGGACTTTATTTCCCCAGCCAAGAGGCATAATATGCACACCCTGGCAGAGACCCTTAAGTTCCCTGATTAGCCTGGTGGCAATTTCTACGCTCTTTTCTCCTCTTTTCTCTTTCTCTACCTTCTCCATCTCCTCAATAATCGGATCGGGAACGTGAACCCCACTAACATTCTTATTCATATATCTTGCCATTCCTGCAGATTTCAAAAGAACAATTCCCGCCAGAACCGGAATGCCAAAACCCTTCACCTTCTCCATAAACAGTCCAAACTTCTCAGGCTCGTAGACTGCCTGTGTCTGGAAGAATTCTGCTCCAGCTTTTATTTTCTTTTCCATTTTTATTATTTGCGGCTCTATAGGGTTGGCACCGGGATTTACTACTGCTCCCACAAAGAACTTCGGCGGTTCACTTTCCAACTTGTTCCCTGCCATATCTTCCCCTTCCTGTAATTTTTTGACTGCTTCCAGGAGTTGTACCGAATCGAGGTCGAAAACAGACTTCGCCGCCGGGTCGTCACCCAATTTGGGATGGTCTCCGGTGAGAATGAGCAGGTTCCTGATTCCCAGAACATAAGCACCCAGGATATCCGACTGCAAAGCAAGCCGATTGCGGTCACGACAGGTTATTTGGAAAACAGGTTCAATGCCCATATCGATCAACAAATGGCAAGTAACCAAGGAACCTAACTTCATAACCGAACTCTGCAGGTCAGTTACATTCACCGCTTCCACTTTACCCTTCATCGCTTCTGCTTCAGAAAGCATTTCTTTAGTATCTATACCTTTAGGTGGTCCTATCTCTGAAGTCACCACAAACTTACCCGATCTTAAAGCCTCAGAAAGCACTTTTTCCCTCCTCTATAATTGACAATACTAATTAGTTACTTTACGAATAAAACGACGGGAAAATTCACTCACTCTATAAGAACTGCGAACAAACGGCCCTGATGCCACAAAGAGAAATCCCATCTTTTCCGCTACCTTCTTATATTCTTCAAATTTGCCGGGAGGAATAAATCTACGAACTTCTAAATGAGAACTACTCGGTTGTAGGTATTGCCCCATAGTGAGAATATCACAATTTATTCTTCTTAAATCTTCCATTACGCCCAAAATCTCCTGCTCCTTCTCTCCTAAGCCCAGCATCAGTCCCGTCTTAGTGTAGATATGGGGCTTTAAACTCTTCGCCAACTTAAGCAATTTCAAAGACCTTTCATAAGATGCCTCTGGTCTCACTTTTCGATATAAAGATGGCACTGTCTCTAAATTATGCGCGATGATGTCAGGCCTTGCCTTCAATACCTGTCTAATCCCTTCTTCACTTCCCGCAAAATCGGGAACAAGCACTTCTATAATTACATCATGATTTATCGAGCGAACCTCCATAACTGTAAACAAAAATTGAGAAGCTCCCCCATCCGGCAAATCATCACGGGTAACTGAGGTAGTTACAACATGCCTCAATCTCAATCTCTTTACCGCTTGAGCTATTCTTTTGGGTTCCTTCCGGTCAAGTGGTAAAGGAGTTCCTTTAGCCACGCCACAGAACATACAGTTCCTCGTACAGATATTACCCAAAATCATAAAAGTGGCTGTAGATTCGGCGAAACATTCCCAGAGGTTTGGACAACGGGCTCCCTCACAGACAGTGTGCAAATCTAATCTGCGAAGGAGATTTCTCGTCTTATTAACCTTTTCTTCTCCTCCTTCTTTTTCAGAGGGAGCAAGAGACAATCTCTTTACTATCCAGGGAGGGAATCTGTTTGCCATCTTTCTCCATTTGCAGACTGAATACTTTTCCAAACTGTTCTATTAAATGGCGATGAACATCTGTGGGTTCGATTGGCCTGCCAAGTATCTCACTGAGAGAGGTCACCATTCTACTTTCAAATCCACAGGGCTTAATTAGTGAAAAATAAGACATATCCGGATTGATATTAAGACTAAACCCATGAAAAGTGACCCAGCCCTTTATCCCAATTCCTATGGAGGCAATCTTTTTCTCCCCTACCCAAACTCCGGTATGGTTTTCAATCCTTTGCCCGTCTATTCCATAAACTTTCAATGAACGAATGATTACTTCTTCGAGATTTCTTAGATACCTATGTATATTCTTCCCATGAATTTTTAGGTCGAGAATGGGATAGCCTACGAGCTGTCCCGGACAATGGAGAGTAACATCGCCTCCTCTATCGATTTCAAAAATTCTAATTCCTTTGCTTTGCAATAACTCATCGGAAACTAAGATATTATCCCTTTTACCTCCCCTTCCCATAGTCACCACTGGCTCATGTTCTAGTAAAATCAAAACATCATCGATTCTTCCTTCTCTCCTGAATCTATGGAGTCTATTCTGTAAACAATAGGCCTTCTCATAACTAACTAATCCTAGGTTTACTACTTTACATTTAACCATGATTTTCGTTTCCACTATTTCTTCTTTAAATCGATAGCCTCTCCATGGACATCGTGAGCTGCTTCAAATAGTGCTTCACTCAAAGTGGGATGGCCATGAATTATCCTTTCCAAATCCTTAGCGGTAGCTTTCACTTTAATAGCCACGCTGGCCTCAGAAATCAATTCCGTAGCATCTGGACCAACTATATGTACCCCCAATATCTCATCAGTTTTTCTATCTGCTAATATTTTCACCAAGCCTATTCTCTCTCCCATAATAGTTGCCCGGGCATTGGCCAGGAAGGGAAATCTTCCCACGCTCACGTCGTAACCCATATCTTTCGCTTTCTCCTCGCTGAGACCAACGCTGGCAACTTCAGGAAGGGAATAGATACAATTGGGAATAACCTTGTAGTCGATTTTCGATTGATTACCCATCGCATTTTCACCAGCGACAATACCTTCACCTGAAGCAACATGGGCAAGAAGAACACCACCCACTACATCTCCTATGGCAAATATTCCTGGAAGATTCGTTTCCATCCTCTCATTTACCAATATTTTTCCCTTTTCTATTCTAATTCCTGTCTTCTCCAGACCGAGTCCCTCTGTATAAGGCTTTCTACCTGTGGCAATCAGCACCTTCTGGGCAATTTTTTCTTCTCTTCCCTGTGGAGTCTCTATCACAACTTTCTTTTTGCCATTTTCGGATATTATCTCCTTAACTTTCACTCCTGTGTTTACTTCTATTCCAGACCTGACCAAAAATTTCTTCAGTTCTTCGGATATCTCTCCGTCCTCAGTAGGAATAATCCGCGGCAGGAGTTCAACAATTGTCACCTTACTCCCCAAGCTGTTAAATATGGAAGCAAATTCCACTCCAATAACCCCGCCTCCCACAATAATGAGGGAAGAGGGAATTTCTTCCCATTCCAGAGCTTGGTCGCTGGTTATCACATCCTGTTCATCTACGGAGATTCCGGGAATCTGGGCAGGGACAGAACCTGTGGCAATGATTAACTTTTTAGCCATAACTTTTTCTACCGAACCATCGTCTTTCTCTATTTCTATCTCAATCGCATTATCCCTAATTTTCTCAGTTAACCTCCCTTTCCCTTTTATCACCTCAACGCCATAGCTTTTGAATAACTGACCTATGCCATTAACCAGTTGTTTTACTATCCTTTCCTTTCTCTTAGATATTGTAGAGAAATTTACACTGACTTCTCCAGATTCTATTCCAAACTCGCCTCCCTTTTTAACTGAATTAAGAAGGCGAGCACTTGCCAGAAGTGTCTTTGTAGGAATACAGCCTCTATTCACACAGGTTCCTCCCAGTTCGCTCTTTTCAATCACTACTACTTTACCTCCCAACTGGGAAGCCCTGATCGCCGCCACATAACCCCCCGGTCCAGCGCCGATTATAGCGATATCATAATTTGCATTTGAGTCCATTCTTTCTCCCTTAACTACCCAGGGTCAAGGTACGGGGCTTTATAAGTTTGGAATGGTCCTTTGCCGGTTGTATAGCTTTCATTCTATCAAGTTTTCCTCTCTTCTTCAACTCTTCATAAATAAGTGCCCAGGCACAATCGCGTTCAGGATCAACCTCACATTTCCCTTCAGAACTTCCCCCGCAAGGACCGTTAAGAAGTCCTTTTGAGCAGCGAGTAATAGGACAGATCCCACCCATTATCTCTAACACACAATCTCCACAGAGACTACACTTTTCCTCGAAATAGCCTGCCCTTACTACTTCTCCCAGGAAAAGTGTGTTGCATCCCGGATAGACTGGTTTTTCCATCTTTATCCTCTCTGCGCTCTCTTTTACAGACTGGACCCCATTACCGCAAGCCATTACCAAAATGGCGTCACTTGAGGTAATCTTATCTTTATTTGTTTGGAAACTCTTCTTTACCTCAACGCTCTGACAGGCCGGGTCTATGACTACCCAACCACTCACCTTCTTGCCTTGACTTTCCAATTTATCTTTCATAGCCTTAACTTCTTCTTCACCACCAACTTTACATACAGTGGCGCACTGCGCACAACCCACAATAAATATGGACTTTTCGTCCTTTAAAAACGAAAGGATCTCTTCAAACGGTTTCTGTTCCATTATTATCATTTCCTACTCCTTTCTCCCAATTACAGGGACACAATACTTAATTATTCAGGCCCGGTTATGCAATTACGAATTTACGGAATTAAGTATTGTGTCCCCCTAATTCATTCGATGATGCCCAGGACCTGTCCCGATTTTACTACTTCGCCTTCGCCAGCAGAAATTTTGCTTAGGACTCCCGAAACAGGCGCTTCAACTTGAAAACTCGCTTTCTCCGTAGTAATCTCTACTAAATCTTCTCCTTGGGTTACTTTGTCTCCCTCGTCGTGATGCCAGAAGGAGATAGTTGCTTCCTTTACCTCTTCGCCCATATCTGGCAAAATTACTTCTTTCATTATTTTTCCTCCAATGAGTAGTTTCCCCAGGTGTGTTTACAATCCGCTAAAGATAAAAATCTTTTAGAACAATCCCACCGTCTTTCCGGTCTTATCGATATCCACTTTGGTAGCAGCTGGGATTGAGGGAAGCCCAGGCATAGTACTCATAGCCCCCAATAGAGGATAAAGAAATCCAGCTCCTACTGATGCCCGGATGTCTCGAATGGGTATCCTGTAGTGGCGAGGTACACACTTTAGATTTGGGTCATGGGAAAGAGAGAGATGGGTCTTGGCCATGTTAATAGGCATCTTGCTATAACCCAATTCAGTATACAATTTAATCTTACTTTCGGCAAGAGGAGCATAATCTACCCCATCTGCTCCGTATATCTTCGTAGCTATTGTTTCAATCTTTTCTTTGATAGATGCATCGTCTGGATAGAGGAAGCGCATCTGGTGTGGCTTATCCACTGCTGCCACCACTGCTTTGGCCAATTGAATGGCACCTTCGCCACCTTTAGCCCAACAATCTACAGGGGCAGCGTCATCCGCACCCGCTTGCAGAGCCTTTTTTCTCACAAATTCTATCTCTTTGTCAGTATCTGAAGTAAATCTATTAATCGCCACTACTGCGGGAACTCCATGGATGTGGACATTCTCTATATGCTTAGCAAGATTTTCACATCCCTTCTCCAGAGCTTTCATATTTTCTTTGGCCACCAATTTCTCATCTAAGTCGACTCCCGGGCGCACGTCAAAAGCCCCACCATGCATTTTTAACGCCCTTATGGAAGCAACCACTACACCACAATCGACTCTTAAACCACTTTGACGGCACTTAACGTTGACCAATTTCTCAAAACCGCAGTCCGCACCAAAGCCACTCTCTGTAACTACGTAATCGGCCAGTTTAAGAGCTACCATATCAGCGATTGCTGAGTTATTCCCATGAGCAACATTGGCAAAGGGCCCTGCATGGTCAAAAACAGGTGTATTCTCCGTTGTCTGAACAAGATTGGGCTTAATGGCATCCTTTAATAAGACTGTCATCGCTCCTGCAATCTTGAGCTGTTCAGCAGTTACCGGTTTACCGTCATAAGTATAACCCACCACTATCCTACCCAACCTCTTTCTCAAGTCGAATAGGCCTGTGGTTAGCGCAAGAATAGCCATAGTCTCGGTAGCCACGGTGATATCATAACCTGTTTCCCGTGGATAACCATTAGCCTTCCCCCCCAGTCCAATAACTATGTTTCTTAGTGCCCGATCACTGACGTCAACGCACCTGCGCCAGGTAATATTGAGAGGATCGATGTTCAATTTGTTTCCGTGAAGAATGCTGGCATCTATTGCCGCGGCTAAAAGATTGTGAGCCGATTCTACTGCATGGGCATCTCCGGTAAAGTGCAGATTAATGTTCTCCATCGGAAGAACCTGAGAGTAACCTCCTCCCGCGGCACCACCCTTAATGCCGAATGTGGGACCCTTTGAAGGTTGGCGACAGGTGTTACAGATTTTCTTTCCTATCCTGGCCAGGGCCATCCCCAGGCCAAAAGCAGTAACTGTCTTCCCTTCCCCTAAAGGAGTAGGAGTAATCGCGGTTACTGTAATAAGCTTGCCATTGGGCTTATCTTTAAACCTATCCAGAACATCGAGACAGACCTTAGCCATGTACTTCCCGTAGAGGTCAATCTCATCTTCCTTTATGCCCAGGGCCTGAGCGATTTCCACAATGGGCTTCATCTTCGCCTTCTGGGCAATCTCTAAATCACTTAACATATTCCGCCCTCCCTTCTAAGAATTTTACCAGATTCCAGAGAGCCTTATTCAATGGTGTAGATATCCCTATTTTTTCCGCTTCAGAAACTATTGCACCGTTGATAAAATCCACTTCCGTTCTCTTCTTTCTCAATATATCCTGCAACATAGAAGAAATGTTGTCCCTGGAGGCGTAACAGGACTCCTCCACTTTCTCAAATACTCTCTCGTATGGTAGTCTGATTCCCTCCTTCAGGGGAACTCGCATAGCCTCTTCCACTATGAGTTTCATCGTCTCTTTTAAAAGGGGAGATTCCAGCAATTGGCCATTTCTCACCCTGGTAATGGCTGTTAAAGGGTTAATCACTGCATTGATTAACAGTTTACCCCACAACACACCCTCTATGTTATCAGAAATTTCAGTCTCTATGCCCGCCTGATTGAAAATATGTGAAATGTCTCTTATTCTTTCACTTTCCCTGCCGTCAATCTCTCCAATTACTGTGTTTCCACAACCCGCATGCTTTATTCTTCCCACTTCCAGGACAGTAGCACCTTGATAAGTAATACCACCAACCACTCTACCCTTACCCAGTATTTTATCCATCCTCTCAATGTTTCCCAGACCATTTTGCAGGGTAAGCCAGACTGTATTCTTTCCAGTTAGGGGTAAAGAATTCCTGGTGGCTTCTTCCGTATCATACGCTTTAACGAAAAGGATAACTAAATCGCAGGAACCTACTTCTTGAGGATCTGTTGTTACTTTTATTTTTATTGTTTCCTGTTTAGGTTCCCTGGACTCAAGAGATTTACTTGCTTCTATAATCAGTCCTTCTCTATTTATCTTTTCCGCTCTTTGCTTATGATTGTCAATTAGCCAAACATCCTGCCCTGCTCTGGTGAGCATTACACCAAATAACCCACCCATTGCCCCGGCGCCCACAATTCCTATCTTCATTCTTCAAGCCTGTTTCTTTCGATGGCTGCGTTTTTGTGAAAATTTTCACAAATCGTTCCCAAAAAATAAAAAACTTCTAAATCCCAATTTTATAAAATTAATTTTTTAATTGTCAAGTAAATAAGGGAACTCTCGAGGATAAACTGTTCTTTGAACTACTAATGTGTGTCAAAAAAGTTATCTTACCCGGATAATTTTCTCTGGCAGGGTAAATTCATTACCTCCCACATGCGAGAGTGGTCTGGCCTTTAAAAGGTTATATTTTCCTTTGGCAAAAAGTCTTTTTTTCACTTCCGCATCCACTACTCTTCCCACTACAATTATGTGGTCCCCGGCTTCATACATTGCTTCCAGCTTACATTCAAATTGAGCCAGCGCTTCCGCTACTTTTGGTGATTTTATCTTTTTAGATTTCTTTTCAGTAAGGTGCGCTTTTTTGATCTCGCTGACTCCTTCAGGAAAATCTTCGCCACAGGTCCACAGTTGATTAAGCATTTCCACTCCGGGAATATTCACTGCAAAATCTCCCATCTCCCTGATATTGGATATGGTGTGGTGTTCCGGGTCTGAAGCAAAGGCAATCATTGGTGGTTCCACTGAAGCCGGCATTACAAAACTAAAAGGGGCAGCATTAGAGATGCCCTTCTTGTTTACTGTGGAAATTAAAACAACAGCCCTGGGACTTAGGAGTTTGTACCAGTATATGGGCTCTATTTTCATAATGACCTCCTGTTAGCAGGTGAGGTGGAGGGCAGCGATGGTTTTACCCGATGGGCAAAGTCGATTATACTCATCGCAAGCTTTTTTGGTCGTATCTACAACTAATTTTATCCCTTGGGAAGTTATATAATTTTCAACATCCTCAGGGACTTCCATTAACCCTGAAGCTCCTGTACCAACAATTAGAATCTCGGGCTTATCCTGTATAGCTTTCTTAATGTCAACTACTTGCAGTCGATGCCCTTCTTTTCTCCACCAATTACCATCAACGTGGTCGGGGTATATTATCACATCAGAGGTGTATTCTTTTCCGTCGATAACTATCCTGCCAAAACTATAATGTTCTATCATCTCTCTTTCCCAAAAAGGTGACAGGTACATTTCATTTAAAAAAGTACCTGTCACTTTTTTTCCTAAAATAGGATAAAAGGACGTCAACTATTCTTTTGGATGCCTTTCCATCGCCATAGGGGTTAACTGATTTAGCCATCCTGTTATACATTCTCCTATTTTCGATTAACTTACAGGTTTCTCTAAATATTCTCTCTTTGGATAAGCCAACGATCCTTACAGTACCTGCCTTTACGCCTTCTGGCCTTTCGGTAACCTCTCTTAACAATAACACGGGTTTAGCCAAAGAGGGCGCCTCCTCTTGCAGCCCGCCAGAATCAGTTAATACCAGGAAGCACTTATTCAAAAGATTCACAAAATCGAGATAATCTAATGGTTTAATAAGATGGATGCGAGGAGAGTTTTTCAGTATTCTATAGACAACATTCTTCACTTTGGGATTGAGATGGACGGGATAGACAATTTCCAAATCATCGTACTTGTGGATAAGTCTCTTAATACTCAAACAGATATTCTCCAGTGGAATTCCCCAATTTTCTCTACGGTGAGCAGTGAGCAAGATTATTCTTTTCTTGCTGAAGTCGATTTTTTTTAAAACAGAGTTCCTGAACCGATGCGGCTTCTTCAGGGCTAAATAGAGGGCATCGATCACAGTATTTCCCGTTACGAAAATGGCTTCGTTCCTTATGTTCTCTTTAAGGAGGTTTCTTTTCGCCGTGGGGGTAGGAGCAAAGTGGATATCACACAAGGTATCTGTGAGAAGCCTGTTCACTTCTTCAGGATAGGGATTTAATCTATCGTAAGAACGGAGTCCTGCTTCAATATGACCAACGGGCACTTTTTGATAAAAAGCAGCCAACGTAGCTGCAAAAGTTGTCGTGGTATCCCCCTGGACAAGAATGAAATCTGGATTCTCTCTATTAATTACCTTTCCCAACCTGGAAAGCGCGCTGGTAGTGATATAATAGAGGGTCTGAGATCCTTGCATTATATTTAGATCATAATCAGATTGGAGATTAAATAGTCTCAGGACCTGGTCGAGCATCTCTCTGTGTTGAGCGGTAACTACCACGACGGTTTTGAATAAATCTTTCTTCTTTTGTAGTTCTCTCAACACAGGTGCCATCTTAATGGCTTCAGGTCTTGTGCCAAAGATACAAATTATCTTTTTCATATAATAATCCAGTTAAAGAAGAAAATTCTTCTCCAGAATCGTGCGTAGTGTAGCCCTTTACCCCGTTAGAAATTCCCCCGAAAGGATTCCTAACATCCATTTCTAACGGGGTTTATGGGCGTCCCGATTTATCGGGAGGGGGATAAAGCCCTACACTACCTTTTCTTTAAAGAATAGTTAAAAGTATTGCTCCCAATGCCAATACCACGGAGATTCCATACATTAAAAGAACTGTCCTTTTCTGGCCCCAGCCATAGTCCAATAAGCGATGGTGGAGGTGTTCCCTGTCAGCTTGCAGAAGAGGTTTTCTCCTCTTCAAGCGTCGAAGAACAGTGAGGAAAGTGTCCAATAAAGGAAGCCCTATTACCATAATGGGAACTAATAGAGCAATTGTAGCCACAGTTTTCAATGTTCCCATTATTGTAATCGCCCCCAGGATAAATCCCAGAAACATACTGCCAGTGTCGCCCATAAAAATTCTTGCAGGATGGAAATTGTAAAGTAGAAACCCGCCTGTACTTCCCACCAATGCCATAGCCATAATAGCTACCAGTTCCAGCCTGTTAATAATTACTACATTGCTCTGCTTATCGATTTGAAAAAGAGTGATAACAAAAAAGGTAAGGGAAGCAATTACCACTATGCCTGCGGCTAATCCATCGAGTCCGTCAATAAAATTGATGGAGTTAATGAAAGTGACTGTCCAAATGATTGTAATTAAAAAACTTAAGTATAACGAGAATTCAATATATGTTTTACCAAAAGGATTGTTTATTCCCGCGATTCTTATCCCATACCAGAGTAGAAATAAGACTGCAATAACCTGGCCAAGTAATTTAACGGTGGGATTGAGCCCTCTCTTATCGTCAATTAACCCTAAAACAGTGATAATTGTTGCTCCCAAAAATATTCCTACCAAATACTTTTGGACCAGAAAATGGTGGTAGCGAAGCAGAAGGTGGAAAGCATCATGGAAAAGAAAGATTAATGCTATGGAACCGCTAAAGGCAACATAGATTGCCAACCCACCCCAGGAGGGAACCAGTCCACGGTGGACTTTGCGTTCACTTGGCCTATCCATTACCCCGAACTTTCTCGCCAGGAGAAGAATTAGAGGCGTGGCTCCTAAGGAAATTAGTCCTGAAAGGAGAAAGACAAGAATATAAGAGATAAGCATCTAATTTATACCAGGAATGAAAAGATAATTCCGCTATGGGTTGTCCGATTATTCCTTTCTCAGTCTCTTCTTGTATAAGGGAAATTTTTTGGTTAGTTTACGTACTTCGTTTTTCAAGCCGGCGAGATAGTCCTCATCGTAACGATGATCGAGGGCATCTGATATCAAGTCGGCAATTTTCTCCATATCGCTTTCCACCATTCCCCTGGTGGTCAGGGCTGGTGTCCCCAAACGAATCCCGCTGGTCACAAAGGGTTTCTCTATATCGTAGGGAATACTATTCTTATTAACCGTAATACCTGCCTGATCTAAAACTTCTTCAGCTATATCTCCGGTCAATCTCTTATTTCTAAGGTCTACCAGCATCAGGTGTGTATCCGTACCTCCAGAAACGATCTTGAATCCTCTCTTCATCAATCCTTCAGCCAGCGCCCTGGCATTTTTCACTATCTGCGCCTGATATTTTCTGAATCCCGGCGTAAGCGCCTCTTTAAAGGCCACAGCTTTGGCAGCAATAACGTGCATGAGAGGACCTCCCTGTATTCCAGGAAAGATATTTTTGTCTATAAGCGAAGCGTATCTCTTCTTACACATTATCATTCCGCCTCTTGGTCCGCGAAGCGTCTTATGCGTTGTAGTGGTTACAAAGTCAGCATAAGGAATGGGAGAAGGATGCAGGCGAGCAGCGATTAATCCCGCTATATGGGCAACATCAGCCATCAGAAAAGCACCCACCCTGTCGCAGACCTCTCTGAACTTCCCGAAATCTATAATCCTGGAATAGGCAGAGGCCCCAGCAACAATCAATTTTGGCTTATGTTTGATGGCCAGGTTCCTCATCTCCCGGTAATCTATACGTCCTGTCTTTTTGGATACACCTATAGGTACAGTCTTAAAATATTTGCCAGAGAAACTCGTAGGATGGCCATGGGAAAGGTGTCCTCCATGCGACAGGTGCATCCCCATAATTGTATCTCCCGGCTCAAGAACGGCAAAGTAGACCGCCATATTTGCCTGGGTCCCGGAATGAGCCTGAACGTTCACATGGTCACAACCGAACAACTTTTTGGCGCGCTCAATGGCTAAAGATTCCACTACATCGTAATATTCACATCCCCCGTAGAATCTATGGCTGGGATAACCTTCTGCATACTTGTTGGTCATCACTGAGCCTTGAGCTTCCAGAACTGCTTCGGAGACAAAGTTTTCAGAAGCAATCAACTCAAGATTTTCCGCTTGCCTTTTAGTCTCCAACTGGATTGCTCTGTAAACTTCACAATCGAGTCGCTTCAAGCTTGACATTTTCTTCTCCTTAATTATTTAGAATTATCCTTTTATTTTCTTCAGTATTTTGATCAAATATCCCTTAATTTCCTGTAGACTGCTTAGATAGGCCTCTTCGGGCTGACCAATAGGATCGGGAATATCTAAATTCTCTTTTTCCCCGGCAAACTTTTTCAATAGAAATACTCTGTTTTCTGCTTCCGGAGCCATCTCCAGAATAGCCTCTTTGTGTCTTCTCTCCATCACCAGAATCAGATCAGCGTCTTTAACTATATCCGCAGTGACTCGGGTAGGTTTATGGTTGAAAATCTCGATACCCTCTTCTTTTAATACTTTTTCCAGTACACCATAAATAGCAAAGGAAGGCAGAGCAGCAATTCCAGCGGAACTCACTTCTACATCCTTTATTCCTTCCTCGCTCAGCATTTTCCTTAATAGTCCTTGTGCCATTACGCTACGACAGGTATTACCGGTACAAACAAAAAGAATTTTCTTGTACATTTCAGATTTTACTTTTTATCGCCTCTCTCAGTTCTTTCTCTTTTATGCATCCTTCCCTGATTACCTGGAAAGGATGCTTGGTCACATCCACGACAGTGGAGACACTTCTCCGGGGAGCCTTGCCGCCATCAATACACAAATTGGTCTCTTTTAAGAGACGACTTCCCACTGTTTTAAGTGTCACATTCTCCTTCTTGCCGGAAAGATTGGCGCTGGTCACAGCTAATGGCCCGGCACCCCTAATCAATCCCAGAGCTATTCTGTGGTCTGGCATTCTCAAAGCGATTGTATTATACTTTTTAGAAGGAAAAACTAAAGTCAGAGCACCTGGCCAGAAATCCCTTACCAGTCTTTTTTCTTCGTTAGATAACTTATTAGTGAACTTTCCTATATCTTTTTTGAAGCCAACCAGAAAAACTAAAGGTTTCCTCCCGGACCTTTTCTTTATGCGGTAAATTTTCCTTATTGTTTCAGGAAAGCGAATGCTTGCTCCCAACCCGTAAACAGTATCTGTGGGAAAAATCACAAGACCCCCTCTTCTCAATACACGTACGGCCTCTCCAATTATTTTCCTTTCGGGCTTCTCAGAATTAATCTTAATTATCTTTCCCATTGGAGTAGCTCCGATTCATCGGAGCGATAATAACGCAGAGCAAGCTCTGCTACTCCATTTTAAAGCAGAGCTTCGCTCTGCAGCTACTATGTACTATAACATGAATTTATCTTTACGTAATCGGGAGTCAAATCGCAGGTATAGACTTTGGCTCCACCTCTTCCTTGTTTCAAATCTATCACTATTTCTATTTCCTTATTTTCTAATATTCTCTTAGCCTCTATTTCAGAATAAGATGCCGGCTGGCCATTTCTGGTTACCTGCAATTTACCAAAATAGATATCTATTCTCCGGGGGTTAATTCTTATTCCCGATGAACCAATTGCTGCCATTAACCTTCCCCAGTTGGGGTCAGAGCCATACAGGGCTGTCTTAACTAAAAGAGAGGTGGCGATATGCCGGGCTATCTTTTTTGCATTTACATCACTCTCTGCATTCCTCACTACTATCCTGACCAATTTTGTTGCTCCCTCTCCATCCCGGGCAATCAACTCCGCCAGCCCTCTCGTCACCTCATTGAGATTATTCTGGAACTTCAAAAAATCACGATTTGCACCATTTATTGGTCTATTCCCTGCTCGGCCATTGGCGAGGATAAAAACAGAATCGTTGGTGCTCATATCACCGTCAATAGTGAGGGAGTTAAACGATCCTTCCACCGCAGTCATTAACGATCTTTCAAGCAATCTCTTGTGGATAGCTATGTCAGTAATTATGAAGCAGAGAAGAGTGGCCAGGTCAGGATGAATCATTCCTGCGCCTTTGGCCAATCCACAGATGACTGCTCTCTTGCGATTCTGAGTCAAAAATTGCCTGCTGATTATTTTGGCAGTAGTGTCAGTGGTCATAATTGCTTCAGCAAAAAATTCAGGCTTAGAAGGGTTCCCTATAGTTTCGGTTATCTTCCTAATACCGTGTTTAACTCGATTCATAGGCAGGAATCGACCAATTACCCCTGTGGAGGCAAGAAGAACATCTTCCTTTCTCATACCCAGATGACAAGCCAAATCATAAGCCATCATCTCTGCATCTTCCATTCCTTTATTTCCCGTGCAGGCATTTGCACAACCCGAATTGACCAGAATCGCCTGCGCCCGTCCATTTCTTAAATGTCTTTTAGAGATTATGACGGGAGCTGCCTTCACTCTATTTTTAGTGAACAGCCCAGCTGCCACACAGGGAATTTCCGAATAGATGAGAGCTATATCTCTTTTTTTTCTATCTCTTATCCCGGAACCGATTCCGTTTAGAAAAAAACCCCTGGGAAAAAATAGTTGACTTACCATAACAGAATTAAGACCTAAATTAGAATCTTCAAAGCAGTGCTTCTGTCTCCCTGAATCCAGACATTAAGTTCATATTCTGTACAGCCTGTCCCGAAGCACCTTTAACCAAATTGTCTATCGCCGTAATAATAACTATTCGCCTGGTGCGTTTATCAACCATAAGACCTATCTCACAGAAATTTGTCTCCACGATGTTCCTTACTTCGGGAAAAGTGGCTTTTGGTAGAATCTTCACAAACGGTGCTTTTCTATAGTATTTCTTGTAAACATTCCTTACTCTATCGAGAGAAACTTTCCCCTCTAAGTTAACATAGATTGTGGATAGAATCCCACGGTCCATGGGAACTAAATGGGGAGTAAAGGAAATAGTTATCTTTTTTTTAGAAATCTTCGACAGCTCCTGTTCTATTTCGGGGATGTGTCGGTGTTTCCCTACATTATAGGCAGTGAGATTTTCGTGGCACTCACTGAAATGATAGGCTAGATCCAATCTCCTGCCTGCGCCGGATACTCCTGATTTAGCATCGGCAATTATGGAATTTCCGTCGCCTAATCCATGAGCCAGAAGTGGAGCCACCCCTAAAATTATTCCCGTGGGATAGCAACCCGGATTGGCTACGAGATAGGATTTCTTTATATCTTCTTTATAAATTTCTGGTAATCCATAAACCGCTCTTTGCAGAAGCCGGGGATAAGAATGTTCCAGCCCGTACCATTTCTTATACAGGGATTTGTTCCTCAATCTATAGTCGGCTGAAAGGTCTATAACTTTCTTCCCTTTTTTCAAAAATTCTGCTACCGGTTTCTGACATTTACCGTGAGGAAGGGCAAGAAAGATAAGGTCTGAATCCTCGGCGACTTTATCAATATCTAGTTTCTCAAATCTCTTATCTATAAAGCCGACACGGCCTTTATGCAACTCTGAAATTCTCTTCCCCTTATAAGTCTCAGAAGTCAGGTGAGCAATTTTCACCTGGGGATGATCAAGGAGAATCTTTATTAATTCCCTTCCCGCATAACCACTGGCTCCCACAATGCTGACTGTTATCATTGAACTTCCTCCAATTCTTAAAAAGTACCTATTTGTCGCTTAATTCAAATGTAAGATTGGAAAGTCTTTCTCTTCATAAAGGAAGAGAAAGCATGGCTAAAAGAATACAACCCAGAGGGAGAAGTATAGAAAGTACCATAAACAGGACAACTGGTGTCAAAAGTATCAACAGCGCTTCAAAAGTGGCAGAAGAATAGAC
Source organism: uncultured Clostridia bacterium (assembly GCA_964403285.1). GTDB lineage: Bacteria > UBA6262 > WVXT01 > WVXT01 > WVXT01 > WVXT01. The sequence continues at coordinate 24,009 of CAYOFG010000004.1, read as the reverse complement.
TTCCTTAATGGCAGACAGGGTGAGGAGAAAACACCACAAAAGGAGAACAACGGTAAAAAACGACTGAAAGAAGATTCTCCCTCCACCCAATCCTTCTCCTAACAAAGACAGTGGACTAACAAAAATAGAAGGAAACATTGCCAATCCTAAAGTAATGAAGAGGTCTATTATGTTGCCCCTTTTCCCCCACACTTCAGCAAAGAAATGAAGAATTCCCACATTAACTACCCAGAAGAGAGTGAGGAGAACCGTAACCAGAAAGAGACTGGAAAATAAGGCGACCATCCTTACTCCCGTGAAGCTGGAAACGAATAGAGTGGTTCCGGTAGCAATACTAATTACTGAAAGAATAACAACCGCTACCAGAAAAATCCATGGTCTCTCCTCTCTGGCTCGACCAAGCCCTCTTCCTGGACGGGCGATTAAATCGTAAAGGAGTGCTAAATAGTTGTTTTCCATAGTTCTCTCGGAATGGGAGTCTACTGGAGGATATATTCTAATCTTACGGAATCTTCCTTTATTAAATCTTCTATAGTATTCGTCCCAAAGTGACTGGAAAAAATACCAAGAATTCTGGGAAACGGCCTGGGTAACTCAATGACCCTGGGCTCGCCGGGAATGCCTGCAAGTTTACCTGCAAGTCTTACAGCATCCTGAAAATTGCCAATCTCATCTATTAGCCCCAAATTCTTTGCTTGCCGTCCCGTAAACACCTGCCCTTGAGCAATCTTCTCTGCCTCCCCCTTCTTAAGATTCCTGCCCTCAATTACTGCCTGGAGAAATTGGTCGTAGGCATCATCTATCAGTCCCTGAAGGAGCTTTCTCTCTTCCGGTGTCATTTCCCGGGACAGAGAACCGATGTCTTTGTGTTTTCCTCTTTTAATAACCTCAACTTTAATTCCTATCTTACGAAACAACTCCTCCATATTACCAAGACTCATCAGTACCCCTATACTTCCTGTAACCGTTCCCGCATTGGCTACAATCTTGTCTGCAGCACAAGCAATATAGTATGCCCCGGAGGCGCCCACATCACCCATAGAGACAACAACTTTTTTCCCTTTCTCTTTCAGCCTATTTACTTCCTCATAAATTTCCTGAACCGCGCCGATGCTTCCGCCGGGACTGTTAATTCTTAAGACTACCGCTTTTATGGTTTCAATCTCACCTATCTTTCTCAACTCACTGGTTACGCTATCGGCTCCAGGCAAAAAGCGAGCCCATCCCGATGCACGCTGGGAGACAGACAGCGGGCCATAGAGATAAACGACCGCTACTCCCTTTTTCCCAGTAAAAATCCGCGCTTTTCCCACAACGGCTCTTTCTACAATAAGATATATACCCATTACAATTGAAAAAATACATAAGAAAAGAATAGTTGCTATAATTAGATTTTCCCTTTTCATATTTCTTCTCCTATGTTATCTTAATTTTTTTAAATTATATTCTAATTATCCGAATTTGTCAAATCATATTTCCTGTAGGGGTTCCGATTCATCGGAATCCCGGTTGGTAAAACGGGCTCAATAAATTGAGCCCCTACCATTACCGGGTAGTTCGATTTTTCCCTAAGGTTAGCGTGAAAAACTCTCCTGCTTCTTTCAAAAAAAAAGCGGAAGCAGTAAATCGCTTGCTTCCGCAAATTTACCCCGTTAGAAAAGAGACTCCGTCCAATGGGGCAGAAATGAAAAAGTACGTTTAGTCTGGGAAGGGATTAAAAGCTCTTGCAAACTCTCTAACGGGGTTTACGCTCATCCTTACAAAACCAACTTATCTCTTGGAGAATTGGAATCTTTTTCTTGCTTTTGGCTGTCCCGGTTTTTTCCGCTCGACCATACGGGGATCGCGCGTCAACAATCCCTCTTTTCTCAAAGTGAGTCTTGTCTGCTCGTCTATCTTAGCCAGGGCACGGGAAATTCCATGTCTTATTGCTCCCGCCTGACCGTTCTTACCTCCACCAGAAACATTTGCTGAAATATCGAATTTGTTTAGCAAATTGGTCACTTTTAGAGGTTCCATACTGAATACCCTTAGACCAGGTAAACCAGAAAAGTATTCATCCAGAGACAATTTATTAATTACGACTTTTCCATTACCGGATTTCAATATAACCCTGGCAATAGCTGTTTTTCTTCTGCCCACGCCCCAAAACTCTGTCACTTTAGCCATACAGTTTCTCCACTTACTTACAAAACAAAAATTTAATGAGCTTTCCTTTCAATTTCTATTATCTGAGGTTTTTGCGCTCCATGGGGATGTTCTCTGGTTCTATATATTTTCAATTTAGTAATCAATTTGTCAGCGAGTTTGTTTGGCGGTAACATTCCTTTGACCGCTAACCTAATTGCCTTTTCCGGGTTTTCTGCCAGCAATTTGTCGTATCGGGTAAACTTAGCCCCGCCCGGATAGCCGGAATGGGTAAAATGAAATTTCTGTTGCAATTTTTTTCCCGTTAATAAAACCTTTCCTGCATTAATGATAATCACATAATCACCTGTATCCATATGGGGAGAGAAAATCGGCTTGCCCTTGCCCCTCAATAACTCTGCTACTTTTGTTGCCAATCTCCCCAAGACCAGGTCAGAGGCATCAATTAAATACCATTTCTTCTCAAGATTTTCCCTTTTTGGTACAAAAGTCTTCACTGTATCCACCATTCCCGAAAAAACCGCCCCCATCCAAAAAGAAACTAAACCCTCTATTTAAAAACTTTCTGGATGGGGGGTCTGTTTAGACCAAAAAATTGACAAACTATCAAAAGATGTTAAATTGCTTTCTATTCTTTTTTTGCAGGATAAAGCTCAAGCGCTATCGCCAAACCCAGGCAATAGCCTGCAAAGAATAGGAAGGTGCGGGGTGCTACCACTATTGACCCTAGACCAAGCCTGGCAACAACTCCCAAAACCAAGCTACCCAAGCTCACAATGATTGCCAGAGTAATCAATGTTTTCATCTCTTACCCCCTCTGACGCAGACCTTATCCTGTCGACTCCCCCAGGTCTGCGAAGCTTTATAGAAAATTAGCAAAAAAAAGCTTTTTTGTCAACTCTTTTTTAGAAAAATGTTATTCTTAAGAACTTTGGGAGATTCTGGGGAGGTTCTGGGGAGGTTTGCTTTCTAAAAAATTTTCTTAACGCCTTCTCTAGGCTTAAGCCTGGTGCCAATCCTCTGCACCACAATATCTACTCTTCGATTCATTGCCTTGTGTTCTTCAGTATCATTATCCACAACCGGATGATATTCTCCGTATCCTGCAGAGGATATGCGTTGGGGAGGAAAATTTAGTGTCTCCAGTAGATAGCGAGTCACATTTGTAGCCCTGGCTGTGGACAGTTCCCAATTAGTAGGAAATGTGCTCTTCAGTTCCGGGCCAATGGGAACGTTATCGGTGTGCCCTTCAATCCGGGTATTATTTGGCACATCGCCAATCTCTATAGTAATGTCTTTTAGGATGTCTTTCGCTTCTTGGTGAATTTCGGCTCTTCCACTATCGAACATCAATTTTTCACGTAGAGAAACAACTAATCCTTTCTCATTAATTGTTAAACCGATATAGTTTCCCAACTGTTGTCCCGTTACGTACGCTTCCAGCTTCTTCTTTAACTCTATCAGCTGCATTTCGTTCATAGCGCTGGCTAAAGCGAACATCATAACGAAAAATATCAAAAGCTGGGTTATCATATCCGCATAAGTCAACATCCATGCAGGTGTCGGCTTTCCTATCTGTATTTCTTTATTCACTTGCCTGGGAACACCTGGCAGAAAAGCCATTATTTCTCTCCTTAAGAATAAGTCAGATAGCTTTTTTTCTATGGGTGTGATCTTTTCCCTTCGACTGTTCTTTTCCTCAATTGTGGAGCCAGATAGGCTTTCAATTTAGCTTCCATAACGCTGGGAATCTCTCCTGCCTGCAAGGAGAGAACTCCTCTAATAATAACTTCTTTAATAAATATCTCATCTTCACTACGACGTTTCAATTTCCCTGCAATGGGCAAAAAGAAAAGATAGCCTGCCACAGCGCCGTAAAAGGTGGTCAAGAGGGCTACTGCCATACCAGCAGCAATCTGGCTCTGGTCTTCAAGACGAGCAAGCATCATAATTAGTCCTATAATTGTTCCAATCATTCCAAAGGCAGGACAGTAAGTGCCCAGAGTTACAAAAATCTCCTGTCCTATGAAGTGCCTCTCGCGAATAAATGTTATCTCCGTTTCCAGCTCACTGCGGATTCTCTCCTGGTCGGCGCCGTCAACAACTAATTGCACACCCCTCTTTAGAAAATCATTATTGATCTTATCTAATTCTTTTTCCAGTTCCAATATCCCTTGCTTGTGAGCTATCTTGGTGAAATTTATGAACTGGTTAATTAACTCAGCGGGATCTTCCTCCTTCTCTGTTAAGACCTTCTTGGCAATTTTGAAAACTCCCAAGACCTGCTTCATGGGATAATTTACCAGTGTGGCAGCAAATGCACCCCCAAAAGTAATAAACATTGAGGAGACATCAAAGAAACCTATAAGGCCCATCCCTCCCATTCTCATAACGATGGCAATAACAATTAAACCAATTCCCCCTACCACTCCCAAAATAGTGGTAATATCCATCTCTCCTCCTATTGTAATTTGTCCCTCTTTATTTATCTTTTATTTCTTTTCTTGGTACTTTTTGATTTACCAAGCGCCGGTATTCCAAAACCTTTTCAATAACTTCTGAAACCGTATCTTTCACTATTATCTTATTTCCTGTAGCCATAGAGATAGTCGTATCCGGCCTGGCCTCCACTGTTTCAATCAGCTCGGCGTTTATAACCATTTCTTCTCCGTTTATCTTTCTCACTTTAATCATTTTAGAAAATCCTCACAATTTGGAATCACATCATAAATGTCATTGCGAGCGACTGAAAGGAGCGTGGCAATCTCGTACGTACCGAATTACGAGATTGCTTCACTCCGTTCGCAATGACAACACACTTGAGATAGTATCTACAAAATTGCCATTTATTCACCGTTTACCGGCTTATTCAGCCATTGCCAGAATTTTTTCAGAATACCCCGTTTAGCTTCAGCTAAGCGAGTTTCAAGTTCTTCCTCTCTTCTTTTTTCTTCAGCCCTAAGTCGTGCCTGTTTCTCTGCAATTTCAGCGAGCACCTGCGTTGCTTCCTTTTCCTTAGTTAATTCTGCCTCTAACCTTTTTATCTTTCTCTCCTTCTCACCCAAGTCTTCTGCAAGCGCCATTTCCTTTTCTCTTATTTTAGCTTTTATCTTTTCTATTTCTTTTTCTTTATTTCTAAGCATTTCTTCCTTATCCAAAGATTTACTTTCTTCTTTTTGTAATTCTTCATTGAAGTCTATTTCCATTTCTGCCATTCTTTCTTTAAGTGAGCCTATTTCTTCTTCCTTTCTTTCTAATTCTTTTCTTGTCCTGTCTATCTTCTCCTGGCCTTCTCTATAAGCGGCTTTCAACTGTTGTTCTCTTTGAGTTGCTTCCATCCTTAATTCTTCTATCTCTTCTTCTTTTTCTCTGAATTTCTCTTCGTCTATCCTTGCCCCTGTAGCTAACTTCTTTTCCATCTCTTTTATTTTCTCTTCCAGTTCTACATTTGCTTCCTCTGCCTGTTTCCTCTTCTCTTCTACCTCGGTTTGAAGCTCTTCTTGCATCTCTCTAATTTTTTGTTTTATCTCTCTATTCTCTTCTTCTTTTATCTTCAGTCTTTCTTCCCACTCAAACTTCTGATTTTGTAATTCTCTGTCCATCTTTTCCTTTATTGTTTGAATTTCCCTCTCCCTCTCCTCATAGAGTTCCTTGAGTTTCGCTTCTCTCCTTTCTATCTCTTCTTCCTTGGCTTTTATAACTTCCTCTAGCTCCTTCTTCTCCACTTCAGGGATTCGTCCCTCAAGCTTTTCCATTTCTTCCCGTAGTCCCATCTCCAAGTTTCTAACTATTTTCCCCATCTCTTCTCTTATCTGGTCTATTTCCTTCCCCCTCTTTTCCCGCTCATATTTGAGTTCCATCTCTTTCTGAGCTAACAGCTCCCCAAATGAGCCCACCAAGTCCCTTTGCCTTGCCAGTTCTCTTTCCAATGCTGTCAGTTCTTTCTCTCTCCTCTGAAATTCATCCCTCAATAGGTCCCCCCCGGGAGAAGTTTCTCTAGACGGTATGTATTTTTGCCCCTCTAATTTACGATTCAGTTCGTTTAATCTATCTTCAAGATATTCCCTTAATCTCTCTATTCTCTCTTTCAACTTTCTACTTTCTTCTTCAAATTCCTGCTCTTTATGTTGAAATCCCATTTTTAATATTTTGTCCTCATCTTCTCGACTTATAAATTCTTTCTCTCGCATTTTCTTTTCCTCCAAGAGTCTCTTCTCTAACTCTTCCATTTTCTCTTCTTCTATTTTCAATTCCTCTTCAGTTTTTGCTCTTACATCCTTGTTATTCTCTAAACTCTTCTCTACAATCTGTTTCTCTTTTTCCAGTTCCCTTTCCAAATCCTGGAGTCTGGAGGTAAGTTCTTCCTGTTTAGCCTTAAGCTCCCTCTCTTTCTCTTCCATCTTCTGAGAAGAGACTCTCTTCTCCTCTTCCAGCTTATCCCTTATTTCTCTTAATTCCCTTTCCAGACCTTGCCTTAAGACATTTACCTCTTCTTCTCTCTTTGCCCTCTCAATTTCAAATTCCTCTATCCTCTTCTTAAGCTCTACTTCTATTCTACTCTTCTCTTCCTCTTTAGCCCTGAGCTCCCTTTCTTTCTCTTCTATCTTCCGAGAAGAGACTCTCTTTTCCTCTTCCAGCTTATCTCTTATTTCTCTTAACTCCCTTTCCAGACCCTGCCTTAAGACATTTGCCTCTTCTTCTCTCTTTATTCTCTCAAGCTCAAGCTCCTCTATCCTCTTCTTAAGCTCTACTTCTATTCTACTCTTCTCTTCCTCTTTAGCCCTGAGCTCCCTTTCTTTCTCTTCTATCTTCCGAGAAGAGACTCTCTTTTCCTCTTCCAGCTTATCTCTTATTTCTCTTAACTCCCTTTCCAGACCCTGCCTTAAGACATTTGCCTCTTCTTCTCTCTTTATTCTCTCAAGCTCAAGCTCCTCTATCCTCTTCTTAAGCTCTACTTCTATTCTACTCTTCTCTTCCTCTTTAGCCCTGAGCTCCCTTTCTTTCTCTTCTATCTTCCGAGAAGAGACTCTCTTTTCCTCTTCCAGCTTATCTCTTATTTCTCTTAACTCCCT
>CAYOFG010000004.1:0-16689 GCA_964403285.1 uncultured Clostridia bacterium | reverse complement strand
CTCTCTTTTCCTCTTCCAGCTTATCTCTTATTTCTCTTAACTCCCTTTCCAGACCTTGCCTTAAGACATTTACCTCTTCTTCTCTCTTTGCCCTTTCAAGCTCAAATTCCTCTATCCTCTTCTTAAGCTCCCTTTCTACTTTATCTTTCTCTTCCATCTTCTGAGAAGAGACTCTCTTTTCCTCTTCCAGCTTATCTCTTATTTCTCTTAACTCCCTTTCCAGACCTTGCCTTAAGACATTTACCTCTTCTTCTCTCTTTGCCCTTTCAAGCTCAAATTCCTCTATCCTCTTCTTAAGCTCCCTTTCTACTTTATCTTTCTCTTCCATCTTCTGAGAAGAGACTCTCTTCTCCTCTTCCAGCTTATCCCTTATTTCTCTTAATTCCCTTTCCAGACCTTGCCTTAAGACATTTACCTCTTCTTCTCTCTTTATTCTCTCAAGCTCAAATTCCTCTATCCTCTTCTTAAGCTCTCTTTCTATTCTACTCTTCTCTTCCTCTTTAGCCCTGAGCTCCCTTTCTTTTTCTTCCATCTTCTGAGAAGAGACTCTCTTTTCTTCTTCCAGCTTATCCCTTATTTCTCTTAACTCCCTTTCCAGACCCTGCTTTAAGACATTTACCTCTTCTTCTCTCTTTATTCTCTCAAGCTCAAGCTCCTCTATCCTCTTCTTAAGCTCTCCTTCTATTCTATTCTTCTCTTCCTGTTTAGCCCTGAGCTTTCCCTCGCTCTCAGACTTGAATTCCTCAAATTCTCTACCCCTATCCCCTAATCTCGCCTTGCCTCTCTTCTCCTCAAGTTCCAGCTCTCCCTTTATCTCCCTCAGCCTCTCTTCCAGTTCATCTATCCTACCCCTTAAACTCCTCTCAACTTCTACTTTCTCTGTCTCTTTTTCCCGTAATTTCGTCTCCCAGGCTCTCTTCTGGAATTCCACAGTATCAGTCAGAGTTTCTTTCTCTGCTTTTTGCTTCCTCAACTCCTGTTCCAGACGAGTCTTCTCTTCTTCTATTTCTGTCTTTTCTGCTTTTAATTTTGCTTCCCATTCTGCTTTTTGTAATTCTAAGTTGTTCTTGAGCTCGGAAATCTCATTCTTCGCTGCAGCTTCAAATTCCTGAGCAATTCTTTTTTGCTCTTGCAATACCCGTTCAATTTTCTCTTTGTCCTCTTTTAGTTTTTGTATTTCCTTTTCCCGATCAGTCTTCTCCAGAATCTCCCCTAGCGCCTTCTCCATCTTCATCGCTGCTTTCTCTTCCTCTTTAATCCTGAGAGTCTGCTCCCAAATTTTCTTTCTCTCCTCTTGAAGCTGTCTCTCTAACTCCTTCAGTCGCGATTCAGCCCGTTCCCTATCCTCTCTAATTTCTCTTTCTTGCTTACCCCGTTCAACTTTCTCCTTTACTTCCTTCTCCGTAAGCTCTGCTCTCATTGCCTTGTTCTCTGCTTCCAGCTTTTTTAAGGTCTCTTCCCATTTTGCTTTCTCTTTTTCTGTTATTTTTTCTAAATCTGCAGAGATTTTTTCTTTTTGGGAAGGAGGTGGGGATGGCGGTGTGGGTCCGCCAGAGAAAGGTGGTAAAGGAGGTGGCGGGGGAACCATATTATCTTTATCTTCTCTATCACGCTTTGCCATTAGTCTTATGTTCCTTCTATATCTGGGCGACCACAAGGGTCGCCCCTACGCGAGTATGTGCTAAAGCACATAGTTTCCCAGGGAAAGTTGGTTTGCGAGGAGCACTTAATTTCTTGCGTTACTAAATCTTTGCGAGCGAAACGGTAAAATTTCAATTGTCCGAGCCCCGATTTATCGGGGCGAGTTTTTGAAATTTAGTGAAGCGAGCAATAGATTTTGTTAGCAAGAAATTTCAGCGACGAGCAAACTAACTTTTCTCCTCTTCCAAACGCTCCGATGAATCGGAGCGACTACCAAAATCCGATGACGCAGACTGAAGTCTGCTACTCCTTTTCTGACGCAGGCTGAAGTCTGCGATTACTTTCGATTATTTAACCACTCACTGAGTTCTCGATTGTCCGGGTTGAGTTCCAGGGCTTTCTTGTATGCCTGGACTGCTTCTTCTTCCATTCCTTGATTGTAATAGCAACTTCCTAAATACTGGTATGTTTGCCATATCCTGTCATTGTACTGGAGACTCTTCTTAAATTCTCTGATAGCTTCTTCGTATCTGCCGGCTTGAGATGCTTCCATCCCTGCATTATAATGCTCGAATGCCTTTTCATTGTCTGTCTTTTCACTTCCCTTGCTCTTGGTAATAGACTGCACAGCTTCTTCAGGCTCCTCCTCAAGTCTCTTCCTGATTGTCTCTTCCTCAACAATCTTCTTAATATCCTGCAACTCTTCTATTTTTTCAATTTCACCCCTTCTTTTTCTTCCCTTAAGCTCAATTTTCCCTTCCCTCTCCAGTTTGAAAATTAAATCTACTATCTTCTGTTGTTGCTCTTCAATTGCCTGCACTGTTATAGGTTTACCGAATTCCATCTCTTCTTTCAGAAGAGCAGCGCCTCCGGCTGACATATTCTCCATAATTCTGGACTTAACTTCCTCGCTCGCTCTCCTCAGGACTATAGCTAAATCGCTAGTATTTATCTCCCCTAAAATTATGCGTAGCTGAGAATTATCTATCGTGACGATTTGATCAAAAGAAAAAGTCAAATCTTTTATCTTCTTTGCCAGTTTAGGATTCTTTTCTTCTAACGCTTTTAAGATATTTTCTCTTGAATTCTTATCCAATCTGTCGAATATTTCCACAAAATCATCTACTCCACCCTTAAGTAGGTCGATCTTTTCTCTAAGATTCCTCTCCACCCTGTTCACAATCTTTTCATCCATCTGCTTTACCATGGTCAGATTCAAAGCAACCTTTAACTGGAGTTCCGGGGATAATGAACATAATACTTTTGCTGCCTGCTCTGGGGTCAGATAACTCAAAATTAGAGCCATTGCTTCTGGAGGTTCATTCTTGATCAAATATAAGAGCCGTTTTAGATTGCTCTCTTTAACGAAGCGGAAGGTTTGGGGAATTTCTCCCTCTTCTCCCCCTACTTCCTCAACCGCTCTCCCCTCCGCCTTTTGCGGAAGGCCTTGTTCTACAGTGACCAGGCCGGCAGCAGCTCCTCCTCCCAGGGCTGAGGAACTGGCAGATTCGATTTCAGTTCTGGAACCCTTCAATTCTTTCATAGTGTTCAGGATATTCTGGAAGAAAGTCTTCAGGGGCCCAAAAAGAAACATAAAAAGAGTAACCGTCAGGAGTATCCCGATTATAAGCCAATAGGTCTGTGGCTTGAAGATGAAACTCCACCAAGGGGTAGCAGGGATAAAGGAGACTCTTCTTATTATCAACTGGTCTCCTCGTTTAGGTTCCAAATTCAAAAGGTCGCTCACCACACTTTCTACAGTCTCCACTAAGGCCTCCGGGACTTTCCGGTCGATTATAAGAGTGGCAGTTATTCTTTTGATGAAAGAAGGCGGTAGCTTTACAATGGACTCCACCCTTTTCTTCATACCTGCAGCTTCTTTTTTTTCCTCTGAGGTGGGAGCAAGTTCCTCCTCTCGTTCGAGCACACTCTTTTTAAGCGGTATGCCCGGCAGGAGCTCTTTTACGCTCGGTGGTGTACCAGGCTTTTTATCTTTTCCTTTTTCTTCCTCCTCTTTAGACTTCTGCTCGGCCCAGGTCTCTATCTCGGTCATCGACCTTTCCACATTCGGCTCAATGGCAATTACTACTCTCGCTCGATTGGGCCCTAAAATTTTGGTGAGAACGGACTCGACGCGTTCTTCCAAAGTCTTTTCTACCATTAACTGGGTAGCCACAACTTCAGAATATTCTACCGTTTCACATTTTCGCCCAATAACTAAAAATGACAAGATTATTAATAATCCCATTATCATAGATTTTCTCATCTTAAATCTCCTCTATTTCTTCTCTTTAGGAAGTTCCCATTTTTTCTCTTCCAGTTCCTTTAAATATTCCAGTTCCCTATCTTCAGGGTAGCCTTTCTCTTCCCATCTATCAAGGAACTCTTTTAAAGTTCTATCAGCAGGATTCATCTGTAAGGACTTCTCCCAGGCCTGTTTAGCTTTCTCTTTCTGTCCCATAGCGAAGAATGCCGAACCTATACGCTTATAGGCTAAGGCATTGTTAGGCTCAAGCGTGAGAACATCCTGCGCCTCCCTGATAGTCATATCATATTTCCCTTCATAGAAATAGTTAAGCGCGTTATACAACTTCTGGTCTACTAAACTCATTCCAGGAGTTATCTCTTCCCGCAATTCCACTCCCTCCACTCTGGCGATTGTCTTTAGGAGCCTGTCCACTTCTCTATCTTCGGGTTCCATAGATGAGAGATAACGAAGAGCATTTATTGTAAGTTTTATATCGCCATCTAAATACGAGATGACAGCCTGATTGATCAATTTGGCACGTTTAGTCTCTTTTACTTCTTTAGGTATTATCTTAGCCACTCGTTCCAATTTCACCAGTTTGTTCTTGGCTTCTATATTCTTAGGGTCGAGGGAGAGAGAGCTGGTCAGCTTCTCCACTGCTCTCTGGTAAAGCCCTCTCTCATAGGCAGCTACCGCCTCTTTATAATGCTCCAGGGCCATAGTTTCGCTGGCAGCAGTGGTGGATGGGCCAAACTTCCAGCTCGCTGAAAGTCGGTGAGACCCTCCCAAATCATGAGTAGCAAAAGCATAATCCAATCCGTAATCTCTGTACCTGATTCCAAAACCAAGAGTGAACTCCTCAGGGTCCATACCTAACCTGACAGCCAAATACTGGAAAGCCCAGTACTCTGTACCAAAATGGTAACCGAGAGGAGCTCTGCTTTTCTCTAAATCTACAACCAGGGTTAATCTATCCCTCAATAACTTGTAGTTAAAGCCAAATCTTAGGGTCAGGGGTAGTTTATCCTCTGTTTCTGCTCCTGTTCTTAAGCCCATCAGATTCCGCAGATTGAGACCCACCTGCAAATGTTCAACTAATGGCGATTTGTACATTGCCCCGATGTCGAAAGTAAAATTCCCGTTCTTATGGTCATCTAAATTGTGGGTCACGTACTTGACACTGGCACCCAGGGCAAGAACATCCACAATCTGTTTCCCATAGCTCGCTCCCAGAGCTGTTTGAGAATCTGAGAATTCATGAGTGGGCTCATTATTAATATCTCGGCCATCAAACTTTCCTGAATGGAGCCGGGTAATGGACGCCCCTACTGTGCCTATACCGGCAATCGGGTGGACATAACTGATGAAGTCGTATATCGTATCCGCCCAGAGAATAGCATGTAGGGCAGTAATCTCTTTCCTATCTATTTGTGCTAACCCTGCTGGATTCCAGTAAGTAGCCGAAGCATCATCGGCAATAGAGACGAACGCTTTACCCATTCCCAGAGAACGAGCGCCTGCACCCCAGGAAAGGAAAGCGCCAGGCTGACCACCGGAAGCTTTACACCAGGCTACTTGCGACACACTGGAAAGTAGTATGTTTAGAGTAATCATCAGAAATATTAAATTGTATCTATTTCTCTGTCCACCCATTGGCGAGCTCCTGTAAACCCAGTTAGAAAGCTTGAAAGAAACTTTCTAACGGGGTAAAGCTCAGCCGCTGGGTTGCCTCAAAAAGGAAGCCGAATTATCCACCAAACCAGATAATTCGGCTAACGTTACCGACCTGAAGAAAAAGTTTTTCCTCAGTCCTTCTAATCTTCGGCAACCCGGCTAGCCGTATCGGCCCCGTGGCTTTGCGTCCTCCGATTACTCGGAGTTTGCCCTTATCGGACTAGTTTAACATATTTAATTTCCAAATTAATATTACCACAAAATTATCTGTTTGTCAACTACTTTTTCAGACGAAACTTTCGTCACCCTGAAGGGTGAGCGACCTAACCTGGTCGGGCACTCTTTAGAGTGCCGATTTCGTCACCCTGAAGGGCGACCGACCAACACCCATTAATGGATTACACCTATCTTCCTGACTATTTGCACAGTGCGGTCCTCACTCTTCGGCGCCCGGCTATCCTCAACATCAACGGTAATCCGGCAAATATAACCACCCTTTGCCACCTTATCTCCCATTTCGTTTTGCAGATACCAGACCCACTCGTTCGGTCCTTGAGACCCTTGGTCACTGCTTGGTTTGAACTCCTCCATCAGGACGGGATATCCCAGTAGGTCATAGAGTTCGATAGTAACCCTTGCATCGTACTTGAGAGTATAAGCAATTGTTGTATAATCGCCTGTTGCTGGATTTGGGTAGTTTGATACATCGGAAAGTATATCTTTAGGAAGTCCGGTAACTGCCGGACTAGAAGCACGAGACCACTCACTCCAGCTTCCCGCGCCATTCTTGGCGCGGACACGGTAGTAGTAGAAATGTCCTTGCTCTTTTCCAGTTATTGCATAATTCTGGCTGTCTCCGGGAATGGCGCTACTTATCGTCTTCCACAGTGGCGATGTGTCCGCTTTCTCCTCTAACTCATAAGCCCCAACACCCGACTCTGGGTCATTAGCGAAATCCCAGTGGACATTATAAGAGGTAGCTCCTGTCTCAGCTGATATTTCAGGAACCGGTGCATCAAGAGTAGTCGGTGGCGTAATGTCCACTTTAAATTGTTTATAGCCTGGATCACTGAAAAGAATAACTCCTCCACTTACACTGCGAGTTATAACCGAGAAGTAATAGACGGGCCCAGACTCTTGCGGGCGGTATTGCTGGAGGCTCATTCCCGAGACCAGAGTTTCATAATCACCGCCTGCAGAGAGCCACTGATTATTTGTCCTGTCCGTTCCTCCGGGCCCTGTTCCCACAGCGCAAATGCTTTCCACAACTCCTAAGGGAGAGTCAGATTCCCATTTCGCTGCCATCTTGGAAGCATCGTTCGTCCACTCCTTAGTACGCACTACCGGAGTTGTAGGAGTACGATAGTCCCTTATTCTGGTAATAGAAGTCTGGATGGGAGTAGTGTAGTTTCTCTGAATAGTGGTTGGCTTGACATCTATGAAATCTTCCGTAGTCAGTTGCAACAGAATCTTCTTTCCCGGATCTGCTGTATTACTTATATCCAGGGCCACAAAATAGTAAGTAATGGTGGGCATAATAAGTTCAGGTTGAATCCCTGGCGCGGTGTTGCCATCGATGGTGAGATTTGCTATTCCTCCACTGAAACTACCCGTGCCTATTAGAACATCTGTCCCGGAGGTGAAAACTCCATCTCCATCCGCATCACGATAGAGTTTGACTAAAGCGAAGTCGCTATCCTGGGCTGTATCTATCTCCTCCACTGTAAGAATATTCCATTCTGCCCTGTTCATATTTACTGATAGAGCAAGCCTCTGCATTATCACGTCCTTCTCTTTTTGTCTCGCTCCTCCAGGAGCTAAGTCTTGAGCTACCAGGTTCAATTCCAGAGTCTTCACCGCAACTTTAGGCGATTCGAAGGGGAATTTCCCGATGGGCATAGTGATATCCCAGTAGCCAGGACCAAGGTCTTCACTGACCGGGTTATCCACGTTATTTGGCGGAACAGGGAAGAAGAAGCAGGCAGGTCCGTCAAACATTGCTCCCACCTGTTCGTTCAGTGTAGCATCCACTGCTATATCATAGATGAGGAAATAAGTCTGAGGAGCAGTCCCTATTACTTGCGGAGTACCAAAGTAGACATTTACTGCCTGGTCAGTGAAACTATAGGTAATAGTGGAGATTGATACCTGTACATCAGAGGTTGCACTGAACAGTCCATTGTTATCCAGGTCACGATATATCTTTACTCTCTCCACGTCAACATCGCGGCTTAACGGTGTTCCCGTTCTTCTCACCTTCACTCCTGTCCACAATGCACCTGACTGGTTGGTCTTCAGAGTGAACTTATGCATGGGCACGTTCTGGGCACCCTGCACAACCTGGGTGGGAGTCTGGGTAGACTCTAAGGGCGTTACTGTAACAGTATCTGCATACTCGTTGACTATGAGATTTGTGGTAGTAAAACTTGTTGGCCTGACTATGTCTACACCCTGAACCGTAAAGTAGGTTGCGGAAGAGATAGCAATACCCATCGACTTGCCCACCTGAGCAAGCTGATAGATGTCAAGAACCACAAAGTATGCCCTGGGCGTAGTGCCGATAACCTCGGGCTGAAGGAGACTGATATCAGCGAGTGTATCAATAAAGGTATTTACGCCTGTAGTGATGAGAGTATCATTACTGAGCTGGAATGTTCCTTCATAGGGAGCCCCATCCCGATAAATTTTAACTGTGGACACATCGCTATCTGTGCCGGTGCCTGTGCGATTAACTCTCAGTTTATTCCAGATAATCGTATTCTCATTACTGGATAGAATCATCTTTAACATACCTACATTCTTTTTCCCTTGAATCAGTGGTACAGCAGCGCCGCTTATGTCAGTAAAGCTCGTTATAAGTTCATCCCTTGTGGGATGGATTTCAATCTCAGTAGAGAGAATGGGGAAGGTTCCCTCAACAATATGTGGCGAAACCTGATAAATATCGTTAGGACCATCTATCTTCAATCCTGCCAAGGCATCGGGAGTGGCGCTTCCCGATAATGAGAAAGTCAGGAAATAGTACTGGGAATAATCGTAGACATACTGAGTGGCGGGGAATTGAATGGAAACATCCGTGCCAGTAAATGTGGCAGTAGCCACCAGGACATCATTTCCATCCAGAAACGTGTTGGCGTTGTTGTCTCTCCAGACTTTGACCTCACTGATATCTGTATATAGCCCTGTGCCGGTGAGGATAAGTCTCAGTCCATTCCATCCCACTCCCACTGGATAAGGAGAATTAGAAATCATATCCAGAGAAGCCATCCAGATATTCTTATCATTCTGGAAGAAGTACTTCTCCACAGGTGCTCCCGCAAGATGGATGTCTGGTTGACTACCAGAAGCGCCTCTGGTCACACCTTCAAAAGTGGTATTTGTCCTTCCCGTATGTCTAATAATTTCTTCATCAATCCTTATATGCCCAGAGAATAAGAAGTCCCTC
Source organism: uncultured Clostridia bacterium (assembly GCA_964403285.1). Lineage (GTDB taxonomy): Bacteria > UBA6262 > WVXT01 > WVXT01 > WVXT01 > WVXT01. Next base: position 7,681 of record CAYOFG010000004.1, on the reverse strand, counting down.
AAATCGAGAGTAGAATCTACGGGAATTATCGTATCTGTCGAGCCGATTGAACTGAAAAGTGTTCCGGAAAGTCCTGCTATGTCAAACCCTTCCACCGTTAAAGTCCGCGGTTTAGGATATATTTGAAGAAGAGTGGAAGTGGCGGGGAGAACAGTAAATTCTATTGTCTCATTAGGATCCTGTATGGTTATCCAACTGGCATCTTCTATTTTGGCTCCCAGAGTTCCTCCAGGTACTGCTGCGTCCTTGATGGCATAGGCGATGAAGTAGGTCTGAGGACTGGTTATTATTGTCTGGGGGTTGGTGAGAGTGATATTGGCTGTTTTGCCTATGAAGACTTTTGTAGGATTACTTATTAGTATATCGTTTACAGTATCGAAATTGCCTATATCACCCTGGTAAGAATTATCTTTCCACACAGTTACTGAGGTGACTTCGCTATCTTCAGCTGTTCCTGTTCTATCTATGCGAATATTTGTCCAGATGGAATCGGACTGGTTACAAGAGAGGTCAAGTTGAAGAATAGGAGCCGGTGGGTCGGCTGGATCAGTGGGGTCGGGATCACCAGAACCCTGCATTGCCGTGGCAGAAGCAATAGATTCAGGTACCACTGTAATTGTATCAGCGTATCTCACAACCCTCGACCGGGAGCTGTATCTGGGGAACCCTGCAGGTGATACAATATCAGCGCCAAGAACACTGAAGTAGGTGGAGCTACTCACTCTAAGACCAAGGGCATCATCCTGTGGAGTTGCTAAAACATCCACATCCAAGGTCACCAAGTAACTCTTAGGAGTGGTGGTTATCTCTTCATAAGTTTTACCGGTAATTGGATTGCTTATCTGAATTAACGTAGTTGTGGAAGTAAAGATTGACCAGCCGAGCTGGTAGTCATTATCAGCCATGGTTATGGGGTCGTTGTCAGGACCATCGAAGTCTATTATTGGCCTTCCTATCCCGTCAACTGCGCCGCTATTCCACTTGAACACCTTCGCCTTATCCACATCTGCGTAAGTTCCCGCCCCTATAAGGTCTACTCTCAACTTTTCCCAGAGGACCGTATGTGCGTCACTGGAAAGTTTGAAGTGGAGCATAGCCTGGTTTGTTGTCCCCTGAATCAACTCAGCAGGTGCTACGTTCACGCTGCCACCAGCAGCTCCGCCTGCTACTGTTAAACTGTCTTCGGTAGCAGTAATTGTTGGCTTCCCGGATTCAAATGGCTCTTGATTGACAGTGGCAGGATCTTCTACCCAGAAACTTCCTACCCCACACTCAGCACCAATCGTGGAGCCAACAGTAGCGCTATCGTGAATGGAGAAGACGATAAAGTAGTCCTGGGGACTGGTAGTGACTACTTCCGGCTGGTCTCCCACTGCCACGTTATCACTATCAATATCAATCAGCACTTGACCTGCATCAAATTCGTTAAATCCAGAACTTATCACTCTATCCACAGCAGGCTGAAAACTGCCCAATGGTTCCCTATCTTTATATATTTTAACTTCTTCCACATCAGGATCAAAACCACCCGTTCCCTTTCTAATAATCTTAATTTTCGTCCAATCAGCAGTAAACCTATCTGTCACCAGAGCCACTCTTACCATTGCCAAATTCTTGGTGCCCTGCTGATAAGTCTCAGTAGAATAGACCAGATTGTATGGTGTGACCTGCATCTCAGCAGGTGCTGATTGGATTGTGGATGAGGCAGTCTGTATGGCGAAGTTGTCTTTGCCAATCTGGACTTCAGGAAATACCAAAGTGAAGTCTCCTGGCTTCTCAATCTCTATGCCAAAATTTCGCCCCGGCACTGCAGCTGTGCTAACATTAACTGTGAGAAAGTATATCTGTAAAGACTTATCCAGTGTCTGCGCTCGGCCACCCAGATTAAGAGTCATTATTCCTGTCTCTCCGATGAAAGTGGACACCGCAAGTGGTATATCGTAAGGCGAAGGAACGCCGAGAGTGAAATTGTCTGGAGGAAGAGGTGCATCAAATTCGCCTATTGTGCCTGTACTTCCATCCTTCCATAATATCACTTCCTGCGTATCTTCATCCCGTGCATCTCCCATCCTATAAATCTTCAGGTCTGTCCAAAGTGCTTCATCTGCTTCAGGCGGCGCTTGTGGATTTGCCTGTATATCCATCCTGAGCATTGCCACTGACTCCTTATCTGGTAAGCTACCCTCACCCTGAAAGACATTGGTTGGTGCTAAGCTGGCGGGTGTTACTTTGATGCCATTGACTGAGATATATTCGCTGGTACCATCAATTGCAGGATTTGAAATATCCCGGGCAGTCATCTGGACATTCTCTACGTAATCGTCAGATATCTTGAAGGTAGTAAATCCGTGGTCGGCTTTAGTAAATGTATATGTGGCAGAAGCTGGATCTTCTACTTTAGCATGGCCAGTGACAGTAAATGTTGCTGTTCCTGTATAATATGTAGCCTGGAATTCTGGCTGGTCGTAAGGCGGATTATCATTGGGGGGACCTGTAGCATCATTTCCAAATTCATCTATAGCCTGGACGCTAATTGTCTCCAGAAGGTTCACGCTGGCTGCTCCATCATGAGTTACACTGAAGCCTGTGGCCTGAGCAGGTGTCACTGTCACCGGCGTTGTTCCTGCAATCCATCCCTTTGCCGGAGGCGCCATGGCAGTGACAATATTGGTGTTGTCTGCGGTTTCATCAGTATAGAAGAAGCTTGCTTCCGTATTTCCAGCATCAATAGTGACTGTTGTTCTTCCCCAGATATTCCCATCCCAGGAGAAATCTACTCCTCTGGGAGAAGAGGATAGTAGACTTATCACCGTGGTAGTACTTACTGGCGCTACGTTACCATAGATGTCCTGGGTCTGGATGGTCATCGTAGACGAGCAGGTTCCGGCAATGAACTTTGGCTCTGGAGAAATAAACACAATCTTACCCACACTAGTTCCCACCACATTCTCATCCTGTAGAGCGTCTGTCCAGGCATAATCTGCGGATTCTACTGTAATCGTCCAGGTTCCATATTTAAAGTGCTTGTAATAGAAACTGGTGGAAGTTGAGCCAACAACAATCCAGGCTTCAGTGGTAGGACTCCAAGTAATAGAAGAGATGGAGAACTGGTATTCTCCAGATGGCTCTGAGCTGAGGAGAAGCTTAGTATTTGAGGAAAGCGGATTCCCCACAGTCAGAAATCTTGAGGGATTACTGAACTGGTCTTGCATCTCCACTCTCATCATCCACGAAGTAGCACCCGCCACCAAGGGCTGAGATGGGATATAAGCAGGGGTGGTGAACATTAACTTGGTTATCCTGTCGGGAAGAACTGTCTGGTTCTGGAATCCAGCTAACCAGCCATATCCATAAGAATCATCCTCGTCAACCTTGAGCGTCTGAATACCGGACTTGGTATCTTTATAATAGAAACTCTTTTGGTAGGTGTTGGTAGAAATAGTAACATAGGTAATGGGTGTCCAGGTATCAATATTGACGGAGAAGGAGTTGGTTCCCACAGATAGAGAATAGAGGTTAATCTTTGTATCGCCATTGACTTTTTTGGGATTACTGAACAGATCCTGGGTCTGTATGGCTACGAGCCCAGAAGGAGTCCCAGCGGTGAAAGTCTGTGGGCTGGAGGTAAAGGCGAGTTTATTGACCACTGCATCAGGGTCAACCCTTATGCCAGTATTATCGTCATCACCGTCTCCGAAATTCGTATTCAAACTAACAGTTATGGTGAAGGTAGCCAGTGTAATCTCATCCCAGGAGGCTTTCTCGTCATAATAGTAGAAGTAGGCGGTATTTTGACCACCGTAAATATTGATTTCTCCGTCAACTCCGGGTACAGAAGAAGTGAGAATCGTTCCCTGGGGATAGCGGAAGCTCTTGTTCGCTCCATTTGAACTCGATTTGAGATAAACAGTTGTCTTGGTAATATTGGTAATGTTCCCGTACTGGTCATACCTCTGAACAGCAAAAGTTTGGCTGGTAACATTCCCTGCCACCAGGGTGGCGGGAGGAGTCCCGATAAACACGAGATAGTTGGGATTTCCACCAATGGTAGTAATGACTGCCGATTTCCCGGTGACTGTGCCGGTAGTAACAGTTATCGTCGCCTTATCACCTGCTGTTGTGGACACATAATAGTTGATTGGTCCAATCTCACCATTAGCATTAGTTGTGGTAGAGGTAATTGTCAAATAGCCTGGACTACCTACTACATCAGTAATAGTGAGGTCGCAAGGTTTATCTGCTTCTGGTGTCTGGTTGCCGTAGAAATCGGAGAGATAGGCAGTGATTCCCTGGTAAGAACCCGCCGGCACATCCTGGTTGGTCTCGGGACTTACCACAAATTTATAGGCTGGTGCGGGAGAGACTGAAATATTATCCTGCCTTCCGTAGATAGAAGAGTTGGAGGTATCTGTAGCTTCTACCCACCAATCTCCTGCTGTATAAAGAACAACCTGATCGTATAACGTGGTTGTCCCGGCATCAAGAGGTGTAAAGGTAAAGTCACTGGGCAATCCTGCTGGATATGGGTCATTGCAACTGAAGGTGATAGTTCCCTGATAGGCATTTCCTGGTACTGATCCTCCGTCAGCAATATTGCCCTCGCCAGTGCGCGTGATGGGGTCCCAGGATGCCCATTTATCATAGGCAGTAATAGTTATATCTCTCTGGTCTCCCGCATCTCCACTCACAGGAGATACCTCAACTTTGAAATAGGCAGCCTCTGCAGGGTCTATGGTTGTTGAACTTGTGCTAGTAGCAAGGCCAAAGGCTTCTGCCTTTACAGTGTCTAATCCAGCAGTTACCAGCTTGATGAGAGAATCCATCGTTCCCTGGCTATTCAGGTTACCAGAATAAGTAGATTCATTATCATTGGGATCTGTAGGAGTAGTAACCGTAACATAAGGAGTTGTGCTTACCCTGTTCCAGTAGTTGTCCACTGCATTTATAGTAACATTAAACGTAGAGCCCGCCACCCAATAGTCAGGGTCTCCTTCCTTTCCATAAGGCAGTTGATTCCATTTACCCTCTTTTGCGGTTTCTCCAGGAAGTAGGACTTGTAGCCTGCTCGCATTTCCCGCATTGATGGTCACAGTGGAACTTCCCGCATTGTACCCTGATGCTTGAGCGATTATTGCCCAGGAGCCTCTGGTTACCATCTCTATCTTAAAGGTATTCGTTCCTTCATCAAGTTGTTTTGACAGGGGTTGGGTATCATAAGGGTCTGTAGTTGTTACTGAAACAGAAGGATTAGTACTAACAATATTCCAATAGTTATCTACTGCATTTACTGTAACGCTAAAGCTTGAGCCTGCCACATGCCAGTCTGGTGTGCCTGTCTTGCCTTGTCCATTGGGATCAGTTCCGGGCAGAGGTATCTCAGGATAAGCTAATACCTGTAACTTGACTGGTGATGCTGGGTCTACTGTAACCGGGCTATTAACATAGGCGGACCACAGAGGAGGTTGTGCATCTGTGTCCATAGCAGTAATTGTCCAGGTAGTATTCGCCACCTTGAAAGTAATCATAAATGTAGTTGTGCCAGCAATGAGATTGGCTGAAGAAGGAAGAACAGCATAGGGGTCATTAGCAGTTACTTTTACCAGAGGAGTGGCATTTGTATTAAGGTTCCAGTAGTTATCGCAAGCCCTCACTTTGACTGCATAGGCCGTCCCTGCCGTAGGATTCGTCACCGGGCCTGTCTTGCCAGTAGATGTTCCTGGGTCTGGTGATTCTCCTTCCAGAAGCACAAGCAACTTATATTGATTGGGATTGGTGCGAACAGGAATGTTGGGGCTCTGGTTCTCTAATAGTTTATCTGTTGGTGCAGTATCTTCAGCTTTAATCCATGGACTATTTGCCGTTATAAGAGTAACCATAAATACAGTTGTGCCGTTAACTAATTGCTGATTGCTTATGGGAGGAGCATTGGAATCATTGGTAGTGAGCTTTATAGTACGAGTAGAATAGGAGATGTTCCAGTTCTGGTCAACAGAATTTACTGTTACCGCGAAGGCTACTCCAGCAGTGCGGGTACTGGGCAGAACATCCAGCTTGCCATTAGGATGTCCTTGCACTCCTACCTCACCAGGTACCAGGACCTGCAATTTAACAGCGTCATCGGGAACTACTGTAATGTCTGAACTTGTATTATTTCCGTACTCAGCATCTTCCGCGATTATATTCCTTGTACCGCGACTCACCAACTTCATCATAAATGTTGATGTTCCGCCAGTCAAGGTAACGTTGGTGATGGGATCTGTTACTGGATTGCTGTAATCATCATTGGTATATACCTTGTCTACAATTATGGTGGCTGTTGTGGGGTTCCAATTGTAGTCTACTGCTTTTACTGTAACCGGATAGTAACTTCCGGCAGTCCAGTCCTCTACTGTTCCCGAACGTCCAGTTGCAGTACCAGGATCGGGATTTTCATTGGGAACAAGAACCAGGAGTTTACTCGTCTCACCAGCTTTCACGGTAAAGGTGGTACTGGTATCAGTCTGATACTCACTCCGGGTAACTGTAATGGTTCGGTTGGTATCTCCCCTATACAAAACTACACTTAACATTCCTTCTCCAGTGGTTTGACCAACAGCAACTGTACCTAAGTTGGGTTTTGTGGGGTCGTTGGAAGTCACAGTAACCAGGATGTCGTAAGGAGGCTTTGTGGGATTCCAGTACATATCCACGGTCTTAACAGTAATATAGAATGTGGTGCCTGCAGTTAATTCAATAGATGGTGGACTTATCCTTCCGTTATTAGACTGATTACCTGCATCGTTTGATTCTCCGGGGAGAAGAACCTGTAAACACTGATGCGTGCTGGGATTTACTGTGAAGGAAGTACTTGTATCAGAAGACCATCCACTTTTACTTACACTTATTGTCCTCCCACTCTCAGCTCTCTTCAATACCACACTCCAGGTAGTAGTTCCTCCAGTTAAGGTAGCAGTTCCTAAATAGGTCGCGTATGGGTCATTACTGGTAATGGAAACATCAGCCACTTCACCAGTCACAAAGTTCCAGTAGTTATCCACCCTTCTTATAGTTATATTGAAAGGCGTTCCTGCCACTGCATTCTGATTACCAGGAGTACCTGAATCGAAATCCGGGGTTCCACTTCTTCCTCGCGTTGTGAGATTTCCTGGAGCGGGAGATTCGCCTGGCAGGAGAACCTGCAGGCAAGTATAAGTGCTGGGATCAACAGTAAAGGATGTGGAAGTATCTGAAGTATAGCCCTGAGCTGTCTGGCTCACAGTTATCGTCCTTCCACTTTCAGCAGTCTGGAGTGTCACCGTACCTATTCCCACTCCAAAAATCAGATCTATGGTTCCCACGTTAGACACATTGGGATCATTAGTGGCTATTTGTACGTTAGATAAGTCGGTTTCCAGAAGGTTCCAGGAATTATCCACCTTCCTTACCGTAATATTAAAGGAAGTGCCGGCAGTAGAATTCTGGTTTCCCGGAGCGGGAGCAAAATCGGGAGTTCCTTTTCTGCCTTTATTCTGTGTATCACCGGGCACAGGTTCTTCGCCAGGCAGAAGCACCTGTAGATACTTCTGGGAAGTGTTGGGATTTACCTTAACCAGTGAACTCGTATTGCTTGTATATGTGGTCGCTCCCACGGTGTAGCTTTCCAACCTCCACCCAGTTGTTGTTGCTGTCTTTAACTTCGTGG
>CAYOFG010000003.1:21638-83385 GCA_964403285.1 uncultured Clostridia bacterium | reverse complement strand
TCACTACAAACAACTTGACGAACCTCTTGGGCATTGTCAAAGGAACCAGAAAGGATAAACTCCCGGCAATTCCTTTCGCCGAAGATGACTTCAGAGACTTTTTTCTGTTCTGCATTATATCGGAAGACAAAAGGCAGACTCCTCCCGTTCTTTCCCCTGACTACTCCTAAAGTAAATGCTTCCTTCTCTCTCGTTAAGACTACACGCAAAAATTCAACACTATTTATCACTTCTGCTAATTCGGGTCTGGAATCAACTCCCTCTTGCCATTCTTCCTTCAACTTATCTAAAGCCTTTTGAAGAATTAGAGCCCTCATAGTGAGATGAATTACACCATTTATCCAGAATGATCGGTCTCCTACAAATAGGCTTGTTGGTCTTAATGCCCCTATAATCCCGGCTATCGCCTTCTCTAAGTCTGTACTCTTCTTCCTGGGAGAGATTTCCAAATCAGAAGAAGAATCCTCTCCCAACCGAGGAGTTACCACTACATAGGATATACTCCTATCGCGCAGAAGTTCTGTAATCCCTGGTGTATGGAAACCTCCAGCAATGAGAACTGCAACTCTCACTCCTTCTTTTTCCATCCGGGAGATTGTGTTATCTACTAAAGCCTGGTTTCTATTTAAAGCAATTCTGTAGAACTCTTCTTGTTTTTGTAGCGGCAAAGCGAAAGCTTTGCCTCCATCCTTTGTAGCAGCAAAGCGAAAGCTTTGCTCCCTATTAGCAGAGCTTCGCTCTGCAGCTACATCTTCGAAAAAGTGGGACAGTCCCCCTCTCTCACTTATCTCGTTGCGGTGTTTGTAATAATAGGCGAGGTCTTCATTAGAAATCTTGAGACTTGCGAGGTCCTGTAAGACACCGAGCATCCTGGAGAGTTTTACTAATTTCCTCTCTTCTTCTGTCTCACATAGTCCCTCTTTGATTTCTTCCTCTAATTCACTAATCTCTGAGAATAACCTGTTCTGGTCTATGCTGTCATAGAGTTTGTTGTACTTGATATATAAGTTGAGGTTGGGATATTCGTTCTTTCCTTCCCCTGAAGTCACAAGCTCTGTCAGTATTCTCGGGTCTTCTGACCTTATTCCCTTTTCCATCCTGGAAGAGAGAGATTGGAGATAGGTATAGTATTCGCCTGATGTCACCTTGCCTAATCTATAGTCAAGGCTCATAATCAAAAGGTCGGATAGTTCATCATTAGTCAATTTCTCGCTCAGTTCTTTTATGTATTTTGACCTTTCCGAATCTACCCTGGAGAAGTCTATCTTATCTTCAAATTTAGATGCCTCGACAAAGAGTTCGAAATTGGGATATTTCCCCCTCACTTCTTTTTCGGGCTCAATAAATTGAGCCCCTACATCACTTGTAGCGGACGGACTCTGTGCCGTCCCTACTGGGTGGCCATCCCGATACATCGGGACCACCCCTACATCTTCACCTTCCTTCGGGCGGGCACGGAGTCCCGCCCCTACATCTGATTCTGTAGGGGTTCGATTCATCGAACCCGTCAGAAGACTGTAGAGGTACTGGGAGTATTGACTGAGGGAGATTTTCTTTTTCTGGTAGGCTTCTATCTTTGACTCTAAATCTTTCAATCTCTTGTTATACAGGCGAGCTTTCAGTGGGTTAATCTCTTTCTGAACTTTCTGGAAGTAATTCCGCAAACTTTCCCCTGAGGAGAGACCTTCGTCAAAGGCTTTTAAATTCTTTTCGTATTCGCGTTTGTCCTCTACACCATAAATAGTTACAGCTGGTGTTTTCTCCCCTCCAGTTATGCCAAAGTATTCCTCTCCAGTAATCTTGCCTTCCTTAAGAAATTCACTGGCTACCTCCTCCTTTATCTTCTTCTCAGGGAAACTGGAGAAAAGTGTGGTGTCCACAAGACCAGAGGAACCTTCAACACATATCAATAGAGGTTTGGAGTGTGAAACGATAGTTTCACCGTTTTTAGTCAAGCTTTCACTTGACACTCCTATGGTCAAGCTTTCGCTTGACACTCCATCCCGGATATATTTCAGAATATTTGCGCTGTTTAGCTGGGCTTCAGGACTGGAATGGGCATCCTGGATGTGGATAATCAGTCTATTCTCCATCTCCTGTGGTTTCTTGCTTGATGCTTGCGTATGGACTTCTTTTACTGTGCCATATTGGGAAGGAACGGTGAATAGATTATGAGGAGTGATAAGTGAGGATACTTCTCCTGCTACATCTTTCTCTTCAAGCTTCTTTCCTAAATTCTTTCCTTTATCTGATTGGTGAGGTTTTTCCTGGGAAGCGAGAAGTTTCTGCCTGGCTTTACGCCTCTCTGTCCAGAAACTTCTATCTGGCACAGAGGCTCCCACTACCTGGGTGAAGAAGAATACACTGCTTACAACCAGTGCCAGAACCCTAAGCCATATTTTATTTGCCTTGCTATACCGACAAGCTAGCATTTGTTCTCCACATCACGAATTATCATCGGGCATGTTCTGTAGCGGCAAAGCACAAGCTTTGCTTCCCCTTTAATAGTGGGCGACCGTCCCGTTTTGTCGAGATAAATTTCTGGTCGCCGCGCAGTTTCCCTCGACAAAACGAGGCGGTCGCTCTGTGGCTATCAATAAATAAGTTTCTATTATGACGGGCTGTTGTCTATTTCCAGGCATCTCACCCTATCCAAAAGATTATCAAAATCTATCGGTTTCAATAAGTAATCCACTGCTCCCAACTCCATTCCCCTCCTTTTCCCAACCTCATCAACCACCGATATCATCATCACTGGTATTGAATTTAGCGCTTCATCTTTTTTAAGAGCTTCCATCACTTCAAAGCCATCCATCTCAGGCATCAGCACATCCAGGGTAATAAGGTCTGGAGGGTTTGTCTTAGCCTTCTCCAAACCTTCTTCCCCACTTAATGCGAGAACTGCCTCATACCCTTCTGCTTCTAAATTAATCTTAATCAAATACCCCGCCGGGAAATCATCATCAATAATTAAAATCCTACGCAACTTCAAGGTAATATTCCTTCCTGTAGGGGACGGACGCAATGCCATCCCCTACTCCCCAAGGAAGAGGAAAATTTATTCAAAAAAGGCCGGGCTCCATAACGGGTTCCCCATACTCGTTATCGGCAGCCCGGCCAGTTCAACTGTAAGATTGCCTATCTATGTAACCCCGAGGCTTTGCGCCCCCCGATTGCTCGAGGTTTGCCTTTTCGGAATATTGTTATTTCAAAACAAATCGCACAATTTGAAATTGTGCCTACAAATTTCTGTTATTTCAAAATCTTATATTGATGCGAAGCTTTGCTTCGCTACTCCATTATGCCTGGACTTTGTATATCCTCGCTTCACTTTCAATTCCTTCAAGATACTCCTTATCCACTGGCATCGGCGGCAGAATAATCTTACCATCCTTAACTATCCGAGAAAGTAGCCTCTTTGCCTCTTCTTCAGAATATGTCGCCTTTATAAAATCTATCAGCCACTGAGATACTCTGCCCTCTATAGCTACCACCAGACCCGCCGCTGTTGATAACATCTCCCCTTCTTTCGCTGGCTCAAGCAGCACCCAGAGTATCCTCTCCATCATCTTCCTCGTTCCATCCTTCGCCCACCTGGATTCACTGTCAGTTATAATCTTTATCTCAGTGCCATTACCATCCGACTTCCCTGAAAGCAGTAGCTTCTCATTGATGATGTTGAATACTGCCTTCGTGCTTATTATCTTCCCACTCTCCGTTATCCCTACTATCCCTCCGTTATCTTCCAGTTGCTTTCTATCAATTATAAAATCACTATCTATCACCCTCGATATAACTTCTGTCCCCAGACCATATCCACTCATATAGTCTCTTAGCATCTCTTCCATAACCCCTGCATTAAGATATCTTCTACTGGACACAGGGGCAAACTTCACTCCATCAGGATTATTCTCTTCCTCGCCTGCCTTGACTATCTTCTCCATAATCTTAAACACTGCCTTGCTCTTCGGCTTAACCCTAAACTCTATACTCATCCTGGAAGGAGTTGCCTTTCTAACTGGCTCTATATCGAACAGACTCTCAAAATCGAATACAAATACCTTCGTGCCGTTATACTCGAGGACCTGGGGGTTGACTGGATACTCTGACAATGGCTCAACCTTTCGCAAGCTAAAGCTTGCGGCTACCTGAGACAGTACCTCTCCCGGCTGGTAGCCGGCAGCTTCAGCCGACGCTGCCGTCTCTCCACCACCCGGCCCCCTCAATTTATCAATTCTCATAAGATAGCTGAGAGCAGTAGAATGTTCTGCAATATAGGATAGTTCGCCAATGGCTTCCTCGCCCCGCAAAGGAACCTCAAATACAGGATATCCTGCCTCCTTTAACAAGCTTAATGTAGGGGTTCGATTCATCAAACCCACATTCTGGGGCGTCATAAATGTCGCCCCTACATTCAAATGTATAAACGCTACATTCTTTCCATAGCTTTCCGGTCCGGAAAGTTCCCTTTCTGTTATCGCAGTAATTCTCACCTCTTCTCCCCAGAGACTCTCAACCAGTTCCTGCCACCACTCCCCAAATCCTTCCATTTCTTCAGGCAATACCAGAACTATCTGTCGCCCTGCCTCCATCATCTTTTCCAGTGATTTAGCCAGTTGCATACCCGGATTCTTCTCAAAATTCTCTTCTCTACACATCGCTTTACCCTCTTTGCTACTCTCCAGGAACCTCTCTATATTCACGCCTGCCAGCGCCAATGGCACCAGCCCTTCATAACTGAATATTGAACGAGAAACACCCGACTCTTCACTAAATACCTTCAGGAACTCCTTCTCTCTGGCTTCCTTAACAAATGGCCTGTTAGCTTCCCCTATTCCCACAAAGTGCCTGCCGACTTCCGATGTAATCTCCTCAGCAGAAACTCCCTGTGCTTTATAGAATTTAGTTAACTCACTATAGAAATGTTTATATTCTTCATATCCCTCTCCTGGAACTGGAGAGGAAACCACAAACAGTGTCTTCTCCAGATTTATCTCGCTCTCAATCTCATTCAATGCCTCTGGATTAAGAGCAAGAACTTGAGGATATCCTTTCGCTTCTCCTATGCCCTTTGCCACTTTTGCGTATGGCACTGCTCTTCCAATCACCACTACATAATCGTGTCTTTCCTTCACTTTTTCAGCCAACTCTTCAATTGCTCTTACCTCTTCCGCTATCTCCTCTCCCGGAGATGTCCACAAGGGATTAATCTCAGGATTGGCAAAGAAAGGTCCTCTCTTTGTCCATAACCGCGCTATCTCTCCTCTCCTTAACTTCTCAGCAAGCGCTCTTATCCTTGAAATCTCTTCCTCTGACAATTCTGGCTGAATAAGAAGATTAGCCCAGCTCATCCTCAGTTGTGTCCTCGCTGAAGGCTTATGGAAAATAGCTGCAACAAACTTCTGTGCTCCCTCAAACAAAGGCACGAGCGCCTGCCACACTCGCGTAGGGGCGACCTTCCATGGTCGCCCTTCAAGCCCTAAAACCCGAGGCAATCTGACTTCCTCAATTTCCACGACGTCGCTTCTTGCAAGGCTAACCTCCCGGTATATCGCCTGGGCACCAACAACGGCAACAGCACAAGCCAATATCACCCACAATCCCAATCCAAAAGGAAATCCAGCGATGTTACCCCATGCTTGCTCTCCACTCTTCATAATCTCCCCAACTGCTCCAAACAAATCTTGGTTCATAAATAATAATATTCCCAATCCACCCAATAGAAGTGACCTGAGCCACTTGGTTGGCGAATCGCTGGTTTTCCCTGAATCCTGTTGAGAAGTGTGCCGTAAACCAGCGGAAACCACATCGTATGTCTTTCTAAGAGCCAGCCATTCACCACTACCCCGAGTAACTTTTCTAAACTTCTTCAAGACTAAGCCGACAGCATCTTGTTTCTGTAATTTTTCCTCTATCAATTGCCTATTCTTACCTAAAATATCCATTACTTCTTTAATCACATCCAAAGCTTGCGAGCGGTATCTTTCACCCACAAGAACTTTTCTTGCGTTCCTTCTGTCCGCTTCCGAACGCAATACGACAGAATCTATAATAAGGCTGGCTATTTCTTCTGGTCCACAGGTGTCGTGTTGACCGTTGTATGGCATAGATCCAACAGTCATAAGATAGTATCGCTCACCTTCTCTCCCTACCATTTTTTGTAAATGGAACCATCCAAGATTGGACATACAATAGCCACCTGAGTCATCTAACAATAACTCGACAATATTGTGTTTTCTTACATCCTCAGGAGTTACTCTTTCGCCACTGGGCCATCTTATGTCATTTGACGTTATTAATTCAATTATTTTCCTATGTTCAAGTGCTTCTCTTAGCGTAGAGAGGCCTCCAATTTTATTTGGCTTTGGGAACTTATTAGGGAGTTTGTTTCGTGCATCTATTTTATCAAGTATGCACTTAAGCCGTCTCAATAGGAGATAAAGTACGGGTCTGTTTGCCTTCTCCACTTTTCCTTTAAAGCTGGGGCTTTTCATTTCTTCAGTTAAGTGCTCCAACTCATCAGCGGAAAATTCTTGCGAAATAATATCTAAAGCAACTTTTTTTCTAATCTTCCTATTTACAGGTTCCCACTTCTCAAAATCTTTCGAACGCAAAAGTACCTGAGCAGGATCTTTTCCTTGATATGCCAGATCCAGCATTTTCCAAAGTTTGTTAACGATAAAGTCTTTTTGCTCAGTCTCTAACTTAATATAGATTTCGTCTGTCAAGATTTCTTTGGCTTCATCAATACATAGTTTGTCTGCATTTTTGAGCGCTATAAGCAGTCTTGACATCCACCATTTTACATGCTCTGATTCTGATCCTTCTTGTCCCCAAAAATAATATACATTAAGAACTGAATCTGCAAGGTCTATAGATTTTGTCCAAAATTGCTTTAATCTTCGTTCGTCTCGTAATACACTTCTAGCAAAATAATAGTATTTAACTAATAAGAAAACTTTAGAGGGCTCAGATGTGGTTAATCGAACTTTGGTATAATCCTTTTTATCATCCGCAAGTTTTACCATACTATAAAGCCCATTAGCAATAGATTTTTTTGGATTATCCATAGGCATATAAATTTTACGTAAATTTCTAAGAGCTTTGCTAATCTGTTCTTCATTTGCACTTTTAAGTTGTGTAATAAGATTTTTTCTAAACTGTTTTATTAGTTCTTTATTCAATCCTCCCCTTTGCTCAGCCAGATACGCAGCAAGAACTGTGAATGTAATCAAATAAGCTCTGTTAAAAACTCCTTTATCATCCTTCGATTTATCACTTACTTTGTTAACCAACAATCTATATCTTTCTACCAAAGCCTCCGAAGGTTTCGTTGCCCTCCCTACATAATTCTCCGTCTTGGGATTGTCGGCTTCAAAAGACGAAGTGCGGCTAAAAGCAGGATGACTTTTTCGGGTATCTTTTTCCTTATTCTCCCCACCAAAGGTAGTATTGAAGTAAAATGAGACAACAGGTTCTCTAGTTGTGGATAAAGAGTAACTTCCAAGTCTGTTGGCAGCAATACTTCTATTTTCATCATTAAATAACTCTACTGCCTTTTCTTCTATTAACTCCTCATAAGTTTTCCCCTGCTCAAATCCTTCTTCATACGCTGGCATATCCATCCAGAAATTGTATTCATAATACCTGATGAATCTTTCTTGAAATGCTTCTCTGAATTCTTGCTCAGTCTGTGGCTTATCTAAGTCTGTATAACAAATATAATAGAAGAATTCAGCAGCCTTAGTCTCAATGACATTTCGAGCTCTCTTATTTGTCTCCACTGGACCCCGACGGCTGAAATGGGTCAAAACCTCTGTCCAGTCAATAGGGTATCCTAATTTATCCTCTACTCCTCTTATAAATTCAGCATTGAAAGGTAAGAAGCTCAATGCGAGTTGATAAATTAAATGCGAAAGTCTATCATTATTCACTTCTTTGTTTAGGTCTGCTTGAGCCAGAGAATCTAATTCAGAAGCTATTCTTTCTTGACCCTGTTTTGACTTTTTCCAGGTTTCTCTATCGTATAGGATATCAAAAGCATTATATCCAGGATAGAAGTGCATACATGCTTCTAACACCATTGCATCGATAACTAAATCCCTTATTTTAGGATTATTAATAGAAGTAATGTTCTCTAATACGTCTCTGGAAATCCAGACTACTAACTCATAAGGTCTTTCTGTCTTCCAGTTTTCTCTGGGAAAGTAAGATTTTCTTCTTAAAGCCTGTTGTTCATCTTTAGGTTCATCTATAAATTCTATTAACTGGTGAATAATTTTATGTTCTTTATAATCAGCGATAATACCACTATTTCTCACAAAATTATTTACCCTTTGCATCACAATATCAGTTTTTCTCTGGAAGATTTTAAAGATTCCCTGTAACTGCAAAGGTAATTTCTCAGCACTTACCCCAGTCTTGAATGTTCCCACTTCTTCTCGAAATTCAATATCTCTTCTCCTTTCCCCACCAAAGGCGGTCTCAATTGTTTTACCCTTTAAAGCGCCCTCTACTGCGCTTGCTACGTTAAGAGCATCTTCTCCTTTTGCTTCTATTATTACAGTACTTCCAGGTCCAGCTGCCAGCATAATGAGTTCATCTATAGAGCCAGCGTTGGCTGTTCGTTTATCTTTTTCTTTTGTGATTGTAACTTTACCCTTAAAGTTTTCCATTAATTTTACAATTTCGATAGCTACCTTCATATGTAACCCCTCAGGTTTTGTTATACGAAAACGATATCGGGCATATGTTGGAGTACGAACTTCCTTAAATTTAACTGCTTTAGGCGGCTTTACTTTCCTCTCTGGCTTGTACTTCTCTGGGGTTTCTACTGCTTCTGTAAATGTTTTTATAGTAAGCCGCTCCGGTAAGAATATTCCTTGATTCTTAAACATTTCCTTCACAGAATCAACTAATTTTAATTCTTTATCAGGATTGGCTCTTTGAGCTAACAAGGAGACTGCCTGGATAATATCCTGAACAACTATTTCCTCATATTTTCTTTTATCCTTACCAGTTAATACTTTCTTGTCTAACTTTCTCTTTAAGTAGGCGTCTTTATCTTTTTCCTCTGAAGGTGGGTCAATCCGAATAAAACCTTTAGCTAAATCAATGGCAAATCCTATACTTCCTCTCAAAGCACTATTAATTAAGCTCTCCCCTTCCTTATCCCACCTACTAGTTCCCTCATCATGAACGTGGTACTCAACAAACTTATTAGGAAGAGAACAAATCTCTTCTATTCCTTTAGTACCTATGAATAAATTAAACACAGCTATACCATTTTTAGAGATCTCTATACTATGTCCTAATATCTCCAAAAATGCCTCTTCAGCCAACTTTTGCCACGCCTGCCCTTCTATTACAGAAGGATTATCCTTTACAAAAGAAATTATCTTTCCCCATCCCAGAGAATACAATCCAGATAAAACAGCGGGCCACTCATCGCCTAAACCACCCCATACAACCAAACCTACTAGCCCATCTTGTCTATTATGCCAAATCGAGTTTGCTGCTTCGGCGAACCTCTTTACAAGAGAAGCAACAACTTGATGGTCAATTAAGCCTTCTTTTCTCTTAGATAGACCTATGACTAAATCGCAAATTTTTCCTATGCGATTAGCTGCAGAAATATAAGTTAAAACCATTTCTCGTAACTTTGGAATATCCTCAACCTGGGAAAGCAAGATATCCCAGACCTTATTTACTGCAGAATCACGATCTGCTACAAAACTGTATCCCAGGGCTTTCCTTAAGCCATCTAAACCCTTTTTACCTCCTATATCTCCATAGACCCCAAGTATCTTAACAACATTATCAGAAACCACACGACCAGGCCAACCTGAATATTTATCAAGCTTTATAAAGTATCTATCGAATAGTTCTATAATCTCACTGATTTTGTTTTTATCTTCTTTCATTATCTCTGTAAGCGCATCGATCCAACACCCCATTTCCTCTACCTCGTTACTCTTTTCAAAACCAGCTATTGCTAAATCTTTCCATAAGTTTTGAGCATCTCCCACTTCTTTAAACTCAGGATTAACATCCCTTACCAAGTCAATAGCCTTTAACAGAAACTGCTTGCTGTATGAATCTTGCAATATCATAAATGGTAAACCCTCATCTATAACTATATCTTCGGGTTCCATTTCATTTTGAATAGCCCATTGTTTCAAAAAGGCTACCAACTCATTTTTATCCAAAAGAATATGATCCAATTTCCTTAACTCTTCAATAACAGCTAAAGCCTCCTCTATAAACTGTTCCTTCAAAGAACCTCTTTTAGAAGTATCGGCAAGTTCATTGGCTATTACAGAGCCAAACAAGAATGATACTAAATGCATTTTTGCTTTTAATTCTCCTGATATTGAACCAGTTATCTCATTTTTCTTACCCTCATAAGAAACATCCCGGAAAATCTTGTCTAAATAAATAGTGTTTCCAACTCTTACGCTTAAGGCGCCAAATTGAGAAGAAATCTCAATCTTTCTTCCTCTTTTTATAAAATTGTCTATTTCGCTCCTGAGATCCCAATATCTCCTCGTCTCAATCCATAGCTGAATAATCTTTTTTATCTCTTCCTTGGATAACTTTAAGATATTAGCCTTTGCTCTTTGCCCAATTTCCCTTGTAGAAAGTCTTTTATCCTTACCTAAACAAGCACATTTATCTGCTCCATATTGCTCCTTTTTGGAACTGCCTTTGTCGGAGGAGTCTTTTGTATCCCCAATCGCCTCAGCTTCATCTTTTATACCCTTGGTGAGATGGTTAGTGAGGAAGTAGGAATTGTGTTTAGTAGGCTTCATAGCCACTTCTCTTAAATCTTCAAGGATGCTCGGGTGTCCTGGCTGCCAGAATTTACCAAACATGTCTTGATATTTTTGTTTGTTTGAAGCATCTGCCTCGTAAAGAAGGAAAAGTTCATCTCCTTCTTTTGTATCAAGGATTAAACCGCTAATTTCCCCTGCGAAGAAACCCGGCACAAAAACATCACCTATCTCTTGATCACCTATTCTTATCGCACTGGGTGGACAGGCGTATTCTTTAGGATGGGTATGGATGTAAATTTTTTGGTCATATTTAGGTAAAGATTCTTTAGATACCGGTTCTTCCATGATTGGTATTAATTTTTCCGATGCAATCCACTCTGTAGCTATGAGACTTAAATTCCTTAAATCAACCGAGAGATTAAAGAGCTCTTCATCAGACTTATCGGGTAAAGAAGCAGCCACACCGCTATCAATCTCAACTCTTCTATTTTTACTTATAGAAAAAAAGTCAACGATTGACCTATAAAAGCTAAATTGCTCCTGCATAAGTTTAGAAGCATCCTTCAATTCTTTCTGGCGTTCTGAATTAAGAACATCTTCTTTCCTTTTTATTTTATGTGCCCAGTTAAAAAGCCTAAAAAGTGGATTTTCGGTTCCAGGGAAATAAAAAGATTTAGGATCTTCCCTATTATAAGGATTCATCCGGGTAGAAGCAGGTAAATCTGCTTTAACTACGGCTATCTTACGGTCATCACCACAATACTCTATTTCCTGGGCTCTGCCATCTTTGACTTTAACCGTGGCCATAAGCTCAACGCGTAACTTGCGGCTAATTTTAGTCATATGAGCTAATTTCTCTAAGATATTAGCAGAGAACAGTACTTGAACATCGCCTTTGACAAACAGGATATCAGACATCTTAGGCTTTAGTATCACAGGATGACTTACTTCTCTAAAAGAAGATAAAAGTTTATCTATCTCGGATTTTACTTTAGATTTAAAAGAAGATAAAAGTTTATCTGTCTCTCTTTCTATCTCTCTTTCTCCTTTAATGTAATCCCAAACCAGCCAGATGATAATACCAACACCACCTACTATTATTGCTAGTTCAAGTATTTGCTGTATCTGCTGAACTGTGATACCCGCTGCTTCTGCCAGGCTCGGGATAGCAAAAATACCCAGGGAAGATAACGTAGTACTGGAGGGGCCTTTTGGTTTTACCAACTGTAAGAATTTACTTATCGTTAAATCTTTTTTGGGAATACTTATTCCTGCCCGGGCAACCATTTCTATGAAGTCGCTGTGCAATATCAACGGCTTATCGGAATGAACCAGGGGAGCAAAGAATTCTACTGCTTGAATACATTCAGCCATTGCCAGCTTCGAGAAGCTCTTGATATCCTCTTTAGTGAGTTCAAATCTGTTTAACTTTAATCTTAAAAAGGACTCTTTGTTTATAGGTGGCTCAAAACCTAAGTATCCCCGGGGCTCATTTAAGGGATATTCTAATGTGCCTCTTAAGCGGAAATTCCTTCCAGGCACAACGCCTTTTAACTCTTTGCGATATTCGCTATCATCGGACACTTGGTGATAGACAAATTTTTGCGGTGCCCCATTCAAGTATACAGGTAAACCCTGATCGTTGAATAATAGGCTGAACAAAGCAAGATGATTTTTGGCAACTTGAGCATCTATATTGATTAGTTCAGAAACGACCTTACGGTTAATCTCTAACCACTGTTCAGCAAGAATTCTCTTAGTTTCTAATCTCTGTAACATATTTATCTTATTCCATAATACATATGGCTGTCTGATTTCCCTAAGAAGCTGTTTGACATCCCTCTTGGAGGTACGCGTATGCCATTCTTTCAAGCCCGTTTTGTCTCCACCTTTTCTCCAGATTGCCTGGGCAACTTTTATTGGCTGCCGGGATAGAGCCTCAAGAAGCTCAAGATTAAGTAGACGCGGATTTCTAAGGACTGTGCCCAGCATTTCATCGGTCGCGTGAATAATTTGTCCAGCATTTTGGTCTTCTTCCTCTTCTAATGTTGCTCGCAATCGCTCTGCTCGGCCATCTATACTAATCTCTTGATGCAATAAAGATACGGTTTTGGACAGCAAAGCATTAAACCTACCAAAGAAACGAAAGGCCTCAATTAGACCGGTATCTGTGGATAAGTCCCAGATGCGCAAAATTGCACAGTCACGTGGGTCCTTCCTTCTAATTTTATCTCTTAGTTCTTCGGGAACTTTTTCGCTCACAAAGGCATCAAATTCCGCCTCAAGATATAATCTGCGCACCTCATCCGGATAAAGCCCTTTAAGATAATCTTTAGCCAGACCAATGTACCAAATCGGCTCCTGTGTTTGCCTGACTCTTTCCAAAGGTGTAAATACATCTACTAAAATAGGTAAAGCCACATCTTTACCACCTAAAAGAGACTGAAAATATGAATGTTGCTCGCGGGTGCCAATGCCGTATTCATTGGGCACATTCTGCATAATGTATTTATACCAGCGCCCTAAGATTTCGGCCTCTACCTGATGAGTGTAGAATATCGGCAAAGGAATCTTTCCGCGGATAATATGGTCAGCGCAAAGAAGTGCTAAAACTAAAGCTGGCTTTTCAATATACGCGGGCTGGGGATTACTGCCGTATTCAGCGATTCTTGCGAACTGCTCATAAATTTTGTTATCTATTTTGTGCGTCCCACGCATACTGCGGCAGTGAGCTTGCTCAGCCATTAGCTTTTTTATCTGTTTAATACAGGCCAGAAGTTGTTCATCCTCTTGCCGGTTGGTCTCTTTTGGCAATCGGTCTTTAGTAAGAGAACCTAAATCCTCGCGTAACGTGAGCATGCGAGTTAAAATATTCTGCGTTGTAATACCTCGACTTCTGAATAACTGTGGAAATCGCCGACCTTGAGCAAAGAATCTACTGTAACGCTCACTCCGACTGATTTCGTCTCGGGACAGATTTCTGGCAGTTTCTTCCATCAACTTCTTACCTATATCCACAAATGGTTGGGTCTGAAAGTCGAAGGGCTGATAAATACTTGAGCGATAGTCTTCAGTAACTGCTGCAGCATTAAGTTCTCCAAACCATTTGGTCAGCTCATCAGAGAACAAAAGTCTTCTCGCCTCTTCCTTTTCTCCTAATCCCATCTGGGTGTAGATAAGACAGGGAAGGTTGGGGTCCTTTAAAACCAGTGGTTTAACTTTTTCTCCTGTGACGTTAATCAAAATAAAGGCAGCACGATAATTCTCCATAGCCTGAGCCATTTTATCGAGCACCTTCTGCCCAGTACAGACCAACACCATCGGCCCTATGCCACCTTTGCCCCAACTTTCAGGAAACTTCTGGGCTAAAGCCGAGGCAACGGCGCGCATATTGGAAACCTGTACCGCTACCACGATATAATCGGGATTTAACAAATACAAATAACAGGCGGCTTTTAGTGCAAGATTGATGTTGGGGTTGGTGCTTGTATAAATATCCAATACCTCATGGGCGCCTTGAGAAATCTTAGAGATGTCGCGACCAGCAAAAGAGCTCGTTACATCTCCTGAAGGACTGCGCTCAGAGAATCTTCCACCAATATTATCCGGGATTCCCACTACCGGAATACCCGCAGGCCCTAAAATGCTTCTTACTAATTTGCATCTGGCGAAAGCGTAAAGGCGACTGCCTTTTTCTTCCCCCAAGGTAGTGGTAAAGATAATCCGGCGAAACAGTTCACGCAGTAAAGTTTTAGCTTTATCAGAAAGATTTAATCCTTCTACTTCTTCGGCACCTAACTTAGCTAAATCATCCAAGCCGCCTAAGATACCTATTAATTCTAATCCCACCCTTTCATCACCAAACTTTTCTTTACTTAAGCGCATAATCAAGGTTTTTAAACCTGCCTGGAAATTAATCATAGTTTCATCTGTTGTCCCTGACTTAGAAGATACGTGCATACAAATCTGGGAAGCTGAAATTCCTTTCTTTTCTAAGGCATCAAAGATTTGATTAAAATCATAGCCCAATTTTTCCAGGACAATCACTTCCCAACCCAAATTATAAGTCGCTGGTTCCAGAAGCGTGCGGTTGCCCAGAGCCTGTCCGCCAATACCGCAATGTAACATCACCCGTATGCCCATATCATGCCATTCCTTTATCTTGGCCTCAATGGCATAGCGCGCCTCTTCTACCGTTGGTCCAAATATACCTCTATCTCGAGACTCAAAACCATATGCATCGTCCCGGGTCTTATCCGCTACAATCTTCTGGACATTAGCATAGGTTTTGCTTTGTAAAAGTCTTGCGTATCTTGTAAGTCCACCTTTAATGCGGCCGCTTAGTTTGCTTAAATCTACTTCTAATGACACAAAGCGCTGCTTAATCTGCCTATACCAAGCCTCGGAGCAGGAGACTTTATTCTGGTTGAATGGGCTTAAGATTTTGAAATTGGCAGAGATGTATCCAGTAGGTAGGCAAGATAAGAGAACCTTGTAGTCTTTCTTCAGAGCGGAGAGGATTTCTTTCAGGATGACTGATTCGATTAGTCTTTGTGCCTCAATAGGGGAACTATTAAATAAATCTGCTAACTCTTTGTCTTTTTCAAGAACAACAGGGTAATATCTGATTTCACCATCGACTATTTCACCTAAGTGACGTTTGCCATCTTTAGTAAGTGTAGTATCAGGGGTAATCAGGATATCCTGAGTCCAACCTTTAGGTGGAGCTTTAGGCAGATATTTTATTGCTCTTGTTCTCCTTCTAAATCTATCTCG
The DNA here is from genome assembly GCA_964403285.1 of uncultured Clostridia bacterium. Lineage (GTDB taxonomy): Bacteria > UBA6262 > WVXT01 > WVXT01 > WVXT01 > WVXT01. Next base: position 67,834 of record CAYOFG010000003.1, on the reverse strand, counting down.
AGCCCCTTGAGTTATGCTACCCTTGGTTATTTTGAAGTTTAAATGATTTTTCTCAATCAGAGTAGCCTGCAATCGCAGCGGCTTGAACTTCTCATATTTCTCCTGCGGCTCAACAACCACCGAAGAATGAACCTCTGCGGCATCCAGGGGGTCGCCTTTGTCAAGGGATTTATCATCTCTCCCTCCCCCACCAAAGGCAGTGTCGAATGATTCGCTGTTGTCGGAGAAATCTTCCGTATCCCTCATCGTCTTAGCTCTATCTGCTCCCACCTCTGGAGCCAATTTGTAAACCCACCAACTCACATTGCCATATTGAGTTTTAGGCTGATAGGCTCTTATTGCGCCCATAGAGAGAGCAAACCTTATTCCATCCTTGGTCTCAGGGATAGAGAATACCCGACCATTATAACCTTTTCTTATCGCTTCCTCGATTACCCGTTTCTCAAGCAGGGTTGCTACACCTTTTATTCTTCTTGGATTATCTATACGATTCCAGGGTGCATTCTCACGATAAGCAACAATTAAACCTTCACCGTGAATTTCATCAAACACCACCCAACCTTCTATGTGTTTTTTCCCTTGGCTATCAATACTTATGAGTTTAAATCCCGGTATCCTGCCTTCAATTGCATCCACCCAGTGGAAATATTTAGGAAGTAAATTAACCAAGTATCTCTCCTCGGTTGTCCCATCAGAATTTCTTCTGGCCCAGCTTTCCCATTCTTGCATAAGTTTTTTATCTTTTCTGTTAAAGCCTTCTATGCGGAAGTCTTTAATTCCTTTTGGTAATGAATCTAAAGAGTAACTTCCTATATAGTCTGGACTTAATCTAATAGTCGGCTTATCTGGTAGAATAATTCTTGAATACCAGGCCCATAGATTCCTTAACACCAGCCTTGTTCTATCTACATTCTCCCTATCTTTTGCTAGTTCTTTCTCCAAATCAGAAATCTTTTTCCTGATAGCCGCCAACCGTTCTGCGGGATTGCGATACGTTCTTAATAGTTCAGGAAGGTCCTCAATAAAACCATAAATAAAGTGATAAATTTCATCTTGAGCAGAATTTGTGATTGAAGTATACCCAGATATCAATTTCAACAGTTGAGTTAACGCTCTTTGTCCTTCTTGATCAATTAGACTTGCAAGCTCTTTTTCTAATTGCAGATTTCTTTCACGATGGAGACCGGGTTTAAGGACAGATATCAATTGCGGCTCAAGTGGACCCTGCTGTCCTCTCTGAGTCTTTCCCCTTCTTACCTCCCCGCTGTGGGCGGTAGCATCTGAACCAACGTTGTCGAGGGAATTATCATCTCTTCCCTTCCCACCAAAGGCAGTGGTGAAGGAGTAGCCATCCTCTTTCGCATCAGCCAATACCCATTTCCCCATCTTTCTTATTACTACTCTATTGTCCAATATCTCTGAGCTATATGGGCGATGTTCTGGTCTTACATTTTCGGTTTTGCCGCTAAAATAGGCTATCAGCTCTTCGGCTGTAAAATCACCCAGTCTGAAATTAAAGTTCTTATCGGGTGAAGTATTGATATATTTTATAGATTTTTCTAATAGGGTTGGGTCGTTTGGTAGAATAATCCAGGGGATAAGGTATTTTTTCTCTCTGTAATTAACTTCTTTATGCACTATATTGTCTTCATATTCTTTAAGGAACCTGGTCTCAGGATAAGCAGAAACAAAAAGATTAAGCTTTACATCACAGCCTAAATCTTTCCATTCTTTCGCTTTATTCAGTGTTTTTGTTGCGGAAATAAGATTTGACCCTGGGGGAAATATTATTAGAAACACCGTTGGTGTGATGCCGTATTTTAACATCATCTTAAACATCTCTTCAGCCTCTTCTGTAGTAAATCTTTTATTCATCCCAGCTAATACATCATTATCCCAATGTTCTATGCCAATTCCCAGCGTAGTAAAGTTAAGTTCACCTAATTCTTTATAAATATCTTCTTTACGAAATCCTACATTTGCTTTAACAGAAAAAGAGTAGCCTTTTGGTATTCTTCCTTTCTCCTTTGCTTTCTTAAGTGCTTGGATAAACTTTTTAACCCTTGAAGGGTGAGCAAAAAAGTTCTCATCTTGAAGATAAAAAGTAACCTTGTTGGGGTCGATTCCGGCGGATGATAAGATATAACTTATCTTTTCTATCATCTCCACCAATAAGTCAGGCCTAATGGTGATGATTCTGCTCAAACATCTGAAAGTGCGCCTGAACGCAGGTACAGAACAGAATTTACATTTATCACTGCAGAGGAGGAAGCTCACTGGCAACCTAATTTCTAAACTACGCTCTTTAACGAAATCCACTAAACCCATCTTCTCCCAGGGGAACTTACGTATAGTTTCCTCAAAGAGTTCACTTGAGTAACTAATCTTGCCCGTGGAGCGGACTGTTTCTCCATCGTAAAACTTTATTCCTTTTATCCGCATAATTTCCTTAACGTCTCTTTTGCTTTCCAGAAATTCAAGAAATTCTTTAAAAGGATATTCACTTGGCCCTGAAAAAACAATATCAACTATATGATTTTTTAAGAAAAATTTATCATTAGTGCTGGCTTCTATCCCTCCAGCTACTACCAGATACCTGTTAACTTTCTCTTGCAATTTATCGAGAAGTTGGAGGTCAAATTGCAATGTATCATGAAGGGGACTTATACCTAATATAACGTCCTGGGCTTTTACGTATTCGAAAAGTTCCTCTAACTCTTTAGGATTGTTCGGGTCAAAAGCTTTGATTTCGGTTTGTCTTTCAAGTAGATGACCCATAACAGCATTGACTCCTATCGGCAAGAAGGGTGTAGAAATCATCTCATAGCGCTTATTTGTTTCCAGATTTAGTTGCGAAGGACCAATTAAAGCCACTTTGAATCCTTTTCTTATACTCTGGATTTTACTAATCAAAGAATGGGGAACAACTGTATTTCCCCTCGCCTTATCTTTATCAGTTATTCCTATGCCATATTTGGAGATTGCCTTATTACGGTCTTCTTCAGGGACAGAGAGAGAGTAGGAGATAGAGGATTCTTCCTCTGGATGGGGGAACAAATCAGGAAGATGATACTCAATAGCGTTAGAAAGGATTCCCCATCCGGTCACAGAGAAATAGTCCCTTAATTTTTTCAACACATCCCATGCAAATGACTTATCCTGTTTGAATAAAGAGTCTAAAATAACAATAACCTGCTCTATAAAAGGAATCTCAGGACGGCTGAGACGCCGTTTAGTTTCTTTAATCAGGCCCAGAGGAGATAACTGAGCTAAAACAGGCAAACATTCAGCAAGCGCTTCTCTTGCTTTAACCATCCTTGCATCGCCTTCAAAATCCGCTTCATCTGCCTTTTTAAATCCCAATTTGTCTTTGGCAAATCTCAATAGCTTGTCGAAATCAAAGACTTCAGTCTTATCTGAAATAGCACCTAAGGTATAATAGAAACCAGTAATTAAAAATCCCAGGGCATTATAAATCGTTGCTCCATTATCCTGCGAATACTTTAAAAACAGGTTCTTTGCCGCTGGGCGATAATTCCAATCAATACATACTTTACCTTTCATTCTTGTATAATCTAATCTGGGATAGGCATAGATATTGCCTTTGGTCTTTCCTAATCCTGTACCATTAACAACAATATCGGCATCCGTTAATTCTTTATTCAATTCTTCCGACTCTGAACCTGGCGCTACCTTAATAATTTTCACCTTTATATTCTTGCCCCAGGATTCTATGATATCTTTTAAAGTATAAAGACGCCTTCCAGAAACATCAGAGAAGACAAATTCTACGTTGGATGCTTCCTCGCTCACCGCAGCAGCAAAAGCCCTCGCCACTCCACCAGCACCTAAGTGGATAATCTTTTTATTATCCAAGCTCTTACCTAAGATGTCCTTCCACCAATATATAAAAGCTAAGCCATCAAACATTGAACCAAGCAATTTATTATCTCTGGTGATTACAATATTATTAACCGCCTGCGCCTTCTTTGCCGATTCAGCAAGTTCATCCACATAGTTAAGCGCGCATATCTTATAGGGATCGCTGATAATCAATTCTACCAAGCGGGGAGACTCTCTTAAGATTTGAATAAGCTCTTCTAATTCTTTCTCCGAAGAAATCTCGTAAGGTAAATAAACAACATTTTCCTCAGCCAATTGCAAAAGATAATTAACTATTCTGAAGGAAGGAGATGTTTTTACATGCCCACCAATAAGTAAAGAAAATTTCGTCTGTTCATTCACAGGATAACCTGCTTCTTCTGCCCTTTGTTTCAGGGATTTTATAAAATTGAGGATAAAAGATTCCTTTAATGGCTTGCTAATAGGCTCTTCAGTAAGAATACCCCTGGTGGCAAATTCCTGCGCCTGTTTAACCAAATTTTCAGCTCTCTGGTCGGCTTTTTGTTTTTCCTGCTCAATATTTTCTTGTGTAAGTAAGGAAGGGTCAACTTTTACTTGACCATAAAATCTAATCTTGGGTTCGGTTCCTGAAGGCCGAGGAATAACCCAATCTGTATCTGAAAGACTGAATTTGTAACCTTCTTCATCCATATGAGTAATTTCCCTGCCAGAGCGCGCCTCAATAATTTCAGATGAACCAATCTTCAGGGCTTCTTCTGTTCCCCGGTATTGATTGACTTCAATAAGCTTTTGCCCCAGTGACTCCAGAATCTTTTTCTTCTCAGCGTTGCCAGTCAATTCATCTAATTTCAGAGGAATATTCTGGGTAGCGTAATAACCATACTCAAGATAGATGCGATTCAGAAGTTCATACAGTGTAGTATTTTGACTTTTGGCATATGCTGCGATTTCTGCAACTGCCACAGAGGCAAGTAGTCCGTCTTTCTCTAAGGTATGTCCGCCAAAGGAGACGCCGTTACTCTCTTCAAATCCACCTAAAAGTCTGCTCCTCAAGATAGCAAAGATTTCTTGCAAGACATCTCTTCTGCTTCTGGCTAATCTTTCAGCAATATATTGCACCCCTTCTTCTTTATAGTGATTAAGCACATCCTCTAAGTTTAAAGCGTATCTTTCGCAAAGAACAGGTAAGGCAATCTTATCTAAAGCCACCTCAGCAATGGCGCTAAATCCCACCTTCGGCCTGAACTCAGTGGACAAACCAAAAGAGTTAACTATAGCCTCAATTAAATCAGTAGTTACCCAGGTTTCAATAACATAGCCATCTGTGAGCATATCTTTTCCTGTTACTTTTCCTTGATGTATATCTTTATATATATCAGGTAAAGTGTCTGATTCCTTCATCGCTTTGAGCTGAGTAAGTCTATACCAGACAAGAAGACTCCAGACATCATTAGCCTTAAGCAGTCTCCATTTCCCATCTCCATCTTTAACCCTAAACGCCGCCCGGTCAGAATCAGGGTCGGTTCCCAGAATAAAATCTATCTCGCCTAAGGTATCCGCCCAATTAGTCACCTCATCTAAAATACCCTCCTCCGCCGGGTCAGGATTCTTAGGCAATCCGGGGAATCGGCCGTCAGAAACACTATGCGGTTCGTATCTCTGGACATCAAAGCCTAATTCATTCTTGAGTAACTCATAGACAATATTTCTGCCTGCGCCATAGAGGGGATCATAGGCAATCCTCACCTTAGGTGCATTTTCCTGGACTATTCTCGGATTAAGAATATACTCTGTGACTCTATCTTTATAAACCCTGTCCATATTGCGGTCAGTATCTGAGCCACCAATAATCCTGTGCAGGTCAGGATGATTATTTCTATCCTTTTCAGGGTCAAATTCATCAAGTTTCAAATCATCTACATCTTCAATCTCTACTCTCTCAATCTCGACAACTATTGCCCGCTTCTCGGGACCAAATAACTGGGCACCAAATTCATTGCTGATTCTATAGCCATTATCACTTTGAGGATTATGAATGGCAGTAACCTCAATACCTAAAGCTGCGCCTAATTCCACCACAGCCAAAGCCATCTCTGCCACTGGACGGTCAGCCTCAAAGCGAAAGACCTTAATGCCTTTTCTACGTAAGACCTTAATCACCTCTTCGGTGAAGCGACGAGAACCAATGCGGGTATCTCTGGCTACAACTACACCCTGCTCTTTTAAACCATGGTTGAGGATATAATTCGCTACTCCTATGGTATAGCGCTTTATCGTATCAGGGTTGATGCGGTTGGGTCCGGGTAGATACTGTCCTTCTTCAGAGGTATCTGTATCTTTTGGTCTCCCTCTTACTCCTCTTATGCCCGCAGTGCCAAAGGTGACCTCGCGGAAGAAACTGGTAGTTAGCTCTTCCCAATCTTTATTTTCAATCAGACGCTTTAACTCTTCCACACCCTGTTTATCGTAACCCCGCCTGGTAAGATTTTCGCAAATACCCAAAATCGTAGAGCCAACTTCTGAAGATTCAATCTTCCCTTGTCTTTCTTGAGTGCGAAGATATGTATACAATTCTCTTAAATTCTCTGGAATGAGATTCTCTCGGCAGGAAAGAACAATCTGAGAAACAAACTTGCCTTTACCAACATAAGTAAATAACCCATCGTGATAAAATTCTAAGGTCATAGGCGGAGTAGTAATATCGTATTCATCAGCCAAATCAAACAACTCATCCAAAATAACGTTATCCCAACTTATATTCTGTTTAGCCAGGTCAGATTTGACAGTCCGACGGAGTTTTTCTCTTAAGGCTTTACCGGCTAAGATATAAATCTCAAGTTCTGCCAGTCCGGCATAAGCTTCTTCAGTAAATTCTTTAGGCAGGTTATCTGGTTCAAAAATTTCATTGTGGGAACCCTGGTGGGCAAGGAAGGCAAATAACTGCACAAGCCTTGCAGGGGGAGGTCTCTTCTGAAAAGCCTCTCTTAACACTTCATCTAAATATACAATATTGTCTACCCTATTCACATAACGGCCAAAGCCTTTGGAGAACTTAAATTGGACATTCTGCCTTTTTAGTTCTTTAAAGGTACTTGCTAAAATTTTCCCTACCCTTTGATTATTCCTTCCTCTCTTGCCAAAACTTATCTTACCCCTACCCCTGCCAATGCGTCTTATTGCCTGCCCAATCTTCTTATATTTAATTTTTCCCCCGATAGCATTTTCCCGCGCCAGCCTATCCGCATCCTCATCACTGACACCCTTATCAAATGCCAAAAAGTCCCCTTTGCCTTTCCCCTCCCCACCAAAGGCACTGTCAAAGGAATCGCCGTTATTGAGGGTGTTATCTTGGGCTTCTGCTTGTTTTGTATAGTCTTTTCCAGTTATCTTTGTTAATGCTTTGGCAACAGCTTCCCGGACAAACGAGAGGTCGTCCCCCTCTAATGCTTTTTCTAAAGCAGGGACTGCCTCTTTAGCCTCGGGTCCGATTTCACCCAACGCTTCTGCAGCAGATTGACGAACACAGGCATAATCATCCTCTAATGCTTTCTGCAAAACAGGAATTGCGGATTTACCCATTCTAATCAATTTAGACTTAGCCATATCCTGGAAATAATGATTTTTAGATCTAAGTAGACTTATCCACCCAGCAAATCTCCCACCGTACTTTTTGACTAAGTCCGAACCGCCCTTGTAGAGGGGCCGGTTTGCGTTCCTCGTTGAAATTGGGGACAGCGACCATTTTTTCAGGAAACTTATGGGCATTATGAAATAGGCAGGAATTTCATTTAAGAAGTGGATGAATGGTGGGATTGCTCTCAATGACAGGTTGATAGTGAAATGAACGCCTTCATGAGCAAGGATAATAGGCAGAATGAGTTTTCTTAAACGATTAATGAATGCCCAATCAGATTCAACTATCCATCTTTTATTAATATACAGTATCTTATTTTCAGGTTTGACCCTTGCTACCTTAAATTTTTGCCAGCCTGAAAACTCTTCATATACAATCTCTTTGGCTCTTTTCCCTGCGATAGACTCTTCAACAATCTTTTTCAACTCTGGAGCATCTTTTTTGCCTTTCAAACTGATAAATGGAACAATAAACAGACTGGTAAGGAATGTGCCTAAAAATGGCAAGCCATATAGACTCAAAACGACTGCAGGGACAAATAAACTCCACTCACTTCCAGTCTGAGGCATACTTGTATGCAATATTTCCAAAAGCCCCAACCCAAAAGTCAAGAGTGTTGCCGCACCCAACCCTAAAACCGAAGTCTTTTCTGTATCTTTTTTGGTATCTGCCAAGTCAAGACCTGACCCTGGCTTCTTTTTACTCTCAAGTAAATTATTTTCTAAAGAAAGAGGTAAAGCAAGGATGTCTCTAAAGATTTCATAAGATGCAGGCTCAGGTGCTTCTTCATCATAAAACACATATTGAAGCGCCTCTAACCCGGCACTTTGTGCAACATTAATAAACTTTTCATTGTCATCCACAAAGAGGATTTCTTCCGGTTTTATATCGAATTTTGTTCTCGCTGCATTTTTTGCCAGTTCAAACAAAGCAATACTTTGTTTTGAAAGATGCTTCTCACAGGAAAAGAAAATGAGGTCTTCACGCTCAAATATACCTGGGAAAGAAGCATCGAGTTTCTTTCTAAATACAATAGGATCTCCTGCAAATCTATCGGAAATAATACCCAGTTTTATGCCTTTACTTTTAAGCTTTCTCAAGAGGGGATAAAATTTTTCATTAGGTGTTCTTTCGCAGAAATATATCTCAAAAAACTCATCTATCGTGAGATCTTTCTTAAGACCAAATTCCCTTAACTTCTGATTAATATAAGTAATAAGTTCCTGCTCTGTAATCTCTCCGAGCATCACCTTTCTAAACCACTCCTCGCTGGGATGTGTAATCTCCTCAAGCTGCTCAGCTGATATTTCTACACCATATTTAGACAATATCTTTGCCGGAGTATCAAATCTATTTGTTGGCGTTCTAAATAATACTCCATCTAAGTCAAAAAATACAATCTTCGGGATTCCTTTTGGAATTCTCAAAATTTTCTTAGCTATTGATTCTAATGAGGCATCGGATAAGAAGTTCCAGAGTTCCGGTAGTTTGCCAAGCGCAACAACCTGATCCTCTTTCTTGTTATCAAAGGAACCTGAAGAAAGAAATTCCCGGCAATTCTCTTCGCCAAAGATGACTTCAGAAACTTTTTTCTCAACTAGATCATATTTAAAGACAAAAGGTAGACTCCTCTCCCTCCTCCTGGTAACTCCTAAAGCAAATGCCTCTTTGCCTCTGGTTAACACTACTGGCAAAAAGGCAACATTCTCTATCATTTCCTTCAATTCGGCTATGTCAAGTTCAATTTGCCATTCCTTCCTCAGCAATTGGGCTAAGTCACCAAGTTCACTTTGCCACTTATCCCTCATCTGAGCGAGTTCCTTTTCTATCTTTGCTGGAGGAAGCTGAGAGCGAGCAATTAGACTCCCAAAATAAAGTTGCATTGCAGACAATATTTTAAATGATTGGTTCTCAACTAATAGACTCGCTGGCCTTAGTGCCCCCATAATCCCTGCTATTGCTTTCTCAAAGTCTGTCCTCTTTTTCCTGGGAGAGATTTCTAAATCAGAAGAATAGCCTTCTCCCAGCCTCGGAGTAACCACTACATAGGATATATTCCTATCACGGAGAAGTTCTGTAATCCCTGGCGTATGGAAACCTCCAGCAATAAGAACTGCAACTTTCGCTCCTTCTTTTTCCATCCGGGAGATTGTGTTATCCACTAAAGCTTCGTTTCTACTTAAAGCAATTCTGTAGAACTCCTCAAATTTCAGTAAAGCTTTCACTTTACACTCCAAGAATTCGTTTGGAGTGTCAAACGAACGGAGTGTCAAACGAGAGTTTGACTCAGTGATGAAATTGGAGAACATTCCAGAAGTTATCTCATCACGGTGTTTATAATAATATGCAAGGTCTTCATTGGAAATCTTGAGACTCACCAAGTCCTCTAAAACACCAAGCATCCTGGAGAGTTTTACTAATTGCCTCTCCTCTTCTGTCTCACATAACCCTTCTTTGAGTTCTTCCTCTAATTCATTAATCTCTGAGAATAGCTTATTCTGGTCTATCCTGTCGTAGAGTTTGTTGTACTTGATATATAAGTTGAGATTGGGATACTCATTCTTACCTTCCTTGGAAGTCACAAGCTCAGTCAGTATTCTGGGGTCTTCTGACCTCAGTCCCTTTCCCATTCTGGAAGAGAGAGATTGTAGATAAGTATAGTATTCACCCGATGTCACCTTCCCTAATCTATAGTCAAGGCTCATAATCAGAAGTTCGGATAGTTCATCATTAGTCAATTTCTCGCTTAGTTCTTTTATATATTTTGACCTCTCTGAATCTACTCTGGAGAAGTCTATCTTCTCCTCAAATTGAGATGCCTCGACAAATAGCCTGAAATTAGGATATCTCTTGGGCGTCATAAATGTCGTCCCTACATTTGATTCCGTAGAGGTTCGATTCATCGAACCCGCATCATCTAAAAGACGATGAAGATATTGGCAGTATTGACTGAGTGAGATTTTCTTTTTCTGGTAGGCTTCTATCTTCGATTCTAAATCTTTCAATCTCTTGTTATACAGGCGGGCTTTCAGCGGGTTAATCTCTTCTTGGACTTTCTGGAAATAATTCCTGATTTTCTCTCCAGAGGAGATACCTTCGTCAAAGGCTTTCAGGTTCTTCTCATATGCGCGTTTATCCTCTACCCCATAAATATTTACAACTGGCGCCTTCTCATCTTTGATTATGGCAAAGTATTCCTCTCCAGTAATTTTCCCTTCCTTAAGAAACTCACTGGCGACCTCTTCCTTCACCTTCTCTTCAGGGAAACTGGAGAGAAGTGTGGTGTCAATAAGACCAGATGAACCTTCAACACAAATTAATAAAGGTTTAGTCAAGCCTTCGCTTGACACTCCATCAACTCTGGAGTGTGAAACGATAGTTTCATCTTCTCTGGTCAAGCTTTCGCTTGACACTCCAGAGGTTTGGGCTAGACTATCGCGGAGATATTTCAGAATATTCGCGCTGTTTAGCTGGGCTTCAGGACTGGAATGGGCATCCTGGATGTGGATAATCAGTCTATTCCCCATCCCTTGTGGCTCCTTGCTTGATCCTTGCGTATGGACTTCTCTTACCGTGCCGTATTGGGAAGGAACAGTGAATAGATTATGAGGGGTGATAAGGGAAGATACTTCACCTGCAACATCTTTCTCTTCAAGCTTCTCTCCTAAACTTTCTCTTCTATCTGATTGGTGAGGTTTTTCCCGGGAAGCGAGGAGTTTCTGCCTGGCTTTACGCCTCTCTGCCCAGAAACTTCTATCTGGCACAGAAGCTCCCACTACCTGGGTGAAGAAAAACACACTGCTTACAACCACTGCCAGAACTCTAAGCCATATTTTATTTGCCTTGCTACACCACCAAGCAACCATCTTCTCTCCTGTAAAGCTCTCGCTTTATACTCCTGGAGTGTCAAACGAAAGTTTGACCCGTGAAGCTTTCGCTTCACACTCCAACAGTCCAAGCGTATATAAAAAAAGCCCGACTACCCATAGCGGGTTCTATACTCGTTATCGGCAGCCGGGCTGGTTCAACTGCAATGTTGTCTATCTATGTAACCCCAAGGCTTTGCGCCCCCTGATTGCTCAAGGTTTGCCCTTTCGGAATATTGAATTATTTCAAGATTCTCCGACGACTAAAGACAAAATATTATATACTATATAATTATATATTAATCACATTACAATGTTGTAAACGAATTGTAAATTTTTAGTAAAATCTTTCATCACGGATTGTGTTTCTCGTCAAGAACCATCTATGGTGCCATCTTCTATTGTCGTGAAGCTTTGCTTCGCTACTCCTTATCTAAACCAGGAGTGTCCCGACTTGTCGGGACTGGTAAAGCTTTCGCTTTACACTCCAACACTCCAATCAAATTATGCTTGAACTTTATATATCTTCTCTTCAGCCTTAATTCCCTCAAGATACGTCTCATCCACTGGCGTTGCCGGCAGAATAATCGTATTGCCCTTCTCTATCTGAGACAGTAGCCTTGTTGCTTCCTCTTTAGAGTATCTCGCTTTTATGAACTCTCTCATCCATTCAGATACCTTACCCTCTATCGCTACCGCAAGACCCGCCGCTGTAGATACTACCTGTCCCTCTTTCGCCGGCTCAAGAAGCACCCACAGTATCCTCTCCATCATCCTCCTTGTTCCATCCTTCTCCCACCTGGACTCTCTCTCGGTAATAATCTTTATCTCCGTACCATTGCCATCTGTCCTCCCTGTAAGCAGGAGCTTCTCATTGATAATGGAGAATACTGCCCTCGTGCTTATCTTCGGAGTCCTCGGTATGCCTACTATCCCTCCTTCTTCTCTGAGCTGCCTTTCATCAATTATGAAGTTATTATCTATTACCCTACCTACAACCTCTGCCGATAGACCATATGCGCTCATATAGTCCCTTAACATCTGCTCCATAACTTCTCTACTTACATCTCTTCTACTGGAAACAAAGGCAAACTTGACCCCATCAAGGTTCTCCACTTCCTCTGCTGCCTTAACTATCTTATCCATAACTTTAAACACTGCCTTACTCCTCGGCTTAACCTTAAGCTCTATACCCATCCTTGAAGGAGTAGGCTCTCTAATAGGCTCTATATCGAAGAGACTCTCAAAGTCGAATACAAATACCTTTGTGCCCTTATATTTGACCACCTCTGGCTTGATTGGATACTCTAATGGCTCACCCTTTAATTCTGTAGGGGTTCGATTTATCGAACCCACCCGGACGGGCTCAATGAATTGAGCCCCTACATTTGATTCCGTTTCACCTTTTTTGGTCAAGCTTTCGCTGGACACTCCAAGATAGGCAGTAAGGGCAGTGGCAAATCCTGCAACATAGAATAGTTGACCAATAGATTCCTTACTAGCTAAACTAATCTCCATTACAGGATTCCCTGCCTCCCTTAATTTAGCCGTCACCCTGAAGGGCGACCCACCAAAAACTGGTCGGGCACTCTTCAGAGTGCCATCTAACCTAATTGCAATAAACGCTGCATTCTCTCCAAATCTTCCACCAGCAGTCAATTCTTCTTCCGTTATCGAAATTATTTGTTTACTCTCTTTACCCGCTTTACCCGGAGGCAAAATAACTCCTCGCCATACCTCACCAAATCCTTTTACTTCCTCAGGTAATACCAGAACTATCTGTTTCTCTGTTCTCCTCATCGCTTCCAGGAACAATGCCAGTTGAACACCCGGGTTCTCCTCCGGATTCTCTTCTCTACATATCTCCATTCCCTTTTCAACACTCTTCACAAATCCTTTTATATCCGCACCTGCTAATGCTAATACTGCCAATACCCCTTCAGGGACATTAAATGTCTCAAGGAATTCCTTCTCCTTGGCTTCTTCAGCAAATGGTGTGTTAGCTTCCGCTATTCCTACAAAGTGCTCACCCACTTGAGATACGACCTCCTCAGTGAGGATTCCCCGGCTCCTGTAAACTTCAGTCAACTTCTCATAGAAATGTTCGTATCCCTCCGCCGGAGAGGAAACCACAAACAAGGTCTTCTCCAGATTTATCTCACTCTCAATCTTCTCTACTGCTTCTGGATGCATAGATTCCAAAACATATAGTTTAGAATAACCTCTCCTCTCCTTTCCTATACTGGCTCCTGCTTTCGCATATAAGCCAGCTTCTTCTCCAATCACCACCACACTCTCATAATCTCTTCTCACCATTCTGGCAAACTTTTCAATTCTTCCTACCTCTCCTTGCATCTCTTCAGGAAGAGATGTCCACGCCAACAATTGTCTAATCTCTGGATTTTCCTGATAAGAACCTTCCTTCACCAATAACCGCCTGGCAAGTCCCACTATCTCTGTAATCTTTTCCTCAGATAATTCTTCCCGTGGACCAAGCCAGCTCATCCTCAGTTCTGTCCTCTTTGAAGGCTTATGGAAAATAGCTGCAACAAACCCTCTTCCCCTATCTAACGAAGACTTCACAACCTGCCACACAATCTCTAGACCTGCGCCATCCTCAAATGGAAATTCTACTTGTCCCCATTTCCGCGATGAAAAAAGTACCTGTCCCCTTTTTCTGGAAAAATGTACCTGGCCCCATTTTTTAATTTTGTGCATATCAGACCAGTTACCCAAGAAAGCGTGTACCGCTATGAGTAGTCCACCCCAATATATGTATGCCGCAAAAATATTATCAAGCCCTCTGATATTTGCTAAAAATAGCAATCCTATGCCAAAAAGCGCTTGTGCTAATGGACCGGCAAACACATAAGCTATGTTCTTGTAGCTTTCCTTTAAAGTGGTAGCCCTTATGGCAAATGTGGGAAATATCTTTCTTCCTCTTATCGTTTCCCAACTAACTACAAAACGTGGTTGCATTCTAAATATTATTGCAACAACAAAATGGGCAATTTCGTGTATAACCATCGCTGGAATGAAAATTATACTTAAAATCAAGATATTATTAAGAATCCCAGGTGTTCCAAAATTAGAAAGCATCCTTTTAGATGAGGTGCTGGTTGAATTTTCTTCGGTGGTCTGTTTTTCTATTCGACTTAGGTCCATAGATTGTGCTATATCTTTCCATTCTTTAACAATTTCTACTATGTGAGCATAGATTTCTTTCTTCTTTCTAATCAGATTGTTCTTATTTATGCCTTCTCCTAGTAATTCAACATAAAATCTTATCTTGGGTTCACTTCCAGAGGGTCTTATGGTAATGTAATTTGTTTTAGCTTTATTAAAGTAAAACCTAATTCCAGCATCTGGAAAGCCAGGATAATCTAATCGTTTATCATATTTCTTGGTAAGATATTCCTCTTGCTCATCCGCTGCCAAAACTTTCTCTCCGGCAACGACAATGGGAGTGCCAGCCTCAGCCCTTTTATTTACAAAAGGCTTAAGTTCATTTTGCAGCCATTTTACTATACCTATGCGCCTGTCCTCTCCTGTTATACTACGCTCAAATTCAAGTGGCTGGTTTGTCGTTGCAAAATATCCTATATCCGGGTCTAAAAAAATATTATTTAATAAATCATTTAAAGTAAGACCTTTTGACCTGGCATAGCAGGCTATCTCTAATATTCGTATACCGGCGAGAAAGCCGTCTTTATCTAATATATGATTACTGGTAGCGTAAGTCCCGCTTTCCTCAATAGCAGATACAACTTTTCTTCCTTGTTTCTCTTCCTTAGCTATGTAATCTGCTAATTGGTCAACACCAACAGGTTTTATTTCTGTCCTAATCCCTGATTTCTTGGCAGTTTTTACCAGGACATCGGAAGTAACATGACTCAATGCCACACTTAATTTTTCAGCATTTTCTATTCTTTCTTTACCTTTTTGTGTCATCTTCATTAAATCGTACCAAGTAATCATAGTGCCCCACTCGTTTGGAGGGACTACCCGAAAACCTCCAAATCCATACTTCTTTTGTAAGTCAGGTGAAAGTTTCCAGGCTATACCCATAAACTCGGCAACCTGTTCATCATCAGGTATCTCTTCCACAGGAACTCTGATTACCAATCCAAATCTATCAGCATCTGGATCATTGGATAAGAAAATAGTTTCTTGGGCAAGAGCCTCTTCACTTTCTTTATCAACAAATTCTTGGAGCGCTACTTTCCATGGTTTTACGAGCGCAGGGTCTGGAGTATCATTTGGAGGCTTAAGAGCAGGAAATGTGCCATCTAATTTATCCATTGTTCCAATAGATTCTACGCTTCCAATGCCTATAGTTCTCATTAAACGAGGAGCTGACTTTCTTCCTGCACCATAGAAAGCACAATACAAGACATTTAATTCAGGGGCATACTTTCTAACGGTTTCTTGATCCTTTATATGTTTTAGGACACTCTCTATGTGTATACTATGGGTATCAACAAGTCTATGATTTCCATAATCCACGCCTTCTAACTTCTCATCTCCACCCATAAAGACAACGTGGTCATCAGGTATCTCTTCTGGTAGCTTTTGAAGTTTTTTAACAACTTCTTTTGTAGTTGTTTTCCTTACTTCTATTTCAACTTCTTCACGAATCTTTTCATCCGCGCCCAATTGTGCGCCTGTTCCATCAATAATCTTAAGACCATTGTATTCCTTAGGATTATAACTTGCGGATATAAATAAACCAAAATCCAATCCCAATTTACGAATAGAGCAGGAGAATTCAGGCAAAGGCATAGCTTCATCAGAAATATAAACTTTTATCCCGTAAGCCAAGCCTATCCTTTTAATGAGGTCTGCAAATTCGCTACCAGCAATTCTACTGTCATAGGCAACAGCCATTTTGACATCACTGGTCTTTTTACCTTCCTGTTTTTTAGCTCTTATGAACCACTTCACCACCCCTGCTGTAAAACATTTCACTACTTCATCATTAAAAATATTAGTTCCCTTTAATATCTCTGCCTTAAGACCTTTTCCTTTCCGACTTTCTTTTACCATTAAATTAAAATCTCTTCCTAAGGCGAATTTATCTCTAACACCAGCTGTACCAAATCCCATATCATCAAAATATGCATTCCCAATGTCCGGCCATCGTGTTGCCTTAACAGCTCTTTCTATGCCTCGCTTGGTCGTTTCCTCTTTATATGGATCGCTATACCAATCTGCTAACTTAACTATGATATTCTGAAGCCCTTTTAGATAATTCTTCTCTGTTATTTTTCCTTCTTTAAACTGTTGCCTGAGATTTTTTTCTATACCTCTTGCTGCGTATTCTAATATTTCATTAACCTTATTTAACTCCGATTGAGTAAGACCTCTTTTTTTTGCCAATGACAGTGCTTTTTCAAGATAAGGTGCGATTCCCTTGTCCACGCCTTGTCGCGGAGTAAAGAAATCACTAAATTCCTTCCTGACCCTGGCCGCAACATCATCACTATATCCTTCCCTATCAAATATATAATTTCTGGAGCGGCTAAAAATAACTGGTTTTAAAACCTTTATACCAATCTCCTGTAGACGCTTGACTATCTCTTCTCTCATTTTTTTATTTATAGCCCCTTGCTGATGATGATAGTCTACGCCCATAATATTATTTGGGAACACCAGGCTTCCATCGCGAATAACTCTGGAAAAGAAATCGCCACAGATAGTTACCAAGACTGTTTTCCCTTTAAATCTACTTAAGTCAACCGCGCCTTCGCCTTTTTCCTTCGGTGGAATCTGCACAACTTCCTTAGCAAGATTTTCTCGCTCAACTAATGTAGCCCAATTGCCTTCAAATAAAGGACGGGATTCATCCAAGCGACCTTTATCCGCATCAAAATCAAAATTAAGCACAACTAAATCTTTATTTCCTATCTTCCTCAAAACATCAACTATTTCCTGATGTTCTTCAACTACCAGTAAAACATCATCTGAGTCAGAGGAGCTTAGGGGCTTGGCTATCACAAACATAGAATTAATTGCCCTTAATTGCTCGGTAGCCGTCTCATTAGGTACTTCAGTGCAGGTATTCACAGTAATAAAGTTTCCCGTCTGGTCAACAAAGCTCATCGATACAGAAGCGCCACTGTCAAGATTAATCAGGTATTTTATTTTACCGAAATTGCGTTCAGCAATTTTTAGCATCTGGCCCAAATTAGCTCCTAAGCTATCTACCTGCCTGCCATCATAGGCGATAGCAAAGAATCGGCCATCTTCACTTAAGCCCATTCCAGCCCTCGGCTGTACCCAGATCTTCTCTACGGATGTCTCTTGGGTCTTCTTAGATAATGGATTAAACCAGCCTTGGGCTTCGAGAATCTCGTTTAATCTTTCGTAGGTAGAGGGAAAAACACCTTTATCGGCAATAAGAGCGCACCCTCCTAAGCACCAATCCGCACCTTTTAGTTCTTCAGGTAACTCTAAATCAAAGAAAGCTTTTGGTTTTTGCTTATCCTTCCATTTATAGATAACCCATTTCTCCTCTTTTCCGTCCTTCGATTTTCTTATTTCTGTGCGGTCTTTAACTATTTTATTCTTAAATAGAGCATTAAATGTATTCTCATCTAACGATATCACAATTCCTGTAGAGGGAATAAATACGTCACCAAAGATGATATGTTTAATCTCGGTACCAATCACTATGAGGTTGTACCTTTCTTCACCTACTCTGATTTCAAATTTATTATCACCAAAGCGAGTGCCTACACCGGGAGTTTTATCTTTAATTTCATTTATCGCTAATTCTATCTCACCATCTTCTTTTACTAACACACACCTTCCTTTACCCTTGCCTTCCCGGAGATTATCATAATGCATCGGTGTATAGACTTCCACAGGTCGATCTCCATCTATAGGATTGACATCTTTTTCACTCCAGGTTATATCTTGTCCATTTATAGAAAGAGTACCCGTCTTTAATTCCCACCTTCCAAAGATTAACTCTCCATTTTTACTTGCTACATACCCTTTCCTATACGGCGGTATGGACTTTACTTCTCCCTTATCAATATATCCACCAACATAATAGCCATATTCTTCTATTTTTTCCCAGGGCCTGAACTCTCTGCATTTGTTATAGGCATCCATCAAAGGACGAGTCCAGAAATAAAGACCATTAATTATAAAACTATTATTGTACCTTCTTTCCTTAGCTACCTTCTTCGGAGAAGTTAACATGTCATCAAATTCCCTGGCAAAAACCGGAACTATGCCTCCATAAGATTTTAGTGTATCCAAAGGCAGGCTGAAATAATGGACCATAGTACTACCAATGCTATTCTTCTCATGTTTCTCGGTAACCTCTATTGGTCCGGATTTCGAAGAATAAAGATAGACTGTGGATTTAGAATATCGACCTCCCAAACTCTTAGCTACCTGCTTACTAAATCCCTGCTTTAATTCTCTGTATTTATCTATCAGTGCCTGAAAGGCATTATATTTAGAAGCAGAAATATGTTTAAGCAATTTCCACCTTTTAATGCTGGTGCGTAGAGGTTTATTTAAAAGAACTTCAGGCACAAGAGCTTCGGCAACAGTTAAATATTTCCCTGTCTTTTCTCTAATTTTTTCTACTTTCTTTCTGAATTCAGATTCATTTATCCCTTCTTTATCTAAAATATTCCGTGCCTCTACATACTGGCTCACTGTTAATCGTCTAACTCTCTTGGGGCATAGTTCTTTGAATACCTCTATTCCAGCAGGGACTCGTAATATAACCAGCGGCGGCACAGCCTGTTTTTCTTTATCATACATAAAGTCAGTAGCAAATTGAGTCTTAGGTTGCCAGGACAGGAAGAAACGATAATGGTCTAAATTTAAAAGATTGATAGTAATATTATTCTCCTCACCTTTTAAACTAACCAAACCTGTCTTTTTACTTTCTAGATTTTCTTGATATCCTTTTATCTCCATTAGTAATTTTAAAAGTTCAGGGTTTGCCTGTCTTAAATCTGTCCCTATTCCATTGGAGCCACTGCGGATAATTTCAAATATTCCATTATCTTTTGCTGCTTTTACCTCTTTAAATTCATTTAACTTAAGAAGCTCCTCAATATCTTGCATAGTCCCTTCGATAGAACAAGAGTTAAAATCGGTAAGACGGCTATCTTCTTTGCTTACCAATCTTTCTTCCTTGATTACAAAAGTAATCTTAAAACCTTTTCTTTTTAGTTGTTCCAAAGATAAGCCTGTTTTTGACCTCCATTCCTTTATAACTAAATCTGCAAAGATCTCCAAATCCATAGGTAGGCTCGCAGCTGAACCTACAAAATGGACATAGTTAACAGGTTTTTCTACATTGGTAACTCTTTCAATAAAATCTTGCGAATCATCAACAACTGGTTCTACTTTTAAGCCTTCCTCGATTTTACCTGTATCATTGGTAAATTCGGCCAGACAAGAAATTCTTACTCTTTGTTGCCAATCCTTTTGCGCAATTAAACTAAATAGATTCTTGATGCTCTCTGCTCTATCTATAGCAACAGTCGCATCTAATTCTTTAAATGTCTTAGGAACTCTCTTGTTTCCTTCTTTAACTAAAACACCCGCTTTATCCTTAAAAATAGTCTTTCTTAAAACCAAAATCCTGCTATAGAACTCTTCCTCAGTCAGCTCGGGATGATTTAAGAATAATGCTATTACGGCTTTTTTATATCTTTCCTTATCTTTAATACTAAATCCAGCTCCCACTGCTGAATTAAGCCAACTATCAGAAATAAATATTTCATAAGCCCCTGTATCTTCATCTCTATCTCGGACAACAAAAATATCCCTGTAGCCAAAGCCTACATTGAACCGGAAATTCATGTAATGAATTTTGGGATTGCCTTGATCTGCAATGATAAATCCTTCTCTCCTGAATCCACCTGGTAAGTATTCTTGCCAATCTGTACCAATTACTGAAATTATTTGATTGAATCTTTCAATTTCTTTTTGTAAGTTAGACAAATTCTCTCTATTTTTGACTATTCTATTTAATAAATCAGGAGTAAAATAAGCATTAGAGGTCCATATCTCACCGTTCTTAAATTCATCTGAAAGTTCAAGATGGTGCAGTTCCATTTTTTGTCTATCATCTTCAACGAAATGAATTTCCCTATGGGCTTCGGTAATGTCCTGAATATCCCTGTCATAATAACCCCAAATCTCTTTAAAGCCAGGTTGTCTGGCCTGTCCTTTCCTAAGCCAATCTTCAAATTCAACTTTTGTCATTTCTTTTTTCTTATTATTCAAATTACTTGCTACTTTCTTTATCTCCTCATATTCTTCTGGAGTAATAAAATAAGCATATAATGCTCTCTTTTCTATGTTGTTATCTCCAGGTACTTCGTAGGATTCTTTTCCTAATCGGACAAAGATTCCTCTTGGAGAATGAGACAGACCCAATTCTTGTTCTAATTCCTCTCTTATACCTTCTTCATAGCTTTGACCTGCTTTTAAATGCCCTCCGAATATGGAAAGATAGAACTGATATTTTCTTTGTCCAGGAGCTCTCCTTTGCAATAAAATCTTTCCTTCCGGGGTCAACACAAATGCATTAGCAGTTCTATGTCTTAGTCCTAAAAGATGGGCAAAGCCTATTTCTGTTACGGCAACTGTTTTATCTTCCTCGTCTACAATATCCGCTGATTCCCCTTTGAAATATTTTACATATTCGGTATCTTCTAATTTTCTACCTTTGTCTGACCTTATCCCCGCGATTACTCTGTCTATTTCTTTTTGATTTATCTTTAATTTTAGTAACTGCTCTCTTAAGATAGATAAGACAAAATTTAATTCTTGGTCACTAACCTTTTCAATATTTTTCTTTAGCCAACCAGTTATAACCGTTACTTCTGGTCGGGCTTCTGATAAATCAGAGATATCGCCTATAATAGAAGACTCTTTTGCAGGAGGAATTCTATCTAAATCTTTCTTGATAGCTTCTCCTATATTCTCCTCGGAATTTATAAATCTCAGATCTCTTACCAATTTTCTAAATCGTGGCTGTTTATCTTGCTCAGAGAGAAATTTTGTTGCCTGGGGTACATCTTTTGGCGCTTTGAAATCATAAATGAGTTCGCCCTGGGTTTGTACAGGGGCGAATCTATCCTTACGTCTCATTACTGCCCTTGGCCTTACTCCTTGTACCTGGGTTTCATCCCCAACAGGCACTTCTACATAGATTCTTTTGTCATCTCTTAGTGTTATGCTTAATGGTAGGCCTTGCTCCATTGGAACACGGGTCTTTTTAATAGCCTCAATCTGTCTCATTGCATTGTAAGGTAACCCTGGCAAGCCTTTTTTTTGCGCCTTTTTTGTTAAATAAGCAAATCTATCCTTTAACTCTTTGGAATTGGCATTAAGACCTTCTATTAGAAGCATCTCTTTCCTATTCCCTATCCGTAAGCCAAGGCCGCCTTTTTGTCCCTCGGGATTACCTACCAGTTCTACTATTAGGTTAAAGCCCTTTTTGGTCATTAGATATATTCCCAAGGCGAGGAGCTCTATATCTACACCTTGAGGTGAGATGCGGTCTAAGTCATTAATTCTATTTAAACACAGATATTCTACGCCTTTATCTATTAGGTAAGCGATTACAGATTCTTCTATGTTGTGGATTTGACGATTTTTGTCTAAGGTATATGCCTGATTCTTCCAGCCAAGCTGCATCCTTGCCCAGCCGTGGTTATAGGGATATAATTTGCTACGGGTATCAATTCTTATATTGCCTTGAGAGTCTATATACCATCCTGGTAACATTGGCTGGACTACTATTATGATATTTTCGGGCTTAAACCCATAGAAACTATGTTCAATCAGGTCTTCTTTTACAACCGGCTCAATCTGCGAGTTTATGTGCAGGACTATTTTGAACTTAGATAATAGCCCATCTATATCTTTATTGTATCTTGTAGCAAGTTCCTCTAAGGATATTCTCAGTTGAATAAGCTGTCTTGGACCAAGACCAATTCCTCTTAACGCATCGGTGGGGATAGAATAATCCTTACCTTTCTTAATTTCATCTTCCACTACTTCCCATGGGTCTAATGGATATAATGCCCCTTTACCCATTCTTGTAGCTGCACCTGCATAGACACCCTCTAGTGCTATTTGACCATTTAATATAGCTTGTTCTGCAATTTCTCTGAACTGGTTTAATTGTTCAAATTCCTCTAATATGGATAATTTCGCAGCGTGAAGTTTTGTAGGTTCTACTCTCTCAAATAGATTCAAGGTCTCAATTATCTTTTCTATATCCTTAGCAGATTGCGGTACATTAGCAAATAATTTCTTAAGTTCTGCCTCGTAGTCTTTATGATGTCTTTTAGATTTTTCCTGGATTAAGGCTCTAATAGTATCAGGTAGGTTTCTTAAGGAGTATCTGCCTTCTGATTTAACAGTGAATAAGACATAATCTTCTTCAAGAGCAAGGTTTTGTTCGGGAGAGTTGGAGGCCTTTGCAGCAGTTTCATGTAAGAGAGTGAGTTCTAACTGGAGGGGTTGTTCTAAGATAGATTCATCAAGATAAAAGATACCTTCATATATTGCACCATAGAATAGCCCAAATGGTCCTGCACGTAAATGACCTTCTTCAGGTAAAAGTTCATTTAGTTTCTGTTGCCAGTTTTCAGCCTCTTCTGACTTAAATTTAAGTTTTATAAATTCTGCAACCCTGGATTTGGCTTGCAAGACCAAAGACAATTTTTTTATTCTATCTTCCTTATAACCTTTTTCTTCAATCTCCTCAGCTACCTGCCCTTGAGTTAACAGCTCACCTGATTTTGAACGGGCAGGGGCAGAATTTACAAGCTCAAGTTTGTTCGCCAACTTTCTAAATCGTGGCTGTGTATCTTGCATAACAAAGAATCTTACTGCATCAGGGCTGTGCTCAGGTTGCTTGAAATCGTGGATAAGTTCCCCGTTTTTTTCATGGGATATGAAGCGGTCCTGGTTCCTCATAATGGCTCTTGGCCTTATGCCTTTGACCCTGGTTTCATCTCCTACAGGCACTTCAATGTAAATTCTGTCTTTGCCTCTTACTGTTACTGTTACAGGTAGCCCTTTCTTCATAGGTTTTTCTGTAGCAAGGATATCCTCTACCTGCCTCATAGCATTGTAAGGAAGACCGCTTTTGCCTTCTTTCTTGGCTTCCTCAGTGATTTCTGTAAATCTATCTTCTAATGATTTATCTTTGGCATTCAAGCCTTCTAAAAGGAACATCTCTTCATTATTGTCGATACGAAGACCAAGGCCGCCTTTTGTACCTAAAGGATTACCCACTAATTCTACGGTCAAGTTAAAGCGTTTTTCTCTCATCAGGTAGATACTTAAGGCGATAAGCTCTATGTCTAAGACGCCTTGAGTGATTAGACGGTCAGAATCATTGATGCGGTGTAAGACCATGTAGTGTACTTTCTTCTTCTTTAGGTACTTTATGACGGATTCTGGGATGGGCTTGATTGTGCGATTTCTTTCGATAGTGTAGGCCTGATTCTTCCAACCAAGTTGCATCCTTGCCCAGCCATGATTATAAGGGGCACAGGTACTTCTGGTATCCAGCCTTACATTACCTTTTTCATCTATATACCAGCCGGGTAATTGAGGCTGAGGCACAATGATGATATTTTCAGGATTAAACCCATAGAAGTCGTGGCTGGTAAGGTCATCTTTAACATCCTCTTCCACCTGGGCGTTCACATGTAAGATTACGGGGTATTTTGCCAGAACATCTTCAAGCTTCTTTGGTTCGCCTCGGATTTTTCCTTCTTTAACTAACTTATTATATTCTTCGGTAAGTTCTTCTAAAGCTATACTTAGTTGGATGAGTTGTCTGGGGCCCAAACCAATACCTCTGATAGCAAGCTTATCAATAACCTTCAAGGCCATTTGTTTAATCTCTTCATCAATCGCTATATCATTAAATCTTTTATTGGTTCTGCCTTCTAAATTTTTGTCTTTATAATGAGTATTCTCAATAAGCTGGTTGAGGTCCTCAGGTGATAATCCTGATTTTTCTCTAAGTTTATCGCGTAAGAACTCATCGTATCTGGCTAAGGAGAGAATAGTTCTTATTCTGGTCCTGTCCTCTTTCTCCTCGGGCTTTTTATCGACGTCGATACTCTCATTGACTAGTCCTTTTACTACCTCCCAAGGATCAACGCCATAAAGTGGCCCCTTACCCATCCGTTGGGCTGCTCCTGCAAAGAAACATTCAGCAGCTACTTTCCCTTCAATGATAGAGCGAATGGTTTCTAAGCGGTAACTTTCATAAACCTCGGGATTGGTTCTCTTAACGTCTTCCAGGACATCAACTTCGGCAGCATTAAGGCGCTCCGGCTTGACTTTTTCAAAAAGGTTTAGAATATCAACTATAAAGGATAAGGTTTTCTCACCTGAAAAGGTGGGTTTAAATATCTGTTTTAAGATATCAAAGCAACTTATCTTGTGTTCTCCTGCTCTTTGTTCAATAAAGGATTTTATGGTCTCGCCTAAGCTCCTTAATTCATACTTGCCTTCAGAATGTATCATAGTGAAGACATAATCTTCTTCAAGAGCAAGGTTCTGTTCGGGAGAGTTGGAGTCCTTTGCAGCAGTTTCATGTAAGAGGGTGAGTTCTAACTGGAGGGGTTGTTCTAAAATAGATTCATCAAGATAAAAGATACCTTCATATATTGCACCATAGAAGAGCTCAAATGGCCCTGCACGTAAATGACCTTCTTCAGGTAAAAGTTCATTTAGTTTCTGTTGCCAGTTTTCAGCCTCTTCTGACTTAAATTTAAGTTTTATAAATTCTGCAACCCTGGATTTGGCTTGCAAGACCAAAGACAATTTTTTTATTCTATCTTCCTTATAACCTTTTTCTTCAATCTCCTCAGCTACCTGCCCTTGAGTTAACAGCTCACCTGATTTTGAACGGGCAGGGGCAGAGTAATTATCTTTTTGTGGCGCAGATAGTTCTGAGTCACTATCGGTATCTAAATCAACTCTTACTTCTGGCCGGCCCATACTGATATAGGTAAAGCCTAATTGTTGCATCTTCTCTAACTCAAAGATATTTCTACCATCAATAATTAGGGGGCTTTTCAATAATGCTTTAATCTTTTCCATGTGCAAATTCTTAAATTCATCCCAGTCAGTAACAATCACCAAAGCATCAGAATTTTCTGCGACATCATAAGGATTATTACAATATGTTATATCTTTAAGAATTCCTCTGGCAGTTTCTATTGCTTGAGGGTCGTAAGCCTTTATTTTAGCTCCCTCGGCCTGGAGCATATTGATAATATCAATAGCTGGCGCTTCTCTCATATCATCGGTATTTGGTTTAAAGGAGAGACCTAAGACACCGATAGTTTTGTTTTTTAAAGTTCCTAATTCTTCTTTAACCAACTTCACAAACTTTTCTCTTCTTGTCCTGTTTACCCTCTGAGCCACTTCTAAAATACCGAGCCCAAGTCCTTTCTTTGCAGCCTCATAGATAAAGGAAGCCAAATCTTTAGGAAAACAAGAGCCACCGTAGCCCAATCCCGCATTGAGAAAAGCTCTTTTTCCTATGCGAGAATCCAGTTTCATTATCTTAACTACATCATTAATGTTAGCACCTACCTTTTCACAAAAATCTGCCAGTTCATTTGCAAAGGATATATCCTTAGCAAGATAGGCATTGTGGCCATACTTTGCGACCTCTGCGCTTCTTATGTCAGTAGCAACTATGGGAGCATTAAATGGTTCATACAGTTTCTGCATTTTGTCTCTTGCTTTTTCTGAATCAGTTCCAATAACGAGTCTTTCGGGATTTTTTGCATCATCTACAGCGCTGCCTTCCCTTAAGAATTCTGGGGTAAAAACAATGTCAAATTCTACACCAGCAGGTTTATTCTCTTGAATAATTCTTCTTACTATGTCCGTTGTCCCTACAGGCACAGTGCTCTTTAAAGCAATGACTTTATATGAATCTATCGCCTCTCCAATATGCTTAGCTGCAGTTTCTACATATTCCAAATTAGTTGAGCCATCCTCTTTTGATGGAGTTCCCACAGTGATAAAAATAATTTGAGAATTTCTTACTGCCTCTTTTATATCGGCAGTAAAAGATAATCTTGATGCACTAAGATTTCTCTTTACTATCTCTTCTAATCCTGGCTCATAAATAGGAATGATGCCTTGTTTGAGTTTATCAATTTTTTCTCTATCTATATCCACACAGGTTACTCGATTGCCTAAATCAGCTAATATTGCACCAGTAGTTAATCCAACATAGCCAGTGCCAACGATAGCAATATTCATTGGCTCAGCGGTTTGAGATATACCGGGATGCGTGATGGGATACCACCAATCTCTATTTCTCACGTACCAATTAACTGTCCTTTCTAACTCTTTTTCAAAATCTACAATTGGCTGCCAGCCCAACTGCTTACGAATCTTAGAATCATCCACAGGATATCTAAAGTCATGCCCGGGGCGGTCGGTCACAAATTGAATCAATTCTTGAGGTTTCCCAAGGATACTTAATAACTTTTCAGTCATCTGGATGTTTGAATGCTCATTTCTTCCAGCAATATTATAAATTTGACTTTCTTCACCGTTATGGAGCACTAAATCAATAGCTCTGGATGTATCCCATACCGATAACCAATCGCGAACATTCTCACCCTTACCATAGACAGGTAGAGATTTATCTTCTAAAGCATTAGTAACAAATAAAGGTAACATCTTCTCTGGATACTGGTAAGGACCATAGTTATTAGTAGCGCGGACAATCATTGCTCCCAGTTTATGGGTAGTATTAAACGCCTGCACCAAAAGGTCTCCTGCTGTCTTACTGGCAGCATAAGGGTTACGTGGCTTTAATGGGCTTTCCTCGGTAAATTTGCCCTCTTCACCCTTTTGTTTAGCTCCGTATACTTCATCCGTTGACATATATACAAATCTGATGGGTCTTTTTTGCTTGAGGGTTTCTTCTAACAGCACTAAGGTTCCCTTGACATTAGAGTCAATAAACGGCTGTGCACTCTCAATTGACCTATCCACATGGCTTTCCGCAGCAAAATGTATTACTGCATCAACCTTCTTCATAATTCTATTTACTAATTTTCTATCCTGTACGTCACCTTTAATAAATTCAAAGTTGGGATTATCCATAAAATCAGCCATATTCTCTAATCTGCCGCCAGTAGATAGCCTATCTAAAACAACTACCTTATATTCAGGGTGTTTGCTTAAGAAATACCTTACGAAATTTGACCCAATAAATCCTGCTCCGCCCGTGACTAAGACCGTTGGCTTATCATTAGCGTGGGCGACTAATGGATTAATCTGTAAATTCTCCTGCCTTACTACTTCAGGAAGTACAATTTGAGATTCATTAAAATTATATTCCTTTTCGTAATCTAATTCTGTATGCATCCAGCGGGTTTCATGACTAAAACTTAAAGAGTTAACCTTCAAACTTAGGTTAAGTTTAGATAAGTCTTTTAATCTTTGAGCTTTTTCTTTCAAACGAGCAAGTCCCTTTTCACTTAAAGACGAAAAGATTCTTAATATAGTGACATGAACTAAAGGTTTCGGCCTTGCTTGAGAAACTTTTCCATTACATACATTATTGCACTCATCAACAATTCTACTTCTTAAAGAAAGAACGTCAGACTGCTCATCATCAAAAACAGCAATTACCCCACCATCTGCTCCAAAACGCAAACCTAAGAACCTGAGGCTAAAGCCTTTGGTTTGAGCAGTAATGTTGGCTACGGTTTGTTCCACAGCTTGTACCTCTGCAGGAGTTAACTTTTCATGCTCTATATCAAACGGTTTATCTTGAATGGGCACGAGGGAAATGTGGTAAGTATCTGGCGACATCTTGTCATAAATTGTGCCTTCTGGTAAAACTTCAATTACCTCTTTGGTTAGCGACTTTAAAGTATCCCGCAATTCCCCTTCAGGGATACGTAAAACTGTAGTATAAATATCTGTCTTTTTGCAGAGGCAATTATCTTTGGCAATCCGCTCATAGCCTTTTCTTATTTTTGCCAAATCCCTTGGCTTAGGATACTGGGTTATAAGTTCAAAGTCACGGCTCATGTTTTCGTATTTATCAAGTAACGTAGCCCCTAAGAATCTTTCTCTTAGAATCTCTTCTATTGTGAACTCAGTTACAGGGCCATTTGAATAAATATATCTGGCGGCATCGACTTCTATGGTGCCCAAATCAACATTTCTCTTTTCTTTTACGAAATCTTTCAATTTATTAAGTGTAGTGGCAGAAATTTTTTCCGTTATGCGTCCTAAACTGATATGGATAATGTTTTGACGAAATGAATTATGCGAGGAATTTTGGGTTGGGAAAGACTTATCAAGATTATCTCTTAATTCGCTTAAATGTTGGCTATCACTATAACCGACGGCAAGAATAGTGCCGTTTCTATCTATAATTATTCTATTAAATTGTAGATTAAACGGCTTCGATTGTCTTAATATAGAACGAATCTTTGCTAATGTTTCATCTCCTATTTCTCTAACAGAAAGTGCATCCTTATAACTCTTTTTGGTTGCAAAAATTGTAATATGTAACATTGCTGACTCAGTCCAAGTTACAGCGGAACGTTCCTCATCTAAAAGGAGTTTTTCTATCTGGGAACGTACTTCTGTTAGCTTTTCAACTAACTCATTACTGCCTTTATACTTTACCAGAGGAA
The DNA here is from genome assembly GCA_964403285.1 of uncultured Clostridia bacterium. Classification (GTDB taxonomy): domain Bacteria; phylum UBA6262; class WVXT01; order WVXT01; family WVXT01; genus WVXT01. The sequence goes on along the minus strand of CAYOFG010000003.1, from coordinate 38,765 downwards.
GGCTAATTACTACGCTGGCGTGTCCTAAGTGTAGATGGCCAGTCTTTTGATCAAAGTAATCCGGATTTTCATATAATTTTGAAGGGTCAATTCCTTTTTCTTGAAATTCTCTATCTATTGCATCATAGCGAGCAGTTAATCGGGGGGGGTGCTCTGGGCTTACCGCACTAATTTGCATCGCTTGTTGTTGTGTTTTATATGCTTCATAGGAGCGAGCAAAATTTTCTACTCGTGATTGCCAAGGATCAGGTCTATCAGTACCAATGGCATCTAAGAAATCACAGGTGATTAAAAAAGTAAGTACTTCATCAATTTTCATTGGTAGTCTAATGTTTTGTACAAAGCCTGTAAATGCTTCGGGAGTAATTTCTTTTGCTGCTAAAGCATAAACAGCACTATGGAGCCTTATCACTTCCACTAAGACATCTCTGTTGGGCAAGTCTTGAGCTAACCTTGAGTCTTCATTGAGCATAGCTACAGATTCAGCTTCATGGTCTGGATACAGATTAAGTTGCTTTCCTTCCTCATTAACAATCTGTGGTTGGATTCTTGTCTTTCCAATATCGTGGAAAAGAATAAATTGCTCGAAGAATCGTCTGTTTGCAGGATTAGATAATATGACTTGATATTGTTCAGGAATGTATTTGTGGGCGCTTGGATTATTCAGAACATCCAGCATAGCCTGAAGATGATGTTTAAGTAGAGGACCCTCTCTATGTATGTGCAGAGGAAGATTTGGTACATTAAAGCCAGAACGTAGCTCAACAGGAATATACTTTTCTATTAATTCATTGATATTTCTCCCGCTATTTGAGAGGCTATTTTGACGCCTGGCAAACCGCCTCAAGGTCCCTGTTTGTTTAGCTGCGCTTATAAACATAGGTAGGACTTGCTTTCTGAAATTTACCGTAGAGGTCTCAGGGGCATCAATCCAGACAATTGGGATTTCTTCTAATTCATAACCAGCAAGTACTGTTCTTGCCAACCATTCTGTATCGCCGGTAAAGTCATAGAGGAAATCAGGGTGAAATTCTATTTCTAATCTTCCCTGTTCATCAATAGACTTAATCTCTACAGGCAATATCTTCTCTAATACAACTCTTCTGAATCCTTTAAATGAACGCTGGGTATCCTTTATTCCTATTATAGGCTTATGAAGCAACCTCACCCACCAGTTATACACAATGGTTCCTAAACCGCGGATAGTTGTATGTCCCCGGGAAGGAACCACCGCACCCTTCTTTCTGATTGAGCCAAAAGCCACACCTTTTCCTTTATTTATCAAACTTTCCATAAGTAAACCACTTAGACCAAGATGAGTAGAAAGGTCTCCGTCTGAATATATAGCTATGTCTGCACTTTTATCTATAGCATATCGCATAGCGCAGGCAAGACCACCATGTTTTACTGAATTCATATTTTGTTTATCTTCACGAGATAATTCTAAAACAAAGATTCTATTTTTTACGTCTGAATAATAATTGTCCTCCAAAAGACCCTTTAGGACATCGGATGTTTTTCTCCCAGTTTCATCTGTATCGTCACCATCATTAACAAAAATGTACATCCCTTGCACTTTAGGATTTATAGAGAGCAATTCTCTGAAGAACTGTTCAGTCTTTGCTCTTAACCAACCTCGACCTAAAGGTGGCTCAGGATATTTTGTTTGACCACCCCAGAGGGATGTACAGACAGCAACTTTCAATGGAGTATTGATATTAAAGACGGTTAAATAAGATTGGATAAACATCTTTGCTTCAGGAAGGACTAAATAGGATTGTTCTTTAAGGAATGTCTCTAAGAATTGGGCAATATCTTTAGCGTCTTCTCGTTTTAATGAAACGGCCAAGGCCCTGGCTAAAAGAGCACATTTTTCCTGTTCTGACAGTATGGAATCTATCTCTGGGTCTCGATAGGTTGCTTTGAGGCTTAAATGCATTAAGAGTAGTTCGACGTCCTGTGTAGCTAAAGTTCTTAATTCTTGAGTTAATCTTTCTTGTCTGCCTTCTTTTGTTTTAAGAATCCTCTTAACAGTGTTGCCTAAGAGTTTATCTTTTTCTTCCTTCCACCACTCTTTGGAAAAGTCCTCTACAACCTTACGAAATTCTTCTATTAATCTTTGAACCATTTCGTATCGCTCATCGGAAGTATCTAAATCTTGTCTTCTCAAAATGAACCATTTAGCCATATCCCACAAGAATGTACCTGGACCTAAAAGATAAGGAATCGCCTGCAATTCTCCAAGTGTAAGTTTATGGAGAGTGTTCAACTGGTATCCTTTTAATAAAGCAATTAGATTCTCTCGCTCGTATCTTCTGCCTACCTCTGGCCCAGCAGCCAAGAGGGCGTTCTTAAACTCTTCTATCCTTGCTTGATGAGACCTTGCACGCTCCCAATCAAAAAATGCTGTAATTTTATTACCTTCCCAATGGATGTTGGTGAAGGATACATCTCCATGAATTATGGACTGGGGAAGTCTCCGGTAACCGGCAAGAGACATCTCCTCCTTCAATAACCTTGTCTGCTCTAAGATAAAATCTCTATGTTCTAAAAATAGCCTTTCACCGCGTGAGGCTTTGGTCTTTTTCTGAATGGTTCTTAACACTTCTTCAAAATCTTTTTGAGCATCAACGATATCAATCATTCGTAACTCGCTTTTCTTTCCCGCAGGTTTAAACCCTATAAGGGTGTTGTATATCAAAGCTGATAGTTTCCCCACTTCAAAAAATTGCACTGGATTTGCATATTCTCTTTCTACGGGTTTACCTTCAGCTATATACTCTTCCAGATAATAGTACCAGGACCCTATCTTTATAAATAACTCTCCGTCTTTAGTCTTATAGATTCCAGGCAACTTATCTATAGAATAGGAGGTTTTTAGTATAACTGAAGTAACAAACATTGCCCTTTCTCTGGTATCAGCGGCATACTTTAAAACAAACTCGCCACGAGGCGTAGAAATCTTTATGGGACGCCTTGTTGATATTCCGCCTGGCAACTCTTCATATTCCAAAGCTTGTATAGACTCTATTCCTAAATCGTACTTTTCTATAACCTGTAGCAACTTCTTCTCAATTGTGACTTCTTCCACTTTCAAATCACGCTTCTTGGTACTTTTAGTTAACGACTTGGATTCTTTACCACCAGACCAATTCTTGGATGAGGCCAGTGTGTGAGAAATCTTTGGATAAACTATATCATTAATTAATAACAAGAGAGTCCAGATCTTCAATGGCAAGCCAATAACTTTATCTTTCAACAGAGACCTAATTAACATACCGAACTTAAACTGCTCATCTGAGCTTTCTTTCCCGGTTCTATCTCCGTATCCCTGTGAATTATTCTTCATCCATAAATAAACAGTATGGAGTATTTTGTCCAGATTATGCCTGGGAATCCAACCCAATTCTCTTTGCGCCTTCTGGATATTTGCCTGCAAGCGGGATATGTCCTTAGGCCTGGGAGGAGCAGTTAATATAGTAAAGACTTCTCCTATAAGGCTCCTTATCTCATCTACCAATTTATATAAAGAAACCCCTTCTCCGCTTCCAATATTTAAAACCAGCTGCTGTGTCTCTTCTTGCATTAACCTTTCCATAGCCACCACAGTAGCCCTGGCTACATCCTCTACATGAACAAAATCCCGCACTGATGCACCATCCTCTGTGGCATAACCCACCCTCAACCTGAATCCATCCTTCTCACTAAATATCCTGGGTATGACATGAGTCTCAGGAATATGGTCCTCACCAATACTGCCTCTCTCATCTGCGCCTGCGGCATTGAAATATCGCAGGGCCACAAAACTCAAGCCCTTCTTTGCATAGCGAGAAAGTATCCTTTCAATCAATAACTTTGTCTGACCATAAGGACTTGTAGCCCATCGAGCATTTTCTTCTTTTAAAGATTCCTTATCCGGCTGATTTCCATAGACATTGGCTGAGGAAGCAAATACTATCCGACCAACCTTATTTCTATTCATAACCTTAAGTAGATTAAGGGTACCCACAAGATTATTAACAAAATACTTTACTGGCTTTTGTAAAGATTCCGGTGCATCAATAAAAGAGGCAAGATGAACCACTGAAGTTATATTATAATTCCGGAATACCTCTTCAACCTGAGAATAATCGCACAAATCGGCTTCTATAAATATAGCCTCAGAAGGCAAAGCCCTCCTATGTCCTGCAGAAAGGTTATCAAGGACAATAACCTTGTATCCTTTCTTTAATAATTCCTTGACCACAAAACTACCTATATATCCCGCTCCACCAGTGACCAGGATTGTCTCTTTTGCGCAAAGAGCTCCTTTTTCACCAATTCTGCTCACCACTATATTTAAATTCTTATCCGCCTCCTCAGCTAATATACCTCTATCTCTTATTTCTTCATAAATCCTTTTCGCCTGTTCATACTTTTGCTCGGCTTCGCTAAATCTCCTTTCAAACCGGAGTCTTTCACCTTCTATAAATAAGGTGTTAGCCCAATTCAACTTTAGGTACTCAACAATTAAGTCTATCTCATCCTGACAAGCGCTGGTATCATCTAAGGCGCGTTTTGCAGCCAGATACAAATCAGGATGAGGTTTATTCAAAGTGCCTTTCTTCTTTTCAGCCTTAACCCATTCACTAACTGCAGTCTGTTTGCTACGGTCTTTCTCGGCCGCATCCTTTTCTGCAGCTTTCTGGAGTTCCTTTTGCTGGTCCTCAGTAAGCTCATAGAACAAAGCAACATCATCCACTACTGGCGCGCAACCAAATTCACAAAATGCCCATTCGTTATAGAAATGATATTTAGGAATAGACAATACCTTATCAGCAATAAAGACGGCTATTCCTTGATTGTCTCGAGGAGCAATAAAGACGTTGAATGAATGACCTTTTTCTGTAATTTTCTTTAAAATCAGGTGGGTTAGCTGAACTATTTTTCCCAAATTGCTCTCATTTGCCTCTAAGACAATCCCTGTGCCCCGGTTATCTTTGAATGTACTCATCAGTGTGGAAACTTTAACGCCTTCAATCTCTGTCTGGAACTCAAGATTAGCCTTTTCAACCGGAAAGACAAACCGGACTATCTGAGCATGCATCTGGGCTTGAGAAGCACCAGCCTTAGGCGCATAATCTGCCTGGAGATAACGCCAGCCATTTATCGCCATACGGAATTTGGTTCTCTCTCTAATACTTGGCGAGTGTCTTAATTCTTTGAATAGGATAAATAAGTCTTTAAGATGTTCAAGTTCAATAATATCTCTCTGATGCGCTAAAGCATCTCCCCGAGATACTGTCATATGGTGAGGCTGTTCTTTTTCTGGATACTTTGGATTATTCGGCCAGATGGCATAAGGATTAAATATCAGCCACCAACTATGACCGCTGGGAGCTTTCCGGGAAAGAGTAAGCTGCCGGTCAAAACCGGCGCGGATTTTATCCGGAGCTAAAACAGAATCCGCAGGATTCTCTCTGACTTTACTGCGGCCTCTTCCTGTGGCTTGAGGACGTTTGGCGCGGGCAACATTCTGAATGACAATCAGTGTTGCCCTGGATAAATGTTCAGGTGAAAGTTCACTTACAATCTCTACTTTTCCATCAGCATCGTAAACAGCATAACTTACCTCTGTCTCTCTAAAGAAGGAAGGAACATCCTCAAATACATAAGAACCATCCTTGGCTCTATAAACATTCGTCTTTCTCTGACGATTGAACTGTTCTTCAATCAAAGCAAAGATATCCTGTCCGGGTTGAGTTTCTCTCTGGCGGTTGTAAATCGTAACTTTTGCCGGCTGACCTTCTCTCTTTTCAACACAAAGTACTTTCTCTAAATTCTCAGCTAAAGAATAAATCTTTTCCAAATAGCGCTCATCAACCTCAATCGTTGCCCCCTCAACGAGTTTGGCCAAATCTTCTTTGCTCCAAGGGCCAGCTATGTCTTGACCATCTTCCTCTTGTGGGGGACCATTTTGATGGCGAGCAAACCATCGCCTTATGAAAGCAATAGCTAAGATACCCAACCCACCTAAAATAGCAATAACTACAACCGGATGCTCACGGATGAAACCCAATCCAACCATACCCATTCCTAGCCATAAGGGGTTGAAGGAATGGAGGGTAACGAAATTATTAGAATTTTGTGGGCGCGTTGGCGAGGTGCGGATGAAGACACGCTCTTCTTTAATTAATTCTTTAGCACGATCGGAAATCTTTTTGCTCTTGGCTATTTTGAGGCCTTGTCGGTGGGCTTGGGCTTCGCCAAATCTCACCAGTATGTTTTCTCTTTCGGCATCGGATAGGAAGTTCCAGAGTTCCGGTAGTTTGCTACAAACAACTGGACCAAGCTCTTGGGCTTTGTCAAAGTGACCTGAAAGAAATTCTGTGCAATTATCTTCGCCAAAGATAACTTCAGAAACTTTCTTCTGCTTTACATCATATTTAAAGACAAAAGGTAGACTCCTCTTTCCTCTCCTGGCAACTCCTAAAGCAAATGCCTCTTCACCTCTCGTTAACACTATAGGCAAAAAGTCAACATTCTCTATCACTTCCCTCAATTCAGCTCTAGCACCAAGTTCATCCTCCCAATTCTTCCTTAGCTGATTGAATGCCTTTTCCACTTCCCTTGGCTCAAACTGAGAATAGAGGATTAGACTCCTGCCATTGAGTTGAATCACGGCATACCTATCGAATGACCCCTCTCCGAATCCGGTCCCGGGCCTTAATGCTCCTATAATCCCAGCTATTGCTTTCTCCAGGTCTGTCTTCTTCTTCCTGGGAGAGATTTCCAAATCAGAAGAATAATTCTCTCCTAATCGCGGAGTAACCACTACATAGGAGATATTCCTATCACACAGAAGTTCTGTAACCCCTGGCGTATGGAAACCTCCAGCAATGAGAACGGCAACTCTTACTCCTTCTTTTTCCATCCGGGAGATAGTGTTATCCACTAAGGCTTCGTTTCTATTTAAAGCAATCCTGTAGAACTCTTCAAATTTCAGTAAAGCTTTCGCTTTACACTCCAAGAATTCGCTTGGAGTGTCAAACGAAAGTTTGACATTGTGGGCGGTGATGAAATTGGAGAACATTCCCGGAGTAATCTCATCACGGTGTTTATAATAATAGGCGAGGTCTTCATTGGAAATCTTGAGACTCACCAGGTCCTCTAAAACACCAAGCATCCTGGAGAGTTTTACTAATTGCCTCTCCTCTTCTGTCTCACATAACCCTTCTTTGAGTTCTTCCTCTAATTCATTAATCTCTGAGAATAGCCTATTCTGGTCTATCCTGTCGTAGAGTTTGTTGTACTTGATATATGAGTTGAGGTTGGGATACTCATTCTTCCCTTCCTTTGAAGTTACAAGCTCAGTCAGTATTCTCGGGTCTTGTGACCTCATACCTTTTCCCATCCTGGTAGAGAGAGACTGGAGATAACTGTAGTATTCGCCTGATGTCACCTTCCCTAATCTATAGTCAAGGCTCATAATCAAAAGTTCGGATAGTTCATCGCTAGTTAATTTCTCGCTCAGTTCTTTTATGTATTTGGACCTTTCTGAATCTACCCTGGAGAAGTCTATTTTATCTTCAAATTTAGATGCCTCAACAAACAGTTGGAAATTGGGATATTTTCCCCTTACCTCTTTTTCGGGCTCAATAAATTGAGCCCCTACGCCTGATGATGTCGCCTCTACATCCGCCTTTGTAGGGGTTCGATTCATCGAACCCGTATCATCTAAAAATCGATGCAGGTATTGGCAATATTGACTGAGTGGGATTCTCTTCTTCTGGTAGGCTTCTATCTTTGACTCTAATTCTTTCAATCTTTTGTTATAAAGGTGGGCTTTCAGCGGGTTAATCTCTTTCCCAACTTCCTGGAAGTACTTCCCGAGCTTCTTTCCCGAAGAAAGACCCTGCTCAAAGGCTTCCAGGTTCTTCTCATATGTGCGTTTATTCTCTACCCCATAAATATTTATAGCTGGTGCCTTGTCATTTTTGACTATGGCAAAGTATTCCTCTCCAGTAATCTTCCCTTCCTTAAGAAACTCGCTGGCGACCTCTTCCTTCACCTTCTTTTCAGGGAAACTGGAGAGAAGTGTTGTGTCCACAAGACCAGAGGAACCTTCAACACATATCAATAGAGGTTTGGAGTGTGAAACGATAGTTTCACCTTTTTTGGTCAAGCTTTCGCTTGACACTCCATCACGTATATATTTCAGGATACTGGCACTGTTTAGCTGGGCTTCAGGACTGGAATGGGCATCCTGGATGTGGATAATCAGTCTATTCCCCATCCCCTGGGGCTTGTTGCTCGATGATTGCGTATGGATTTCTTTTACTGTGCCGTATTGGGAAGGAACGGTGAATAGATTATGAGGAGTGATAAGTGAGGATACTTCACCTGCTACATCTTTCTCTTCAAGCTTCTTGACGCGAAGCCCTGGTTCGCTGCTCCAACTATCTGATTGGTGAGGCTCTTCCCGGGAAGCAAGGAGCTTCTCCCTGGCTTTACGCCTCTCTCTCCAGAAACTTCTATCTGGCACAGAAGCTCCCACTACCTGGGTGAAGAAAAATATACTGCTTACGACCAGTGCCAGAGTTCTAAGCCATATTTTATTTGCCTTGCTATACCACCAAGCTACCATCTTCTTTCCTCCTGTAGGGGTTCGATTCATCGAACCCCGATTGGTAAATCGGGGCGCCATAAATGTCGCCGCTACATTTAGCAGAGCTCCGCTCTGCAGCTACATATAAAAAAAAGCCGGACTACCCATAGCGGGTTTTTCCACTCGTTATCGGCAGCCCGGCCGGTTCAACTTCAATGTTGTCTATCTAAGTAACCCCGAAGCTTTGCGCCCCCCGATTGCTCAAGGTTTGCCCTTTCGGAATATTAAACTCTTTCAAAATTTCACATTTGTAGGCACAGATTTCCCGATTAAAAATCGGGATGCAACCTGTTATGCTTGAACTTTATATATCTTCTCTTCGGTCTTAATTCCTTCGAGATAATTCTCATCCACTGCTCTCGCTGGTAGCATAATTTTTCCTTTGCCATCCTCTATCTGGGAAAGTAACCTTCCTGCCTCATCTTCAGGATATCTCGACCTTATGAACTTCTCCAGCCAACGGGATGCCTTACCCTCTATCGCCACAACCAGACCTTCTGCTGTAGATAGTGCTTGCCCTTCTTTCGCTGGTTCCAGAACCATCCAGAGAACCTTCATCATCATCCTCTCATCTATTTTCCTGTTCCAGGCAGCCTCGTCAGCAGTGATGATATTGAACTCAATCCCATTACTATCTGTCCTACCAAGTAACTTCGTAATGTACGAGCATACTCTTTCCGCGCTTATCCTGCCCGACGCTTCTACTATGCCTCCTGTTTCCCGGTCAATTATCAAACCATCACTCAGGACGCTACCTATAACGTCTGGTGTCAGACCATTCTCCACCAGGTAGTCCCTTAACATCTTCTCAATGACTTCTTTTCTCAGATTCCTTGTATTGGACACGAAGGCAAACTTGACTCCATAAGGATTCTGCGCCTGCTTTGCCGCCTCAACTATTTCACCCATAAACTTGAATAACTCCCTGCTATTCGGTGTAACCTTAAACTCTATACTCATCCCTGAAGCAGTAGTCTCACTCTCTGTCTTTATATGCAAAGCACTCTCAAGGTCGAATACGAATACCTTAGTGCTCTTATGCATGAGGGCTTTTAGTCTGACCAGATGCTTTAACAATGACTCGCTCATTCTTATTTCCGTGCCAATTGTTCCCTTCTCCAATCCGCGACCGACAACAGCTTCTGCTGGCAATGAGGTCTCTCCACCAGCCGGTTTACCAAACCCTTCCATTCCCATAAGATAACTGAGAGCAGTGGCAAATCCTGCAACATAGAATAGTGAACCGATAGATTCCCTGCCTCGTAGACTAATCTCAAATACAGGATATCCAGCCTCCTTTAATAAGCTTAGTGTAGGGGTTCGATTCATCGAACCCGCATTCTCGGGCGTCATAAATGTCGCCCCTACATTCAAATGTATAAATGCTGGCTTCTCTCCAAATCTTCCACCTGCAGTCAATTCTTTTTCTGTTATCGAAATTATTTCCTCACCTTCTTTACCCGTAGGCGAAATAACTCCTTGCCATACCTCACCCAATCCTTCCAGTTCCTCAGGCAATACCAGAACTATCTCTCGCCCTGCCTCTCTCATTGCTTCCTGGAAGGCTGCCAGTCTTACAGCCAGGTTCTCCTCGGGTCTCTCTTGTCTACATATCTCCATTCCCTCTATACCACTCTCCACAAATCCCTTTATATTCACACCCGCTAATGCTAATATAAACAAAGCGCCTTCGCTAAATATTGCAGAAGAACCTCTTATCCCTTCAGGAACATTAAATGTCCTCAGGAACTCCCTCTTACTGGCTTCCTCAGCAAATCGAGTATTAGTTTCCGTTATTGCTACAAAGTGCTTGCCTACTTGAGATGCAATCTCCTCAGCAGGAATTCCCCGCGCTTCGTAAAATTGAGTTAACCTCTCATACAAATATTCTATTGGCTCGGCTGAGGAAACCACAAACAAGGTCTTCTCCAGATTTATCTCACTTTCTATCTTCTCTCTTACTGCCTCCGGATGCGTAGACTCTAAGACAGAGATTTCAGGATAACCTCTCCTCTCCCCTGCTATGGCAGATGCCACTTCCTCATATAGCCTGGCTTCTTCTCCAATCACCACCACTCGCTCATAACCCCTCCTCACCATTCTGGCAAACTTCGCAATTCTTCCTACTTCTCTTGCCATCTGCTCAGGAAGAGATGTCCACGCCAGCAATTGACTAATCTCTGGATTCCTCCGGTAAGATTCTTCCTTTGCCCATAATTGTGGGATTACTCTCCTTTCCCTTAACTCTCCAGCAAGTTCCCTTATCCTCATAATCTCTTCCTCGGATAATTCTTCCTGTTGAGCAAACCAGCTCATCCTCAGTTCAGCCCTCTTTGATGGCTGACGCAGAATAGCTGCAACAAACCCTCTTCCTCTCTCTAACAAAGACTTCACAGCCTGCCACACTCGCGTAGGGGCGACCTTCCATGGTCGCCCGAAAGGTCCTTTCGAAAAATGTACCTGTCCCCATTTTTTTATGACCATAGGGGCAACAGCCAAGACACCCAGAGCACCTAAGATGGCGACAGCAACAATCGGATGCTCAAATAACCAGGCCAACGCAACCATCCCCAATCCCAATGCAAATGGGTTGAAAGAATAGAGGGCAGTGTAATTGCCAGAAGATGGTTTCTCACAATATGTATCTCTGTTAATCATTTGCTTAAGTGAATCACGATACTTATTTGCAAAGAACTGTATAGTTTTCTCTAACCCAGTCATAAAGGGTGTTATAGTGAAACCCAACTCTTTCTTTGCCTTTTCAACATTAAACAATGGAGCTGTAAGAGTTAACAGAAATGGTTCAACAGGAAAATCTCTATCTTTATATTTAGGGAAATAATTTTGTATCTTGCTCACAAGCTCTTTCATTGACATTGGCTTCTCATCCGAACTTACAATAAAAGTTTCATTCTGAGCAAAATCTTTTTTGCCTGCAGCTATAATAGCCTTTATTACATCCTCAATATATACAAAATTCCTTGTATCTATTGTGGCTTTTACGGGTTTCTCTTTTAAGAGTCTATTAGTGATAATTGCTACAACGTCTGTTTCCTTCTGTTTAGGACCATAAACATTGGTGAATCTTAAAATTATGCCTTTGCCTGTTGGCTTCATCTCTTTGATAAAATATTCTCCCAGAATCTTTGATAAAGGATATATTCCCTCAGGAAAGGCTGTCTCTATATCTTGAATAGTACTGCCGAATCTTTTAAGATACTTGGTTACAAATTCTTCAGGAACTTGTGAGACTTTTCCAGAAATATATTGATTGGCATACACTTTGAAGTCTTCGAAAGCAGCTTTTAATTGTTGAGTTGTCTGATTTGAAACTGGTAAAGATGTTTCTTCTGAACATATTGCATCCTTAGGGTGCTGGGATTTGAGATAAATATGGGCAGATGAAGCGTAAATTAGCTTTTTACCATGCTTCTGACAAAGTTCAGCTATAATAGCCGTCAGCAGTCCATTTACAGTAAAAGTCTCAATGGCCTCTTGGATGTTTTTAACCTGAGCGCTTGTCTTTGCTGCAAAATGATAAACTACAGAAGCTTCTATAATTGCATCTTCTAAATCAGAAAGGCCCCTTGAGGTTAAAAGGTCGCCAGTGTAAATTAAACGAAGATTTTTGTTCCTAAGGTTATCTTTAAGTCTAAACAGTGTTTCCTCTTTATCATTGCGGGTAAGGGCAATTACTTCCTCGCCATTGTCTAACAATCTATCAACTATATGCGAACCAATAAAACCAGTAGCTCCAATTACAAGTGCTCTTTCGCGTTTTAACTGCTTTGCTTTACCGCTAACTCTAAATGGCTGCTCATCCATAGAAATGCCAAACTCCTTATCTTCCTCAAACTTTTCCATTAGTGTATTGGTTACTTGCTCATGAATAAGACAATCTATATTACATTCCTGGCAACTACCTACCTCGTGTCTCATTCTATTGCTATTCTTAATAACTTTTTCTACACCCTCAGTTACAAAATTGCCAACCTCAAACTCGTACCTGGCATTTCTGGGATGCTCAACATAATCACAGACAAAACCCACACCAAATGGATTAACTACCATCTTCATCAATCTGGCGTAGCAATTTTTGGCCCTTTGCATATCCGGACATATTTCTTTTGCTTCTAACTCTTCTGCTCGTGTGCCACGTAAATCAAGCCCCATCCTTCCATATCTACCTTCTCTTCCATTTTTTCTTATAATCTCTATCTGTTTTGAAATTTCAGCAATCTCTTCATGGTTAAATCTTCTCGCAACACTACCCATATCTACTCTAACAGCAAAGAAATCAAACCCCATTTTATGGGCAAATTCGGCTGCTTTAATTAAATCTTTATAATTAGCTGGGTCAGGAATAATTAAATAGCTCATACCAATTTCAACTTTTGAATTTTGCGCTTTCTTAAGGTTCATAAATTCTCTAATATTTTGTACAACTCCCTTAAAATTGTATCTATTCGCTATCGGCCTCTGAACAGCCGCATACATTTTTTCTGTCACGCCACTAATACTAAATCTCACCCAGTTACAATAATTAAGAGCTACCTCACGAACTTCTCCATCGAACAAATGACCATCGGTGTATAGCCTTGTGCGTAGACCATTCTTATGCGCTGTCTTTAGTATAGCTATTGTTACATCTTTCCCTGTCCCTGCAAGAGGTTCCAAACCGCCAGAAACCCATATTTCCCTTGTACCCTTCTTTGCAAACTCCTGTACTAATTCCTGGGCCTGTTGGGGAGTCAAAGGCTTTCGGCCATATTTTCTGTCCTGATACTCAAAAGGACATTCTCTGTTATGCCTGCTATAACAGTATACACAGGAGTTAGGGCACCACTCACCTGGATGAAACTCTACTATTAAAGGATAAACAACTTCACCTTGGAAATATCTATTAAGATAATCTCTATCTTTTAGCAAGAATAATAAGTCATCAACAACACCACGCATCTTATTTCTATGCACCAACGTGTCTTGTAACTTTGGCGAATTCCTTATGGTCTGATATGCCCATAACAGTGTTTCTTTTGAAATCCCCAACTCGCTACATATATCCTCAGTTCTGGCTTCTGGATGAGCCACTAATTTCTGCAAAACCTTGGCACTAACCCTTGCCTGTCTATCCGAAACTTCAACGCCTTCGGTTGCTAACTGATGTCTTACATATGGACTGTTCACTATAATTGAGCGATACGCATCTAATACATTTTGAGGCACCTCAACATTAATAATGTCATCTGTGCCTTGAGGGCCATATTCTTCAAATCTTCTCGGTTCTCCCACAGCCAGGTCAATCAGCTCATATCTTTCTTTAGTCTCTAATGCCTCCCAAATTTCTTGCCAGGAAGGAGGATAGCTTATACATTTAGTTCCTTTTCCAAACCAACGTTTAAATGTAGCCACAGCTCTTCGTTGCAATGCAGGATGTTGAATTAAGATAACTTTATTATGGGCAATACCTTTTTCCTCAAGCAGTTTTTTGCTGTTTATGATATTTTCTTTGGTGCTAGTAGAATTTCTTTCTACTTCAATGGCTTGCTCTGGAACTCCATTGGCTAACAAAATTTCCTTAAATATATCCGCTTCAGGTAAATTATCTAAATTGTCTATGCTATATTTTCCAGATTGTCTGACATTTCTTCTTAAAAATGGTGTCTCATGCCCAATACCGCCAGAAACAAGTATCTTCTTAGCAAATCCCTGATGATATAGTTCTGCGGCCAGCTCGGGCACTTCTAACCGACTATTTCCTAAGGCCACTATTAGGTTTGCCGGCTGGAGTTTATCCCTTTGAGCAAGGAAAGAAATTAAAGTTTGCGCCTCTTTCCTACACTCATATTTGTCCAGAAGATTTGGAGATAGTGTCTTATCCTTGAGATATTGTTTAAGCACATCATTAAATAAGTCTTCTTTAATTGCTACACTCTTAATCTCATTAATAACATCCTTTTCAGTAGCCTTCTTATATTGCTTTTTGCCTCTTGCAACCACTGCACCTGCCATCTCTGCCCAAGCAACACAAGTAGAAATAATACCATCTTTCTGAGCATACCTGGGTATCACATATACCTTATCCTTCATAAAGATTAAATTGTGGGGAATATCCTTTGCTTGCAAAATCTTTACAAAATCAAATGTCTTCTCTGTTAATTTGGCTGTGTCACCACTTTCCAAAATAATACCGCAAGCAGGGTAGTTAACTAAACGAGAAATCTTAACACCATGGATAGTTGCCACCTCTTCTTTATCTGCATCCTCTATGGGTACCTTTCCCCGCCATTCTTCCCACCAACCTAAAGCCTGTAAATGAAGATGATTAATTGAAGCCCCAGCTGCCCAACTATTAAAGATAACCTTTAAATTTTGCCTGCTTAAGCCTAATATGAACAACGCTATCTCGATTGCTTCCTTGGTCAGAAATTGAGGCTGATTGCTCTCTGGTTCAGGGAGGATAAGAAAATGATATGGACAATGTGGACTTTTTTGTACATTTATTGCCACATTCCTGCCATTTAGGTTGAATGTAAATAATTTCTGATGTGGGTCTTCTTCGTATATCTTATTAAAATTATCATTGGGATTAAAAGCTTCATGAACGTGTTTCTTTTCTGGTGTATCTTTCTCTGTAGCTTGGTCATATCTTGCTCGCTCAGGATTAAATAATAATTCAAATCTACCTTCTTTTCTTCTTTTAATCTCCTTTCTACCAACGTAGTCTATAACATGAGTTAAAATTTTTCCTTTCAATAAAGTTTCCATCACTTCATCAAAATCAACCTCACCTTCCACAATTGCCCGGCCAATACAACATGGACATTCTCCAGTGTCAAAAAGGATTCTCTCTCCCTTATTTCGTATATCTAACTCGTAAACATTCAGAACATCAACTACGCTGGCAAAAGTACACGGCACAGAAGCAAATCTTGTATTGAGATCGCGGGAAACCAGATCTTTAAGAATCTTATATTTATCTGTTCCAAGTGGTCTGGTAAATCTACCCAGCGTAACATGGACTACTGGATATATAGGATTAATCCGTTGTCCAATTTCTTTTTTCAATTTTTCTCTTAACTCAAAGATTTCATTATTATCTGGATATCCTTTGAGTATTAATGAATCGCGGGTTAAAGTAATACCTTTGAAAGTTATTTTGAATGGCTTTGTCTGTGCAATAGCTCGATGAACCTTACGACGTTCTGTAGGATTTAACTCACCCTGAGAGAAGATAGTAACATGATAGAATTCGGAAGGATTGGGTAGGAAGGCATCACCAACGAGTTCATTTATTTCATCTAATATCGGTCTTAATTTACTCTGGATATTTTTAAATTCATCTATTTCAGCAACTGGAAGATTTACTGCATCTGGAAATTCTGCTTGACTCTGATTTCTACAAGCTTCAAGGGCTTGCGGGTCAAAATCATCTTGTTTGTTAGCTTCTTCCCAGATTTTGCTATAGAATTTCTCTAATTCTTTGTGTGGTGGACTATTTTGATGCTTAGCAAACCAATGCCTTATGGAAGCAATAGCCAAAATACCCAACCCACCTAAAATGGCAATAGCCATAACCGGATGCTCACGGATAAAACCTAACCCAACCACACTTAACACTATAGCAAAGGGGTTGAAGGAACGAAGGGTGGTGGAGTTGTCGGAATTCGGTGCCCGAGGTTTTTTGGGATTGGATTGGATTTTTTCTATCTCTCTTCTTATTCCTTTAATTTTTGATTGGATTTCTTCATATTCTGGATTAAGTATTGTGTCTCCAGCCTCATAGTCGGGATAGAAGTCCACACCTTGAACTTGACCGCTGCCGCTACCTTTCTTTGCTATTATCCACTTATCTAATGTTACTAATTTACTTTGTAATTCAATAAGTTTTCTCGTTCTCCACTTATACCAACTCATCGGAAAGAATATACGCCATAAGCTTATCCCAATTTCTTTTGCTCCTATTCCTATTGAAGGAGCTATCATCATAATAACCCAACCCAGCCATCCTAATTTTCCTTCATATACTGCAAAAAGACCCACTTCATATTCTTGAAAAATTAGAACTACAAACCAAGAAATAAAAAAACCGCCAATAATATTAAAAGCCAAACTATTGATTATTGCACCTAATACTGCCAAAAGACAAACTACCCCAATAAATATCAGATTGCTTGAGATAAAAACACCGATGAAGGATAGGAGTTGAAAAATTAGGGATGGAGCTTGGGTTGTAGTTTGAGCAAAAACAGGGGTACAACCGGATAAAGCCAGAGTGATCAGAGTTAATATTGCTATAGGTAATAGTATCCTTCGAAAAATAGGATATAGTAAACGGTGATATTGTATGCCCAATACACTTTCTTCCCTTTTTGTTAACACTTTTCTAAATGTCTCAATTCCTTCATAGGCCTGTTCCATAGCCTTATTTTGGTCAAAACCATTACTTACCATTAAAGCATTCTGTTCTTGCGGAGTAA
>CAYOFG010000003.1:0-21538 GCA_964403285.1 uncultured Clostridia bacterium | reverse complement strand
TCCCCCTGTGCAATAAGACGTCTAACTTCTCTAATCTGTGCTTGAAACTGGCTGGTAAGGAATTTTAGTCTTCTATTAGAAATAATTTTTATCAAATTATAAATTATGCCCGATAGCAATGCAAGGGTAGGAACAATCTCCCCAATGTTTCTCAACATCTTCTTTGCATAACTATAACTTTCCTGGTCAAGGTAGGTTTGAGTGTCATTAAAGAGAGCGCGAATCTTGGATGCCACCTCAGATGGCAAAGTTGGTTCAAGGGTTAAGAATTTATCATATAATTTCTTATATTTTTTCTGGATGTTTCTATATTCAAAATAGCCTACTGCTTTATAGAGAGAAAGTAAAATAAAGGCAATTCCTACAACTCCACCTACAATTCCTAATAAAGTAAATTTCGGAATTGTTATAAAGTTATTACCAGTCGTTGTAAAAATAGCGACTGGTGGGATAGGAACAATAAGAAACCATACAAAAACAAATAAGGAAAGAATAAAGGCGCGCCAGAAATTAGAAACTATACGAGCTCCGTCGGAAAATAATCTCTCATCTAACATCCTATTTAATGTATCTTTGTCCATCTCCTTTTTTAGCCACCATTTTAGTGCATATCCAAATAAAAAGATTCCTCCTGCTCCCAGAATAAATAAACCCATCCAGGGTAATATCCAAGTTTGAGCTCGAAGAAGGGTTCTTATTCCAAATAAAGTCCCAAAACCAACAGCCCATCCAACGAGCCTCGGAGCCCAAGTCAATTTTCTTAGACTCTTCCCAATATCCACATTCATCACAAAAGGACCAATTAAGCAACTAACAGAAAAGATCAAGGTAGGAAGCAAAAGAAGAATATTAAGAAAATCTATCCCTATAGATATAGCACCCATATTTATTAAGAATAAAGCTAATCCGATAAACCAGACTGATCTTATATTCACAATGTTTCTATATTTTTCTCTTGCATATTTAGCGCTTACCTTCTCTCGTATATCTACACTTTTATAATCATCTGGTTCTTCACCAGACAATACAAATTCAAGTGATTGCCTTACAACCTGACCTAAGGTATGAACAACAAGCTGTGGACCAAAAAGAATCATATCCCTTCCTCGGTACCAAACCCAGCGACCAAAGCCAACAATAAAACCACCTAAAATAAAGCCCAAGGTGAGTATTGCAGGACTAAGACCTAAGAAGGGAATTCCAAAACCAAGACTCAAAAAGCCACCCGCAATACCCGAAGAGAGATTAAAACCAGAGGCTTCTAAATAGGCGACTAAACCATGGACGGTCAAGATTTGACCAATGATGATACCAATAAAAGCAAGGATTAAAATCAGTCCTACAAAAGGAGAGAAACCGAATATTCCAGATAAAGGCACTAAAGCAAGAAATACTAGAGCAAGGGGGGCGGTTAAGAAAAATCTTGCTCCAGAGGCCCTTGCTTCTTTAGCAAATATAGATAATGGACCCAATTCTCCTGTCTCCTGCATTAATTGGTCTTGCATCTTTTGAGGTAAACCATTCGACCATCTGGGATAGGCGCTAAACCAGGCAGCATGAGACCAGGTCTCTCTTATCTTATGCCAGAATGCCTTGGAGCGATCAAATCTGGGTGTTCTACCTATGCCAATCATATTATGAGCTTGCTGCTCTACTGCCCATATATCTTCTGAGATTCCTACCGCATGGGGAATAAAACCTACCAAACCATAATTGTTAGACATAAAATTCTCTATAAAGCCTCTTCTTGCTCGAATACGAGAGGTAAGGGCCACTGTAGGATAGGAAGGATTACTTAAATGCTTTTGCACCTCCCAATAAGGAATACCCATAATATTACCCCAACCAGTTCCTACTGATTCTCCTGCTCTTCCTCCTAACAACATAATGCCTTTCAAATAGGAACGGTGCCCTTCTTCGATTAATTGAGAACCCTGACCTGCACGCATACGAATATTGGTCGTCCCTCTTCCCGGAACAATTATAACTAAACCTGGACTGGCACGCATCTTTCTTATATCTTCAATAAAGGCATCTAAATTACCAACAGTAGCATTACGGTCCATTATGACCAAAGAATTTAATTTAGATATTTCTTCTGAGAATAAATCCATTCCGGTCATAAAGCCAGCTTTAAATCCAAAAGGTGTCCAGTCATGAAATACATGAGCGCGACAGCCAGCTAATTCCTCAATGAATCTTGCTAATTTATCCCTTTGACCAAGTTCTGAGGTTACTGTATAATCTTCTTGGGAAGGTTTCTTACCTTTATCATCAAATTTATTACTTGAAAGATAAAATACAATGTTTTCACTTAAACCCGCTTTTTTAAATGCCAAGGCAATATCTATAATAGTAATGCCGGTATCATGAGATTGACCCCCACGAGTCCACATCGTTACCAACCACCTGCGGATATGCCAGGCTTTTAGAATTTTCTCTCTCTCTTCTTTATTATTTACTGAAATCTGGAGGTCGCCTGATAAATTAGAACCCTCTTCTGGGAGAACTAACTGAGAAGGATGCCACAGGGTAACCTTAGATTTTATTTCTGCTTGATGCAAAAGATTAAGACATTCTTCCAAGGAATCTTGGCCGAGTATTTTAGAAATTGTGTCAATTCCTTTAGAATCCCTTGTCTTTAAATACTTATATCTAGTCAAAAATTCGTTGGTAGCATTCGTTACATTACCTTTAAAAAATGTAAATATATAGGAATGTAGTTGATCTCCGCCTGCATAAATAACACCCGTGGTTCCACCAAAATCTTTAGAATTCCTTATAGAAGAAGATTTCTTTTTCTCAAAATAACCTAAAATCTTTGGCTCAAGTGTCATTGTAAATATTAATCCTATCGCTATAGCCCACCCTAATGGACCAGCTAATATTTGAGGTAATAATCCAAACATTTCTGCAAAGAGATATCCCATGCCATAAATTGAACCAATTGTCTTAACAGGAAAATTAACAAAGAAAGAGCCTATCCCTGTCCAGAGTACGGAAAGTCCGTATCTTAGAAGATATATTGAGAAGAGAAACATCCCTGTTCCTAAACCTATCCTTATAATATTACCAAGTAAATATTGATCATATAGCCATATATGGAGAACCTCTTTACCCATAAAAGCACCTAAACCAATGAAAGAAAAATACATGAGAGAATAGAATAAAATAGCCATAAACATTGCTAATTTCCCTCCAGAAGGAACTGAGGGCTTGAAGTGATATTTTAAAGATTGCCAGAGGATAGATACAGGGCGAGTAGGTGAGTAATTAAGACCATTGAGGAATTTAAGGAAGCGGAATCTACGGGTATCTTTTAATGGAGGAGCCCTACTGGCAGTTGATTCTAATTTTGTACTGATTGGATTTCCTACCCAAGGCAAAATAACGCCTAAAAGTTCCATAAAGGTAACTAAAGCGATGATTCCTTTTACTAAAAAGGCAGTTGGAAAATCTGGAGCGTGAACAAAAAACCATAAGGAGGCAGTTACGCCACCAAAGAATATAATCCTGGAAATAAAGGATAATATCTCCCACAGTTTTGGATTCCATAGTCTGCCTCTCTTTATCAGAAGTAAATAACTCCTTTCATAACGATGAGTATTTACAAAGTTAGCTATTAATTTAAAAGCAAGTCCTAATCCTAAAAATCCCCACAATATTATAAACGGTCCACTAAATGAGCCCAACACTAAAGAAATTACATATGGAAAGACAGAGCCTCCACCGCCACTACTATTAAACCAGATAATAGCTGCAAGGAGCGTTAAAATTATATGCGGGAGTGTTCTTGCTGCTTCAATATTCCAAGGATGAATAGGTAAAAGGTCAAATCCTTCTTTCACTTTAAATCGTTTATACTCATTAATAAAACTATCAATATGGTCTTTTGGTATATCAAATTTCTCAGCCATTACTGCTTTTACGTATTCAAGGTGATTATTTTGAATACTCTTTAATCCTGGAGCGTCCTTGACATCAACATCTTTAAGTGAAAAAGAAACTTCTCTACCAATGGCTTGCTCAATAATGTGCTCAATTGAATCAATGTTATTTTCGTGTGCCAAATCCTGAACTAAGTCCTGAACTATTCTCATATTTTCAGACTGGACATTAAATCCAGTGTTTCGCTTTCTTATTCCCATTTCTTTTAGTAATTCTTCTATATCATCGCTACCTGCCCGGTTTCTCTCATATTTATCTAAAAGTTCTTTTAATAAACCTGCATGCTCACCAATATATCTTTCCAAACGGCTCCAGATATGATTACTATCCTCTGTTATATCGCTATCTTTTTTAGCTTCCTTTATAGTCCTTCTTAAATAGATAGAAACAATCATAGCAAACTCATCTAAGCCATTTAGCCAGGAATCATCATCTCCAAGAAGCCTTGTATCATTCTCCGCCCAACCATTCTCAATTCTTCTCCATTCCATAACCAAATAATAAAGAACACGTAACTGGAATAGGAAGTTACCTTCTACAGGACCATCAGAATATTTTGTCCTTTGTGTATCTTGAGGCTTACCGGGAACTAAAATCTTATTTACTCGACGCTCTTCTGCTTTTTTCATCAACTCTTCATCATATAAATTGTTAGCTGACCCTTGTTTCTTATCCACTTTCTTCCTGAAAAGCTTCCATTTTATCCACCATAAAACTGATGTAACAATCCATGAAAGTAATAACCCTATAGCTATTATTTTAAATAGTACCTTATCGCTAATAGATGTCTCTATTTTGCCTTTTGAGAAATCTAAAGAAGGCCTAATGGGATTACCATAAATATCGTAGTATCGATGCTGGGTTTCCCATCTTCCCAAAAACCATGCAGGACGATGAAGTTTTCTAATTTCCATTTCCTGGCACTGAGTTCCAGTCTTGGGGTCATAAGTTATCTTTGTCCACTTTTCGATTATGTTTCCTTTTTCATCTTTAGTGGACAAGGGGTTTAAGTAAGGAACACCAAGGTCATAATACACAAATTTTCTGTCTGGCAGAATGGGTCTAAGGATATAAGACATCACCTGTTCCCATTCTTCTCTATACAATTGTCCATTGGGTGTCCAGAATTCACTCATCTTATAATAATTGGCATTCTTTACTGAATATAGAAAACCTTTAATGCCGTTTATAGTATCCAGTTTTTCAAAAGTTTTTATTTCACCGAATCTACCACTTTGATGGATTACAATACTTTTTGGCAGTATTCCAAAAGGAACTTTGACACCATCTTTTCCTGTAGTTTCCCACCACAAATTGATAACTGTACCTATATTGTCTTTGCTTGTGGGAATTCTTCTCGCTATGTCTCTTCCGAGTGGGTCATTAGGTATTATGTAAAGATAAGCACTAATCTTATTTGCTACTTCATCAGCAGGCTCTTTGAATGTAATTTGGGTAGCAGTACCTCCTTCTTTCAACCATTTTATTTCTTGGACTTGAGGAATAAGCGCATCCTGATGTATACCAACTTTTGAAAGGTCGAGCCATAAAGAATGACTAAACTTCTCTTGATAAGCATTTAGAACTTGTTTGGTAAATAATTCTGAAGCTTTTGTCTTACCTTTGGTAATATAAGTTGTCATTATTTGATTATCGCCTGTAAGTTCATAACTCTTTACTAAATCTCTTCCCTCCCATTTAACTCCTAATACTCTTTCTAACACTACTTCTTTATCTTTAATTTTAGCGCTTCTTTCATTTATTACCTTTCTTCCCCAGATGTCACCAAAAAGGTAATAGTCTGTCCATGTTACTGTAATTCCAGGTGCTATGGTTCGAGTAACTATGACAGGCTGGAGGGGTGTGTTGTCAGTAATACCTAAGCTATTAAGTTCTTGCTGTATTTGTAAAGGAAGGTTTTCTATTTTACCTAATAATGATTCTAAATTAACAAGTTGAGAGGTGCTGTCTGTTTTCCAGACATCTGTCCAGACACCCTTGTCTTTGTATTGCAGTGTGGTTGTAGTTACTTTATCTGTATCACCATCATAATGTTTTTCTTCTTTCCAGTCGCCCCACTCAGCTTTTCGTTCTCTTCCAAACTCGTCAAAGGTTTTGGTTTTGACGATAAGGTTTCCAGGATTTGTAAAAATACCTTCAAGAATGGTAATGAGTTTTTCAGGATTATCTTTGTGCTCAATGAATTGAGTAGTTACATCTTGAGATAGAGATGTTAAATCGTCTATTGCTTTAACTATTGCATAACCTTCTTTATCGTATTCACCAGTGAATTTGCCGATGCTAAATGGAATGGTGTAAGCATCTGTTTTTGAATCGTAGGCTAAGGCGATTCTTCCCCATTCTTGACTATATTCAGTATAAAGAACTACTGTCTTCAGAGTTCCAGTAATTTCTTCTTCTATTAAGTCGCCATATTGATTGTAGAGCTGATGTTTAACAAAGGAGGCTTTTTCGGCAAGAATCTGATCTATTTGAGTGAGTTGTTCAGGTGTTATCTCTTCAGACGAAAGTATATTACTAATGACACTTTTCTGTTCATCATTAAGAAGGGTAGGTAATTGCTCTAATAATTCAACTATAGCATTGCCTTTGTCGTCATATCCTTTGAACCTTCCTAAAGCTATCGCTGTCCCATCTTTACCAAAAGTTATCCTTAACTGTTCTTTTCCATATTCATCATAACTTACTGTTATTATTCTGTTTCCTACTTTTATCTTCCGTACCAGTCCATACTCATTATACCATTCTGTCCTTGTCCTGTTATTGTTTATTACATCCGTTATCTCTACCTTTGCTAACCCATCTTCATAATCTTCAAATCTCCCTTTACTGATTAATTTTCCCTTAACATACGTCTCCCTCCCTGTCTCTTTCCCATACTCATCATAACTTACTGTGGTTATTCTGTTACCAACCCTTATCTTCTTTACCAGCCCATACTCATCATACCATTCTGTCCTTGTCCTGTTATTGTTTATTACATCTGTTATCTCTACCCTTGCTAACCCATCTTCATAATCTTCAAATGTCCCTTTACTGACCAATTTTCCCCTAACATATGTCTCCCTTCCTGTCTCTTTCCCGTATTCATCATAACTTACTATGGTTATTCTGTTACCAACCTTTATCTTCTTTACCAGCCCATACTCATCATACCATTCTGTCCTTGTCCTGTTATTGTTTATTACATCCGTTATCTCTACCCTCGCTAACCCATCTTCATAATCTTCAAATCTCCCTTTACTGACCAATTTCCCTTTAACATACGTCTCCCTTCCTGTCTCTTTCCCATACTCATCATAACTTACTGTGGTTATTCTGTTACCAACCCTTATCTTCTTTACCAGCCCATACTCATCATACCACTCTGTCCTTGTCCTGTTATTGTTGAGTACATCTGTTATCTCTACTCTCGCTAACCCATCTTCATAATCTTCAAATCTCCCTTTACTGACCAATTTCCCCCTAACATATGTCTCCCTTCCTGTCTCTTTCCCATATTCGTCATATTCTACTGTGGTTATTCTATCTCCTACCTTTATCTTCTGTACCAGTCCATACTCATCATACCATTCTGTCCTTATCCTATTATTGTTTATTACATCCGTTATCTCTACTCTCGCCAGCCCATCTTCATAATCTTCAAATCTCCCTTTACTAATTAATTTCTTGCCAACATATGTCTCCCTCCCTATCTCTCTTCCATACTCATAATATTCTATAGTGGTTACTGTCTTTCCTTTCTCTTCTTTTACCGTATTGCCGTATTGGTCTATCCATTGGGTGGTAAGATATTGGGCAAGTTTATTGTACCTTTGGTCTTTGGTTATATCTTCTCTCCGAGAAAGTTTATCTGCTAATTCCTGGAAATCTTTCTCATTTAATCCTGCTCTTAATGCATCTTCGAATTTTATTATTTGAACTTGAATAGGCGCCATAAATGTCGCCCCTCCGGTCGCCAGAGGAATGCCTATGCTTATAACTTTGTCATACTCTTTTGTCTCAGGATTAAATGCATATGTGACTGTGCCAATTCCTTGAGTTTTATCAACATTATTATAATAATAGACCACCTTTCTACTACCAACTTTGTTTTCTTCTCCTATAATCTCTTTTTGAATAACTCCATATCTATCGTTCCACCTTACGACATAAGGATGTTTTCCTGGACGAAAATCTCTAACTACAATCTTATACCCTATGACATCACCATCGTTATCTTTTAGAACTTCTGGTTCATATTTTATTATTACATTTTTTATTTCCCCTTGTTTCTTAGCTCCCTGTGCATCAAAATCAACAATAACTTCTGTTTCTTTTCCAAGATTATTCTTACCCAGATACTGGGCTGCTGCTTCATCTGTAGATGGGATTGTGTAAAGAGGATAATAGACATCGTTTGCTGAATCGTAATATCCGTAAGTGATTGTTTTAAGCCGTGGATTCACTTCTTTATACATCTGCTGGAAATAGGTTACATAAGTGACCTCTTGATTAATCTGGTTTTCTACTCTCATTACATCGTAGTATTTATCCTCTTTATCAGGCTCTCCATCATTATCCCTGTCAGCAGGTTCAGATACAGTAAACCAATGAAAATGGACAGGTCTTATTCCTTCTGTTTCGTAGAGTTGGACTTCTTCACTGATTATTTTAAATTTCTCTTTGAGGGCTGATACATCTTTTTTTACCTTATCCAATGGTGAAACAATGGTGAGGAGAACGCCGATGCCTTCAGGAGAAATGTAGTAGCAGATATTTGTCTTATAGTCATACCAGATGAGTGTTCCGATATTCTTTAGAGAAGACAGCTCTTTTTCAATTGAAGAGAGTTCTTCCTTAGAAGAGATTGCTTCGTCCCGATTAAAATCGGGACTCGCAATGACACCATGGGGATGACTCGCAAGGACAGTAAGAAGTTTTTCTTTTCTTCTTTCGAGTTCTCTTTTTCTTAGGAGTTTCTTTATTAATTGGGTTTTTTCTTCAACTGCTTGTTTTCCTGTTTCTAATCGAGTCTTTATTTCATCAGGGATTTTGCCTTCATACATTTCAACAGAATAGAGGGCGCGGATTTGCGGTTGAGATTGCTTCCCCCGATGAATCGGGGTCGCAATGACATTTGAAGGGGTTTCCGCAATGACACCTGTGAAAGTTTCGGCAAAAGGATTTTTTCCTGACCTAGTTAAGGCATATAATGCGGAAGCAGAAAGATCGGAGGTTAAACTGTCAAATTTTGCTCCGTCTGAAATGCTTTCTGGAAGTGAGATTCCTAAAACAGTTTCTATTTCTAAATTCTCAAGTTCCTTCAGAATCTTCTCCACTTCCGTCTGAGATTGCTTCGCTGACGCTCGCAATGACATTGCTTGAGGTGCTATCCAGAAGCCATTTGATTTAAACGACTCTATCTTTCTTGCAAAATCTAATCCATAAAGGGTAGAAAGAAGACTTATTATTTTATCCTTATCTCCCCAGATGTTTATTGCATCACAGATTTCTTTTGCTTTCTTTTTATCAATATTCCATTCAATTATGGTAGTGTCTTTGGGAGATTCCCTTTTTTCACCCTGACTAAGTATCTTGTCAAAAGTTTTGTTAGCCCATTTTTCGGCATTTTCCCGGAATATTATTGTTGCTACTCCTTTTGCAAGGGGATCCCACTTTCCCCAATAGTTCTTCAATTCGTTTCGGATATGTTCTATATCATCTTTTGTATATATTGTCTTAAATTTCAAGTTTTCCGTTTTAGGTTCGACTTTTTGCGAAGAATTAATAAGCCTTGCTAAAGCAACATATAATGTTGTTTCGGTAGAAAGTATATTGTCTCCAGGAATTTTCTGGTAACCGGCCACCGGCTTGCTGTCTCTATCTTTTTCGATGTTCACTGTTAGTTTTGCATTTTCAAAGCTCTTCAGAATTTTTTCTGTTGTTTTTCCTTCTTTATCAAATAAATAATCTCCTTTTTTGAATAATGCGTCATTTGTCTTTGCATTATCCAATATCTCTGGGCCTAATATTAATACTGCCAAGGCATTAAATTCTGCGTCGTATTGTTTATCAACATTCCACTCTTTGGTTTCTGGATTGTAGACGAAACCTGTGTAGAAGTATCCTTTTTCTTTATCATATAACTTTGCTAAACTTTTTAATATTTTTTCTGCTGCTGACCGGTATCGGACATCTCCTGTTATCTCATAGAGATTTACCAGGAGGCTGAATGTTTTAAGATTGGTCGTTCCTTTTTGACGCTTACTTTCTAAACCTTCTTTAATTAAACCATTGGAACTATCTATGATTCCAGACTTTGCTCCTATTCCAAAGAAACCATCTGTTCCGAATACAAATCTCTTAAATGCCAACTGTTTATCACTTAACAGTGATTTAAGTAATTTCTCTTCTCCAGTATCCTTAAACTTATCTAAATCCGGGTGGTGACCTAACCAGAATAAAAGACCGGTGGATTCTCCTCTTCTATAATCCAGGTATTTACCAAATTGTCCAGTCTTTACAAATTCCTTAAGTTTTTTTAAATCCTGTGTATTTAAATGTTCTTGCCAATATCTGTAACCTACAGGATCATTTATACCGTGTAGCTTGAATGCCTGGAAATAATTCAAAGCTAAATCTACTATTTCTTCTGAAGGAGATTTCTTACCTTTATCGGTTTGCGTAAGACCATTTATCACCTGAATTTCTTCCGGGATATTTTCCAGAGAAGAATAATCCTTCATTAACCTATAGAGAAATTCTGTTGCTTCTAACTCTTTTCCATCTAATAAGAGTCTTCTAATATTGGCTGTTATATCATCAATTGGATAGGTTTTCTGGACATCTATTCTTGAAAGAGACTGCTTCGTGGAAAGGTCTGAGATTGCTTCGCTTGCGCTCGCAATGACAGAGAGGGGGTGGCTCGCAATGACATCCGTAGGATTATAACCTAACTGGGCAAAAGCATACCAAACTGTTGGAGCAATGCTTACCTTTGCATCTGGAGTGGGCCATGTGGAATCGAAGAAAGGTTTAATACCAGGTTTGGAGCAATAAGGTAAGCCGACGCCTGCTTCATTTCTCTGGGCTAATTGAGATAAATTGCTTAATATGCTGTCAGCTTCTCTAGAAAGTTGAGATTGCTTCGCTTCCGCTCGCAATGACAGGGTGCCCGGCGGTTGAGATTGCTTCGCTAATGACAGACTCGCTATCTTCTTAGCTAAAGCAACCTGGCTAGAAAACTCGGGAAAGATGGCTGGGTCTCTGTCACCTTTGCCTTCCTTGTCCGTTGCATCATAGCCAATAATCTTCCCATTCTTCGTAACTGCTGCTTTTTTATCAATGTTCTCAAGAATCTTTAAAACAGTTTCTTCGCTAGCAAACAGCGATTTTCCATCTTTACTCTTTGCATTATTTAATACCTCGGGTCCTAAAACTATTATTGCCAGTGCATTGGCGTCTGTTGCAAAGATTCCGTCATCCTGCCATCCTGCTTTTCCTTTATAAACAGAACCACGATAGAAATATCCTTGTTCTTTATTGAACTGAGTTGAAAGCCATAAAAGAATTTTTTCTGCTGCTTTTTTATATTTCTCTTTACCTGTTATTTCATAAAGATTCCTGAATAATGCATAAGTACCAAGGTTTTCTTCAACTGATTTTACTTTTATTGACTGTTGAAGAGCGGAAAGTTGAGTAAATGCCTCTTTTGCTCTTTGTTCATACCTTATATCTCCTGTAATTTTGTATAGTAAACTGTTGAGCTCATATTTAGAAGCATACTCTTTTTGTTGTTTATTATCAACTTGTTCTGTTTTTATTACTCCGCCATCATCTTTATCCTGTCTTCTTAAAAGTACTTCTGCTATTTCAATAGCCTGGTTTAGAAACTTTTTGTTTTCCTGATAACTAAGTCCTAAGTATGCTTGCGGCCCTGAATCAACACCTTCATCTACAGATTGACCATCAATGCTCGTTGTATCAATAGAATTTACAACCCCGTCTTTTTTATAGAGCTTTGAATGATTAATGAAATAATCAAGGATTCTTCGAGAAGATTCTTGTGATTGAGGAGAAAGATTTAAAACCATTGACGCTAACGCCTGGTCATACGTGTACCCTGTTGGCTCAGTTGAATATTGACTTATATGACTGGGGACAAGACCAGTGTAAGGATAGATACTACCTAAAATAAATGAAAGAAGTTCTTCTGGTTTAATCTCTTTAGAATTCTCTGAGAATTCCGATGTTAATGAAAGTCTTGTTTCCTCTTTATGTAATGTTTCATATATTCCTCCTTCTTCTCCTTCAATCTTTATGTGTTTAAAATAGTTTTCAAGGTCTCTTTCGAACTTTTTATTGTCTTTTTCATAGGATTTTCTTCCAAAAATAATTATTCCTTCAATCTTATCATTCTTATCAACTTTAACATATACCGGTCTTACAAACTTTCTCCCAAGAAACTCGGTTCCTGAGGTAATTCCCACTGGCTTAAGTCTCAGTTTATTGAAATCGTATTGAGTTCTATATCTTTCCGAAATATTCCCATCCCTATCAATGAGAAAAGCATATGTATTGTTTAAACCATCAATATACTTATCGGCTCTGTCTATTTCTCTAAAAACAAATATGGGATAACCAAAAACATAAACCTGGTGAAATATGTCTGTAAAAAGTGCAGGAACTGTAGGTAAATCAGAAAAGAGTTTACCGCCAGAAAGAATTTTTATTAAACTGAAAGGAAACTCAACTGTATCTGTGATAATTTTGGGAACCCAGGGATAATCTTTACATTTTTCGCCGCGATTGAGAATTTTTACGAGCTGGGGAAGAACATTTGTAGTTACTCCAACAGGATTGTGGATCTTTAATTCCAGAGGCTTGTGAACTTTCTGTTCACTTACCGTGCCGTGAGGTGATGTCCTTTTGCGTGCTTCCATTCTTTCAGGGATAACATAAACAGGCGTTGCTGAATTCTCATCTAATACCTTTATTTCTTCTAAAACTGCTACAAGGTTTACATCTCCTGCCGGCGTAATGTATTTGTTATTGAATACCTCCCTCATAAATCCACTGTCTGAAAGACCACTTGCTCTTGAAAAATTTGTAACCATATTGAGCCAGTAACCAAATTCAGGTAAAACTTCTCTACTATCTTTTAAGGTTTGAATCAATTCATCTGCTGCCTCCTGAGATTCTCTTTCATCGCCTTCTTTTCCAGCTTTAACAATCAATTCCTTAATCTTTTCAACCTGCTGGGGAGTAAGTTTATCAGGCAGGTTATTTCTTGAAATAATTAAATCAAATAATACAAACATCCCTGGCATGATATGAGAATCGATTATCTGGTCAGCTCCCAATGCGTAAAGATTTAATCCTAATACAATAAACTGGAATGCAGCATAACTTGCTACCTGTTCTTTAAACTTTATAGCATCATCTTTTGCTAAATTAAGTAGAAATGTGCCAAGCTGTATATCTGAGCCCTTAGAAATTAATGCGTTTTCACCAAATATTAGTCTATTGGCTTTTAGTGGGTCAACTTCGCCAGTTTCTGGGTTCCTGCCTGTGAGGAGATTGACAATCATATCTCCAGTTTTACTATATGCAGGATTAATCCTATGATATCTCAAACCCTCTTCTGTTGGATTGGCTCGGTAAAACCCTAATGGTGCTTCTATTATCTGTCCATTCTCTACATACTGAAGAACAGTAACATCCCAACCGCGTTCATCCTTTATTGGTCTTCCTTCAAGGTCTGTTTGCTGAACAAGCGTTGCTGTCTTATAGACCTTATGTTCTTTATCCTTTTCCTTTACAATAACATACATCTTTCCATCTTCAACAAAGAGTTCTTTTCCTGGGTAATAATATCTATTAGAAAATGTATAGTATCTTATTGCTTCTTTATCATTTCCATATTCATTTTTTGTTACCTCAGCAGCCATATAACGTAGACCTGTCTCTTTATCCACTCCTGATAATTTTGGATATATTTTTAAAGTAAGATTTCTTGAAGATAAATATCCTACTTTTTCTGAAAATTCTTTAGCAATATCTAATTTTTGAACATCGACTCTTCTCTTTGTTTGTTCTATTTTTTCTGTAATTCCCTTGAAAAATTGTCTTACGCGCTCATAAACTGGTTTCGTAACCTCTTGAATCCGGGAGAGAAAACTTCCTATCTGTTGTTGGGAAATTTCTTTTTGAGCAGGTGTTTGGACAGGTTGAATTGGTTTGATTGGTTTAGTTGGTTGAGTTGGTTGGATCGGTTGAATTAGTTGAGTTGGTTGGGCTTCTTGTCCAGTTGGCGCTCTCGGTTGCTGCTGAACTCCCATTGCTGCTTGTTTTGCTTTTTCAATAGCTTCCTGAAACTTCCGAGCATTTGCCGTGGCAAAAATACTTTTCAGATTGGATATAAACTGCTCCCTCGCTTGAGTTGCAAAGATGCTCTGTGAATATGAGGCAACATTGTTTAATAAAGCTCCTGCCCCGAGGGAAGGTCCAGCTACTGCAAGTATAGCACTCTGCATAATGGCCTGGGTCATTTTCCTGCTATCTGATACATAAGCAGCAAGTCTGGCAAGGGTGCCTTTTGGCTTCTCACCCTTTGCCACGCGGCTCATAACTTCTTTTCTATAGGCATTGAATATACCCACTCCAAAGACCACGGAGGTAATAATTGCCAGCCCTGTGACTACAACAGGCCATAATGTTAGACCGGCTGTTAATGCACCTATGATTTTTACAAGGGCAATAGCGCCAAAAGCACCTATGACAATTCCTCGGATATTAATTGTTCCAGATTCAAATCCTTCTTTTAGCGCAAGTAAGCCTTTCTTACCGCCTAAGACCTCGCTTTCTACTGATGCAAATCGGGATGCCATATATGGAAGCGCTATAACGCATAGAACGGCTATTGTAAACATAATCAAAGAACCAAAAGCTCCAAACACCAAAAATGCAAAAGGCATTGAACCCATAAGTTTGGCTAACCCAAAAAGGCCTCCGAATACAGCTATTGAACCCAGAAGCCCTCTATACTTTGCTTTCCTTGCCGGTTTTGATTTTTCCAGGGCCTTGTCAAATTGACTATAAAGGGCCTTATGCGACCTCCAGCCAATTAAAGATAATCCTGCTACGCTGATTAAAACGGCTGATAAGCTTGGCCCAAACATAAGCAGAAGAGCGCCTGCTGTTATAGAGACTAACCCGAATGAGAATGAACGAAGCCCCCTCTGCAAGTTGCTTGGCTGAATTGTTTTTATCTCTTTGAGCTGTTTATAATTTAAGACCGTTATTATACTGCCTGATAAGACGCCGAAAGCAGCTATTGTCACTGCAAGAGGCAAAGCTATAGACGCTGTAGCAGGAAATGCAATAACAGATATGAGCGTAAGAAGCGCTGCGAATGGCCCGGCAGAGCTTAACATCAACAGTGCCATTGTAGGCACTGCCTTAATAGCGCCCCACCATTCCCTTGCATTTGCAGTTCCTCTAAAGACAAGGGATATGTATCTTTGTCCTTTATAGTTCTGTGAAAATTTATTTAGATGGGTATAATAGATTGTAAAGCCGATTACTATGAAGGCTACTGCGGATACAATCCATCCTGCTACAGGAAAGGCTGTAAATAGGGTGGTGGAAATAGCACGCAAGAAACTATATTGGGTAAGGGCCTCCGTGCCGCCTAGCGCTACCAGCTTCATTATATTAATACTCCCTAAGAGGAGCTTTAAGAGATACCAGGCACTGCCTATTAAGGCGCCCCCGAAGATATATCCTGCGGCTTTTCTCAAGATATATTTGCCTGAAGGAGCTGGCTGTTTTTTAATTGGCGTTTCTGCTTGCAGGACTTTCTCCCCTGCTTTCGGCGGTGTCTCTTTCCCTTTCATCATAGATTGGATTCTATTATTAATATATTCTATTGACGACCTGAATGCCTTCTCTGAGATATCACTGAATTTAACATAAGGGTCTGCCTGGGCTGCAATGGCTTTCCATTCTGCAGATTGCATTTCCTGATTAAGGTCATTTCTTGCCTTGCCGGTAGTATTAAGATACATTGATTTAGCATCATCCAATATTGCCAGAATACCTTTTATGAAATCTCCTCTTTTTTCTGCCGGTACTCCCTCTGCAATTTTACCTATACCTTTTATGTGTCTATTTAATACAGGATTATCAAATTCGCCTCTTAATATAGTCCACCAAAGCTCTTTAAGTTGCTGCTTATTAGTCTCTACCTCTTGCTCAAAAGGCTCATCTTGATCAAACTGCTGAATCCTCGAATCCATAATCGCCCTTCTCAATGAAGCTATAAGCTCAATTATCACATGAGGTTCCTTGCCATCTTTTGCTTGTATAGGCTCTCCGCTCTTATCAAATTCAGCTTTAATAGCTCCCAATGCAGTGCTTACTGCGGATATATCCTTATACTTATCAAATAACTCATCTTCTATAGACCAGAAGGCCTTAAATATACCTTTCTCGCCAGGCCTTCTTGCGGTTCTCCCCCTGAATTGTCTATCTGTTGCTTCTAACTCATCTATATATAGAGAATATATAACTATGCCTTTCAGTCTCATCAAAGCATCGTCTAACTTCTGTTCAATATCAATCCCTCTGCCACCGCGATTCGTTACTATAGTTATAGCACCTGGTTTCCCGCATTCTGCCTCAATCTCTGCTATATCCGTTTCTGAGGTTGCATTGAATATCCTTATTCTCTCTCCAGCTATCTCTTTATGATATTTTTCTCTGTATGCAGACTTTATTAGTTCTATTGCTTTATCAACATCTCCTTCTCTTACCTTAGTAACAACAGGTTGATTATTTTCTATTTCATCAGAAATATCCTCACCAAATGCACGCCATTTTCTTGCTTCAGTAGAAAACATATTTACCAGGGCTACACGGGTACTTATATATTTATCTGAAAGATTCGGTTCAACAACTTCTTTTTTATGTACCCGCTTCATAAATTCTTTATCCATAGTTCCACTTGCGCCGGCAAAATCTACTACTAAATCCTTATTGCCCAGAAATGTCCTCAGCATCATAGTATTTCTTATAACCTGCTCAACATTAACTTTTACGCCATCCTCAAGATGCTTTGCTTCCACTGCAGCATGCAATCCCCAGGACCACCTTCTTCCAGGCATCTCTTTACCGCTCGTTTCATCTATAATAACAATTTTGCCGCTTCTTACTTTGTAATCTTTGTCAGGTTTATAACAAATTTCTGCAGCAAGGGCCTGTTCAACAAGATGTCTCCATAGCCTGGATTTACTATCAACGCCTGTTTGAGCTGTTAAGCCCGATTCCTTACCCAATAACTCTTCCAGCTGAGCTTTTCCCTTACCAGTAAGGGTTATTCTCTTCTGGAGACGTTTTGATATATCTATTAAACCTTCATCAACCCCTTTACCTGATTGATAAAGCGCTTCAGCAAATTTGCGAGCCAAGATATATCTTTGTCGTATTCTTTCAGCATCCTGTATTTCTCCCCCTGAGATTATAAAAGGTGTCATAAGCTGATATATAAGTGTCTCATCTGCCTCATCAAAGAGCATAAAATACTGTCTCTTAGAGAATGCTACATCTGATCCATCATAAGGGAACTCCTCATCTTCATATCTATGAACAAACCTATCTACTGTGCCGAATATGATATCCGCCTGTCTATAAACATCTTCTTCCTTAACCTTTTTCATCCCTTTAGCTGAAGCATCATAGATGTAACCTATTCTTTTTCCATTTTCATCCTGTGTAACAAAACCAACAACAAGCCCAAAATAAGATAAAACCTCCCCTGCTACCTTTGCATCTCTTCCTGCTAAATCATCCGTTGTAGTGCATATTAAAACACCCTTTTGATTTTTGAGTGTAAATCCTTTTTGCGTTGCAAGGATAAATGCAGCCAAGCGCAGGGTAAGCGTCTTTCCAAAGCCGAAAGGTATAAGATACATCAAACCCTCTGCCAGTCTCTTTGCAGCATCTATTTGTATATCAAGTTTCCCAGTATCAGGGGTTATATCTTTTGCAGCAAACTGCTCTATCTCTCTGGCAAGAATATCCTTGAGCGCCTCTTCTATCTGGAGTAGTTTCTGCAATTCTACAGCCTTAGTCGGTGTTTTTGGTTCGGGTTTTTGGGCCTCTTCCTTAGGAGGTGCTTTTGCTTTGGCTTTGGATGGCTTTTCTTCTTTGGCTTTTTTGAATTTAGAATCTAATTCATTTACATAGTTTAAAACTAATTTCTTTTTATTACGCTTGAGTATTCTTATTGACTTTCTTAAATCCAGTTCTTTTAAGAAATTTTCAAGTTGTTCTTTGCGCTTTGGGTTAGGTTCATATTTTGCATCCCTTCTAAATACCTGTTTTACATAGGGAAATATTGCCGACGTTAACCGTTCATCTGAAACTCCTTGTGCTTTAAGATTTGTATATCTTTTATACAAATCTCGGAAAGCTGCATGGTTTATGTATTTGGAAGTTTCTAAATATTTAAGGTAAGAATTTCTTTGGCTACCAGTAAATTTATCACTTAGAAGATAATCGAGCTCCTGCTGTACTACCCATACTTCTTCAGCAAACTGTTGCGCTGGGGTTAACTTACCTTGTCCTCTCTTCTGCATAAGAAGTATATGTAAAAGTCCATGATATATTGCTAATTCTAATGCCACATCATTTTTTACTTTTTTCTCTTTACCTTCTACTTTACATATAGTTCCTAAAGCATTCTCATCAAGATCAATTACATCATACTTCTTCTTACTTTTTCTATCCTCCTCCTGTCTTTCTCTGCTTAAACTTAAAAGGTTTCTCCAGACATTTATTTCTAATCTTTCTAAATAACCTACAGTGGATTGTGGTAGAGAAAAGATTGATGTTAAACTTTTGATTGCAGATTTTTTCGCAGTCCCTATTCTCTTTCTGTATCCACTCTTTCTTATTTCCTCTTCTTCAATTGGTTGGGCTTGCTTTTCAGTTTTCTTTACCTTAACAAACTCTGCGGCAACTCTTTCTTCATGTTTGGGCTGGGCCATTCCAAAAGCCACCATTACATCCTTAGCGGTCAAGAAGTTCCAGAGTTGCGGTAGTTTACCAAGCACGACAACCCGGTCCTCTTTTTTGTTATCAAAGGAACGTGAAAGGAAAAATTCTTTGCATTTCTCCTGGCCAAAAGAAACTTCAGAAACTTTCTTCTGGTCTGCATTATATTGAATGACGAACGGCAGAATACCATTACTTCCTCTTGCAACTCCTAAGACAAATGCGTTTCTCCCTTCCAGTAACACTACAGGCAAAAATTTAACATCCTTTATCACTTCCTTCAATTTTGGTCTGTATCCAAGCTCACTCTCCCAATTCTCTGTCAGCTTTTCGAGTGCATCTTCTATGGCCGCTGGCTCAAACTGAGAATAAAGAATTAAAGTAGCGCCGCCTTTAAGGTAAATCACAGTGCATGTCTGGAATGATGGGTCTCCAAATAGATTGTTTGCCCTTAATGCCCCTACAATCCCCGCTATAGCTTTCTCCAGGTCTGTTCTCTTCTTCCGGGGAGAGATTTCCAAGTCAGAAGAATAACCCTCTCCCAACCGCGGAGTAACCACTACATAGGATATGTCCCTATCACGCAAGAGTTCTGTAATCCCTGGCGTATGGAAACCTCCAGCAATGAGAACTGCAACTTTCACTCCTTCTTTTTCCATCCGGGAAATTGTGTTATCTACTAAAGCCTGGTTTCTGTTTAAAGCAATCTTGTAGAACTCCTCAAATTTTGAGAGGGTGGTCTTAGAAAGAGATTGCTTCGTCGTTTCACTTCTCGCAATGACAATTGGCAGGTGGTCCCCTACATTGTGGGCGGTGATGAAATTGGAGAACATCCCCGGAGTTATTTCGTCGCGGTGTTTGTAATAATAGGCGAGGTCTTCATTGGAAATCTTGAGACTCACCAGGTCCTGTAAAACGCCAAGCATCCTGGAGAGTTTTACTAATTGCCTCTCCTCTTCTCTCTCACATAGTCTCTCCTTGACTTCCTCTTCTAACTCACTAATCTCTGAGAATAGCTTATTCTGGTCTATGCTGTCGTAGAGTTTGTTGTACTTGATATATAAGTTCAGGTTGGGATACTCATTCTTTCCTTCCTTGGAAGTCACAAGCTCAGTCAGTATTCTGGGGTCTTCTGACCTAACACCCTTTCCCATCCGGGAAGAGAGCGACTGGAGATAAGTATAGTATTCTGCTGATGTCACCTTCCCTAATCTATAGTCAAGGCTCATAATCAAAAGGTCGGATAGTTCATCATTAGTCAATTTCACGCTTAGTTCTTTTATGTATTTTGACCTCTCAGAATCTACCCTGGAGAAGTCTATCTTCTCCTCAAATTGAGAGGCTTCAACAAAAAGTTCGAAATTGGGATATTTCCTCCTCACTTCTTTTTCGGGCGCCATAAATGTCGCCCCTACATCTATCTTTGTAGGGGTTCGATTCATCGAACCCGTATCATTTGAAAAGCCATCGAGGTATTGGCAGTATTGACTGAGTGAGATTTTCTTCTTCTGGTAGGCTTCTATCTTTAATTCTAAATCTTTCAACTTCTTATTATAGAGGCGGGTTTTCAGTGGGTTAATCTCTTCTTGAACTTTCTGGAAATAATTCCTGACTTTCTCCCCTGAGGAGATACCTTCGTCAAATGCTTTCAGGTTCTTCTCATATGCGCGTTTATCCTCAACCCCATAAATATTTATAGCTGGTACCTTCTCATTTTTGACTATGGCAAAGTATTCCTCTCCAGTGATTTTCCCTTCCTTGAGAAACTCACTGGCGACCTCCTCTTTTATCTTCTTTTCAGGGAAACTGGAGAGAAGTGTGGTGTCTACAAGATCAGAGGAACCTTCAACACATATCAGAAGAGGTTCGGAGTGTGAAACGAAAGTTTCACCGTTTTTAGTCAAGCTTTCGCTTGACACTCCATTGCTTATATATTTCAGGATATTTGCGCTATTTAGCTGGGCTTCAGGACTGGAATGGGCATCCTGGATGTGGATAATCAGTCTATTCTCCATCCCCTGTTGTTTCTTATTTGATGCTTGCGTATGGACTTCTTTTACTGTGCCGTATTGGGAAGGAACGGTGAATAGATTTTGAGGAGTGATAAGTGAGGATACTTCACCTGCTACATCTTTCTCTTCAAGCTTCTTTCCTAAACTTTTTTGTCTATCTGATTGCTGAGGCTTTTCCTGGGAAGCGAGAAGCTTCTGTCTGGCTTTACGCCTTTCTGCCCAGAAACTTCTGTCTGGCAAAGAGGCTCCCACTACCTGGGTGAAGAAAAACACACTGCTTACAACCAGTGCCAGGACTCTAAGCCATATCTTATTTGCCTTGCTATACCACCAAGCTACCATCTTTTCTCCTGTAAAGCTCTCGCTTTACACTCCAACACTGCGAGCAGCTCATATAAAAAAGGCCGGACTACACATAACGGGTTCTTCTACTCGTTATCGGCAGCCCGGCCGGTTCAAATGTAATGTTGTCTATCTAAGTAACCCCGAGGCTTTGCGCCCCCCGATTGCTCAGGGTT
>CAYOFG010000002.1:3128-91509 GCA_964403285.1 uncultured Clostridia bacterium | reverse complement strand
CAAGTCCCCTACACTAGAAATTTTAGATTATGAAAATCAAGATTAATCTTTTGAAATTAATGATTTCTATTTTTTTGTTAACCCTTCCTGCTCTAGTTTATGGTGGGGATATAATCGTTGATGGTGAGGAATACTTAAATCGATGGAATGTAGAGAAGGCAATGGAACTTGCTCAGAAGGCAGTGCTGGAGAAACCGGAGAAAGCGGACTCCTTCAGGTTACTCGGCCTATGCCATTTTTATCAGGGAAATTACGATAAAGCGATAGAGTATCTGCAAAGTGCATCCCGAATGGAACCAGGGAATGAACAGGGAAAGAGCCTTCTCTACTTCGTTGAAGGTACTAAAGAAATCACAGAAGAATTTAGTGAATATTCAAGTGAACATTTCGTACTTCGCCTGTCCACCAGAGACAATCTTCTCGTTGCGTACGCCCTGGATGCTCTGGAGAAAGCATATCAAGAAATACAAGATGAGCTGGACTATTTTTCAGAAGAGAAAATTCTGGTAGAAGTATATCCTACAACTGAGGGATTCACCCACGCTTCCAGTCTTTCCCCGAAGCAGATTGAAGTCTCCGGGGCAATTGGAATCTGTAAATTTAACCGAATTATGATTATTTCTCCTCGCTGCCTGGTATATGGTTATCGCTGGCTCGATGCTTTAGCTCACGAGTTTATCCATTATCTTCTTGCTAAATTGACAGGGCTAAATGTCCCTTTGTGGTTAAATGAAGGCCTGGCTAAGTATCATGAGACAAGGTGGAGAGTTCAACAACCGGATTATTTGATTCCTGTTTATAAAAATGTGCTTTCGGTTGCAGCAAAAGAAGGGAAATGGATCGATTTCTGGAAAATGAAGCAGGGCATGCCCAGTCTGGAAAGCCGGGAAGAAGTAATCCTCGCCTTTGCCGAGGTGTCTCTGGCAGTAGATTACTTACTGCGGCATTATGGAAGGGATAAGTTGACCCATTTTCTCCACGAACTTGGCAAAACTGCTGGGAAGGGAAAAGAAGAAAAGTTTGAGAAAGTGGAAAAACAGTGGGATGAACTTTTCCATCAATTCTTCGGCATAGACCAGGAAAAGTTTCAGAGCGTTCTGAGAGATTTTCTGCAGGAGATGAATCTGGAAGAGATGACGGGAGTAGCATTGGATAGCTTTAAACTAAAAGAAGAAGGAAAGGAAGTGGACGAACTTGAAGAGTATATAGGAGTGGGAGCCCGTGGGCATGTCCGGCTGGGTGATATGTATCGCGAGAGAGGCAGGTCTGATGTTGCTCTCGTTCAATATGAGAAAGGTTTGAGAAAAGAACCCAATAATTATGTGATTCTCAATAAGATAGGCAAAACCTACACCGAACTGGGAAGATTTAGAGAAGCGGAGGAATTATTTAAGAAATCCCTGCAGGTTAACCCCAACTACGGACCAACTTATACAAGCCTCGCCACTCTTTACTTTATTCAGGAAAAGTTGACACCCGCGCTGGAAAATTACGAGGAGTCTAATCAAATTAATCCTTTCAATCCTCTTATTCATAAGTATATGGGGCTTATCCACTACAGGCTGGGAGAGGAAGCAGGGGCGAAGAGAGAATGGACGATTGCCCGCACGCTTCTTCCCGGCGATATGGAAGTGGAGTCCTGGCTCTTGGACATAGAAAGAAAGAAGCCTTGACCCTAAGGGAGGGCCAATGTGGGAATTCCACTTGCCCACAAGAATAATTTTTGGCAGAGAAAGTATAAATAAACTGGGCATAGAAGTTAAGTCTCTGGGAGAACCTGTTCTTCTTGTGACGGGAAAGAGAGCTATCCGGGAAAGCGGCATTCTGGATACGGTTAATCGCATCTTGAACAAGGAGAAAATCGCCTGCGTGGTTTACGACCAGGTCTCTCCAGAACCTGATACTGAAGTAGTAGACAGGGGCGTAACCTTCGCTCGTAATAATAGATGTAAAGTTGTAATAGGGATCGGTGGCGGAAGTACTATTGACGTGGCTAAAGCAATTGCCGGGCTGGGACTTGAGGAGAATTTCGCCTCGGTGGCAGAATTTCTGGAGGGAGAAGGGAGTAAAAGGCTGAATTCATACGGTCTTCCTTTTGTTGCCATTCCCACTACTGCTGGAACCGGAGCAGAAGTCACCAGGAATGCTGTAATTATTAATAGGGCAACGAGAAGTAAAAGGAGTTTTCGCAGCAATTATCTATTTGCCAGGATAGCCATTATCGACCCTACTTTAACTATAAACCTTCCTCAGGAGATAACCGCCTCAAGCGGGGTGGATGTTTTGACTCATCTCATCGAGGGATATGTCTCTCGGAAAGCAAATCTTCTAACAGATGTTCTGGCGATTAGGGGCATTAGTCTGGTGGGAGAGGCACTAATTTCTGCGTACAGTAATGGTTCTAACCTGGAGGCAAGGGAAAAGATGTGTATGGCCAGTCTTCTGGGAGGCGTTGTACTCACAAATTCAGGTTTGGGTATTGCTCATGGAGTATCCCCATTCCTGGGAGCGTTACACGGAATTCCTCATGGTGTGGCAAACGGCATACTTCTTGCGCGGGCAATAGAATTTAATTTGTCTTCAAGCATTCAGAAATTCAAATCTGTTGCCTCTGCTCTAGGAGAAAAAATAGAAGGTCTAACAGAAGAAGAGGCTGCATATAAGGCTCTTTCTGCAGTAGACAGGATAGTTAAGAAACTGAGAATTCCTCTGAGTCTGGGAGAATTTGGCGTAAAGGCAGAAGACTTGCCCGAGCTTGCCAAAAAATCGCTCACTTCTAACTCCACCAGAGGAAATCCGCGCGAAGTGAGTTATGAGGACCTCTTAGCACTGCTAAATAGGATGATGGAGTAGCAGACTTTAGTCTGCGTTTAGTAAACAGGAGAAAATATGGAAAGAGTTACTGAAAGCGAGAAAGAGTTCCGCTTTGGGGATGCAGGTCCCAAGTATCTTTTCCGAGGACCTAGAATAGAATGGGGAATTTTGGTCCTGAAACCCGGAGGGTCCTTGGGAGCTCACTACCATAAAGAAGTGGAAGAGACATTCTATTTCTTGGAAGGAGAAGCCAGATTATTGATCGATGGCACTGAATATGTGGGAAGAGCAGGAGAGGCTTTCCGGCTGGAACCAGGAGAAAAACACGATATCCTGAACGATTCCCGATCTCCCATTCGTGCCGTGTTCATCAAGTCTCCTTATAAACCCGAGGACAAAATCAAGCTTTGAAATAGAAAAGAGTGTGGAGATAAAAGATGGCCGAGCGGGTAGCATTGGCAAGATGTGGAAGTTACCAGCTTCCAGTTTTGGAAAATTCTTTAAAGAAATTATTAGGTTTACTTGGTGGAATTGGCAAGTTTATCAAGAATAGAGACAGAGTTCTAATCAAGATAAACCTTCTATCAGGTAAGCCTCCGGAAAAAGCAGTAACCACCCATCCCAGTCTAGTCGAAGCCGTGGTTAATTTGGTAAAGGAAGCAGGAGGAATTCCCGCAATTGGAGACAGTCCCGGGGAGAGGGCAACTATTACGGGATTAGCCAGAGCATATCGAATTGCAGGATTTGAGGAAGTTAGCCGTAAGACGAGCGTTCCTCTTGTATCTTTTGAGGATGATGTTATGGAAGTAGAGAATAGCCAAGGACGTCTTTATAAGAAGTTTACGGTGACTAAACGAATAAAGGATTTTGACGTAATCATCTCTGTTCCTAAATTGAAAACCCATCCTTTAACTTGCATTACCGCAGGGGTGAAGAACAACTTCGGTTTCATTCCCGGACTGAGAAAGACCGAGTTCCATTTGAAATTGCCTGACAGTGAGTTGTTTTCCCAGATGCTTGTCGACCTTTTAGATACGGTAAAGATTGATCTGGTAATTCTGGATGCGATTGTGGCCATGGAGGGAAATGGTCCGGCTGGTGGCGCCCCGCGCAAGGTGGGAGCAATTCTTGCTAGCAAAAATCCTGTAGCTTCAGATTTTGTTGCCTGCAAACTCATCGGTTATAAAAATCCATTCGATATTCCTACTAACAGGATAGCTGTGGAAAGAAAAATGTTTCTGCCCGGAAATATAGAAATCTTAGGAGAAAAAATTGAAGATTTGGAAGTAAAAGATTTCAAACGAATTTCCCAGGATGTTTCCCAGAAAATTCCCCAATTTTTAATGAAAGGGCTAAAAAGCTTACTATCACCAAAACCCAAAATAATTGACGAGCTTTGTAACCGTTGCTTCTATTGCCTGGAAATCTGCCCTGTTAAATGTGTAGGGAAGACCAAAAATGGTAAACCTTCAATTCGTTATTCAACTTGTATTAGGTGCTTCTGTTGTCAGGAACTCTGTTCTCAGGGAGCCATAATAACAGAAAGGCCCTGGTGGGTGAAGTTATTTAATGTCTAAGAATATTAGTTTTGACTTTTTGGCTAAAATAGGTTAAATTA
This sequence comes from uncultured Clostridia bacterium, assembly GCA_964403285.1. Lineage (GTDB taxonomy): Bacteria > UBA6262 > WVXT01 > WVXT01 > WVXT01 > WVXT01. Next base: position 87,077 of record CAYOFG010000002.1, on the reverse strand, counting down.
AACTGGACTCCTCGCAAAATTGAGCAAGGAGATTTGTAGGTCCCGATGAATCGGGACAAAATTGGGTGGAGTCCTCCCGAAAGGGAGGAAAAATTGCATCCTTGCTTTCGCAAGGACTCCTTATTTTTTGTCGAAGGGAACGGAGTGTAGTTAAATGGATTTGATTGTGACTCATATTGGGGCAGATTTTGATGCTTTGGCTTCTCTTGTAGCTGCAAGAAAAATATATCCTAAGGCTTTAGTTGTCTTGCCCGGGTCACCTGATAAGGGTGTGAGAGAATATCTATATAAGAAACCACATCTCATAGACATAGGGAGAGAAAAAGAGGTTGATTTTAAAAAGGTCAAAAGACTCATAGTTGTAGATACGCGACTTGCCAAAAGGATCGGAGAGGCAAAGCAAGCTCTTAATAATCGTGGATTAATTCTCCACTTCTACGACCACCATCCCCGCACTAAGAGCGATCTCGTGGGAACAGTGGACATAGGAGGACGCTATGGGGCTACTACCACCATTCTGGTAGAGCTCCTAAAGAAGAGGAGGATCAGGATTTCTCCCGAAGAGGCAACCCTTCTTGCTCTGGGAATTTACGAGGATACGGGATCTTTTACATTTCCTTCCACTACCCCGGCAGATCTAAAAGCAGCCTCTTTTCTAGTAACTAAAGGAGCAAATTTGAACATGGTTTCTGACTTTATGCGCAGGGAATTGACCAAAGCTCAGGTTAAATTATTAAATAGACTTCTTCGATTGGAAAAGAGAATTAAGATTAATGGAACAGAAATTGCCATTATTAAATTTGAGTCTTCAAACTATATCACTGATTTGGCGGCAACTGTTCATAGATTACGCGATATCGAAAATCTGGAGACTATTTTTGTGTTGTTAGGAACAAAAGAGAGAATTCGCATAGTTGCCCGTAGCAGAATTAAGGCTGTAAATGTAGGTAAAATTACTCAGGCTTTTGGAGGAGGTGGCCATGCCACTGCAGCCTCGGCAACAATAAGAGGAATGGAGCTTCGAGATGTGGAGAAAAAATTGATAGAAGTCCTGAAGAGCAAAGTTACCCCCGAGACCGCACCTGAGGAGAGCCTTCTGTTTAAAAAGAATGTAGGGCCACTTTTAAACAGAAATCTTCCTCCCAAAGTAGCGAGTTTACTGGTGAAAGTGGGTAAAATAGCTGAGGAGAAGAATTTCAGAGTCTATTTGGTTGGTGGCTTCGTGCGAGACCTTCTACTTGGTGTAGAAAACTTTGATGTAGATTTAGTCGTTAAGGGTGACGGCATATTGTTTGCTCACTATCTGGTCAGGAGGCTGGGAGGCAAGATTACTGCCCACAAAAGGTTTGGCACTGCCGTAGCTATTTTGCCGGGAGGAATTAAGATAGATATTGCCACTGCAAGAAAGGAATTTTACGCATCTCCCGCTGCCCTGCCTACTGTAGAGAAGGGCTCTCTGCGAGAAGATTTATATCGTCGAGACTTTACCATTAATGCTATGGCTGTCAGATTAAATTCTAAGCGTTATGGAGAATTGGTCGATTTCTTCGGTGGTGGGAGAGATTTGAAAGAGAGAAAGGTTAAGGTTTTGCATAACAGGAGCTTTATCCAAGATCCCACGCGCATCTTTCGGGCAATTCGTTTCCAGGAGAGATATGCCTTCTCTATGGACAGAGACACTGAGCGACTGGTGAGGGATGCGCTAAAATTGAAAATTCTTAGGCACTTAAGTAAACAGAGAATAAGAGAAGAAATTATTGCCATCCTGAGCGAGCCCCAATCAAAGAATGCAATTTTGCGGTTGGATAAACTCGGGATTCTCAAGTCATTACATCCCAAAATCAGATTGAGCCGAGAGATAAAAAAAGATTTGCAAATGGTTAAAGCTATCTTTGCCCGGTTCGCCCCTCTTCTTAAGGAAGAGGATGGGAAAAGCTGGATAATCCATATTCTAATCCTGGTGCAGAAGTTAAGTATCTTAGAGGTGAAAAATCTCTGCAAGAATTTTGGATTCTCCAGGGAACAGAGTAGGAAAATAGTCAGGGGAAGAGAGAGTTTAATAGAAGTCATAAGAAGGCTCAAAAAATCAGAATTGAAGCCAAGCTTCCTCTATCGAACGGTGCAAGGATTACCTATAGAAGTGCTTGTATTTATTGTTTTAAAAGCCAGGAGTAGATTGGTTGAAAGGAGAATCTACCAATATCTGACCAGAATGCGCAAGGTGAGTATTCGTACTACTGGCGATAGACTTAAAAAGATGGGATATAAACAGGGTCCCTTATTTAAGAAGATATTGCAGGAATTGCTCTGGGCCAAACTTGATGGAATTGTGAAAAGCCTGTCTTCTGAGACGAAGTTTGTAATTGACAATTTCCCTAAAGATTGATAAAATTAATAATTTAAAAGGACGAATATGGTAACCGCCGTGATAAAGGAGGGTCCCGATGAATAAATCGGGCCAAGTCTGGCGACGTCCCGAGAGTAACTCGGGGCAGATCACCGACTGAAGCAAAGCGAAAGGGTCGCCGTCGCGACGAGTAAGGAGCGATAAGTCTGGCGACGGGTTCGAGATGGTGAGAACCCCGGCCGGATTGAGCGAAGTGAAAGGAGGGGCGCCGGTTGCGACGAATAAGGAGCAACGACCGAGCGAAGCGAGGGAAAGGCGCGGGCGCGAGATGGTGAGCGCACCGGACCGCTGTTCCGACGAATAAGGAGGAATGTGTTAGCGACGCCTGCGAGTCGGTGAGCAGGCGGGTCACCGACTGAAGCAAAGCGAAAGGAGGTGAGACAACCCGAGTGAGTGTAGTTTAACTCACCGATTGGTGCATGATTACGCTTCAACAGATAGTGAGGAATCCTTCTCTTGTCTTGCGAATGATTCCTCTTCCTGTAGCTCTGGTTATTTTCTTTTTTGCAATTGTTATTCATGAATGTGCTCATGCATGGATGGCTTCTCGCTGCGGAGATGATACCGCAAGAAATGCCGGAAGAATAACGTTGAATCCCCTACCACATATCGATCCTATCGGGACAATAATTTTTCCTCTCCTTCTAATTATTTCTCGTTCCTCATTCGTTATCGGTTGGGCTAAGCCTGTTCCTATCAATCCGCTCAATTTCAACAATTTGCGAGCGGATCTGGTGAGAGTGGGAGCATCCGGTCCTCTTTCCAATATAGGATTGGCTATTGCCTCTTCCTTTATGGTCTGGACGTTCAGTTACTTACCTATGGGGGAGATAAAGAATTCCATAATGGTAATTCTCCTGTTCAGCGTTCTGATTAATCTTTTACTTGCAGTTTTCAATCTCCTTCCCATTCCCCCACTGGATGGTTCACAAATTCTCTCGGGATTATTGCCAACCCAGATAGCTATGAAATATGAGGCGATTCGTTCTTTCGGTTTTATTATTATCTTTTTCTTACTTTTGACAGGATTACTCTGGGCGATAATTATACCCATCGTCCAGTTCCTTTATAGTCTACTCTTTTTGTGGGTAGGAAGGGGATTTTAGAAATGGCGAAGAAAAGAATTTTAAGCGGAATGCGTCCCAGCGGAAAGTTACACGTGGGACATCTTGTGGGAGCGCTTGCCAATTGGGCAGCACTGCAGGATGAATATGAATGTTTCTACATGGTAGCAGACTGGCATGCTCTAACGACAGAATACGAAGACCCTTCAGAGATTAGAACCAATATCAAAGAGATGGTTATTGATTGGATATCTGTAGGTCTCAACCCTAAAAAATGTACAATGTTTGTGCAGTCCCGCGTTCTGGAGCACGCGGAACTACATCTTTTACTCTCTATGTTTATTCCTTTAAGCTGGCTGGAAAGGTGCCCTACTTATAAGCAGCAACAACAGGAATTGAAGGATAAGAACCTTTCTACTTACGGGTTTTTGGGTTACCCTGTTCTGCAGGCAGCAGACATTTTGGTCTACAAAGCAGACGCTGTGCCTGTGGGTGAGGACCAACTGCCCCATCTGGAACTGTGCCGGGAGATTGCTCGGCGTTTCAATTTCTTATATAAGAATATCTTTCCCGAGCCACAGGCTCTTCTTACTAAGGTGCCAAAACTTTTAGGAGCCGATGGTCGGAAGATGAGTAAAAGTTATGACAATTGCATTTTCCTGTCGGATCCTCCGCAGGTCATTCGGGAAAAAGTAGGATCTATGATTACTGACCCTAGCCGGATTAGAACCAACGACCCCGGACATCCCGACGTATGCACAGTATATGGCTTACATAAGATTTTTAGTTCCCCAAAGATGGATTCAATAACTGCTGATTGCAGAAGTGGGAAAATAGGCTGCGTGGCCTGTAAGAAGATTTTGGGCGAAGCTCTAATAGAGAGGTTGAAATCGATACAGGCAAAGAGGAAAGATTTGGAAGCGAATCCGGAGGAGGTCACCAGGATCCTCGAACAGGGTCGTCTCAGTGCTCAGAAGATTACTCAAGAGACCCTTAAGGAAGTGAGAGAAGCAATTGGATTATAAAAAGGATAGCGGGACGGATTACAAGGTGAGATTGGAAGTATTTGAGGGCCCGCTTGATTTATTGTTACACCTGGTTAAGAAAAACGACCTGGATATCTTCAATATTCCCATAGCAGAGATTACAGCCGATTATTTAAACTACATAAAACTTTTCAGAAAACTTAACCTCGATTTTGCAGGAGAGTTTCTGGTAATGGCTTCTACCTTAATCCACATAAAATCGAGAATGTTACTTCCCTCCATAGAAACAGTTGAGGAGGAAGAGCTCGAAGATCCCCGGGCGGCATTGGCAGCCAGACTCATGGAGTATGAGAAATTTAAGGAGGCAGCCAGTATATTGAAAGAGAGAGAGGTAATTCAAAAGGGTATATACGGGCGTCTTCCTTTGATTCCCCAGGACGAAGATTATACCATTGAAGCTACACTTTTTGATCTCATGGATGCCTTCCAGCGAGTGGCATTTCGGGTGGAAAAAGAAGTACGGGAAATAATTCAAGAAGATATCAAGGTTGAAGACCGAATTCAAGAAATCCTGAGCCTTCTGGAAAATAAGAGATTTATCAATTTTGAGGCGATATTTTCTGGACAGACGACGAAGAGACTTCTAATAGTGACTTTCTTAGCCCTTTTAGAATTAGTCCGATTGAAAATGGTTTTTGCTCGCCAGGCAAGACCATTTGCAGATATAAGGATATACAAGGCAAAAGGGGAACTGGCGGCATAAGGACAATGGAAAAAGAAGAACTAAAAAACATAATAGAGTGCCTTCTATTTTTTTCTGATAAACCATTGAGTATAGAAAAACTGGCAGAAATTATGGAAAGCGGAAGCTTCGACGAGATAAAAGAGGCTATTGAAGATTTGCAAAAAGAATACGAGCTAAGAAATAGCGGGCTGCAAGTTCTGAACATTGCCCAGGGATACCAGATTTGTACCCGGGGCGAATTCTCCAACTGGGTGAGGAAACTTTATAAATTGCAGACTACTTTTCAACTCTCACTGCCTGCTCTGGAGACGCTCTCGATTGTCGCTTACAAACAGCCCGTTACGCGGGGAGAAATAGAAAATATAAGGGGCGTTGATGCTTCCTATGTGTTGAGGACACTTTTAGAAAAAAGATTGGTTAGAATTTCAGGAAGGAAAAAGTTGCCGGGTCGCCCAATTCTATATGCAACGTCTCAGGAGTTCCTGCGCTATTTTGGGTTAAAAGATTTATCCGAAATCCCCAGCCTGGAGGAGATAAAACCACCGGCAAGCGGATAAAGATGGGAGGAATGGCTCATGGATTTAAAAAATTTAAGGGAAAAAATTGATGAAGTAGATAACAAGATTTTGGAATTGTTAAACCAGAGAACAAGAGCAGTGCGGGAAATTGCAAAATTGAAAGCAAAGGCAAAACAGGAATTCTATGCTCCCCATCGGGAAAAGAAGATCGTAGAAAGACTCCTCAAGAAGAACAAAGGGCCTCTCCCCAGTGAAGCATTGAGAGGAATCTTCCAGGAAATATTGAATGTTTCCCGGTCTATCCAGAAGAAATTGAGAGTAGCTTATCTGGGACCCCCGGCTACTTTCACCCACTTAGCAGCAGTCAAGAATTTTGGCAAATATGCCGACTTCATTCCTGCCAAGAGTATAGCCGATGTTTTCTCCGAGGTGGAAAAGGGTCGCTCCGATTACGGAGTCGTGCCCATTGAGAACTCGACTGAAGGGGTAATCAATCATACTTTGGATATGTTCGTCGGTTCGGAATTGAAGATTTGTTCTGAATTACTTCTGGAAATATCTCATAATCTTCTTTCCCGGGCACGTGAGCTTGGGGAAATAAAGAGAATCTATTCTCATCCCCAGGCAATTGCTCAGTCCAGAAATTGGATTGAAGACAACCTACCTAATGCCGAATTAGTGGAGACGTCTTCCACTGCCAGGGCAGCGGAGATGGCAGAGAAAGACTCTGAGAGTGGAGCAATAGCTTCCCGGCTTGCAGCCTCCCTGTACGATTTGAAAATAATTGCCGAAGGTATTGAGGATAATGTGCAAAATTATACCCGCTTTCTGGTCATAGGTAAAAGTTTCCCGGGAAAAAGTGGACAGGACAAGACCTCGGTTCTTTTCTCCATAAAGGATAGGGTGGGGGCGCTTCACGATATGCTAATTCCTTTTCGGAAAAATAATATTAACCTGACGAAAATAGAGTCCAGACCAACCAAGCTCCGAGCCTGGGAGTATATATTCTTTGTCGACTTCGTAGGACACGTTGAAGAGGAAAATGTGAAACGGGCTTTGCAGCAACTAGAAAAAGAATGTCTACTTCTTAAAATATTGGGTTCTTATCCACGAAGCGAGTGATTTTGGAGGAAACTTTAAATGATTGAAAAACTTGTGAGAAAAAACGTATTAGATTTCCAACCCTATCTTCCTGGCAAGCCGATCGAGGAAGTGAAAAGAGAATTAGGTCTTACCAGAGTGGATAAACTGGCTTCCAATGAGAATCCTCTAGGGCCTTCCCCTCGGGCAGTCAGTGCCATGAAGAGGTCTCTTAATCGAGTGAACCTTTATCCCGATGGGAGTGGTTTCTATTTGAAGAAGGTCTTAGCCAGAAGGCTAAGGGTGAAGGCAGAAAATATTATCCTTGGTAGCGGAACGGATGAAATAATCGAAATCATCGGGAAAACTTTTTTGGACCCCGTTGATGAAATTGTGGTCTCTAAGCATGCCTTCATTCGCTACGAGATGGCGGGAGAACTGATGGGCTGTCAGATCAAAAGAGTCCCCATGAAAAATTTTACCCATGACCTGGAAGCAATGAAGAAGGCAATAACGGAAAGGACGAAAATAGTGTTTGTAGCCAACCCTAACAATCCTACAGGAACTTATGTTACAGAAGAGGAAGTAGAAAAATTTATGGATGGTCTGCCGGAAGAGATAGTGGTGGTATTTGATGAGGCCTACAGGGAATATGTGACCAGAAAAGATTATCCTAAGACTCTTCCTTATATTAAGCGCGGGAAGATGGTAATTGTGTTGCGCACTTTTTCTAAGATTTACGGTCTGGCAGGTTTGCGGATTGGCTATGGAATAGGGAAATCTGAATTGATTGGCTTTATGGAGAGGATTAGACCTCCCTTCAATACCAATTCGCTGGCTCAGATAGCAGCTCAGGCAAGCCTTTCCGATGAGACTCACATTAGGCGGAGTCGTGAATTAGTTGGCAAGGAAAGAAAACACATGGAAGACAATCTGGGGAAGATGGGTATTGAATTCGTTCCCTCGGTGGCTAACCATATTCTACTCAAGGTAGGTAATGGACAAAATGTGTTTAAAAAATTATTGAAGAAGGGAATAATTGTGAGAGCTATGGTTGAATACGATTTACCAGAATTTATCAGGGTAACCATAGGTCTGCCCCAGCAAAACAGGCGATTCATTAATGCCCTAAGGGAGGTTATGGACAAATGTTCCTAACACTGAAACCAGGGACCACAAAGCAAGGGGTTGAAGAGTTGGTCAAAAAGATAGAAGAGTTGGGATTTCGAGCCCATATTTCCAGGGGTGCTGAGAGAACGGTAATTGGAGTGATTGGTGAGAACGCTATAGCTGCCAGAGAGGTGTTTGAAGGGTTATTTACTGTGGAGTCGATCACTCCCATTTCTAAACCTTACAAGCTGGTGAGCAGGGAATTTAAGAAAGAAGATACGATAGTTAAGATTGGTGATGTCTCCATAGGTGGAAAAGATATAGTGGTTATGGCAGGACCCTGCTCGGTGGAGAAGGAAGACCTCCTTATCTCTATTGCCAATAGCGTGAAGAAGGCAGGAGCAAAGATTCTCCGTGGAGGGGCTTTCAAACCGAGAACTTCTCCCTATTCCTTTCAGGGATTGGGGGAGAGAGGACTGAAGTATTTAGCCAAGGCCAAAAAGGCAACGGGCCTCTTGGTAGTTACCGAGGCTATGAATATAGAACAGGTAGAGCTGGTTTCCCGCTATGCAGACATCATCCAGATTGGAGCCCGCAATGTTCAGAATTTCGAGCTTTTGAAAGAAGCGGGCAAAAGTAAAAAGCCAATACTACTTAAGCGAGGCATAGCTACGACAATCGAAGAATGGTTGATGTCCGCTGAATACATTGTTACCAATGGAAATTCAAACGTGATTCTCTGCGAGCGTGGAATCAGGACTTTCGAGAGCGCCACCAGGTTTACGTTGGATCTAAACGCAATTCCGGCTATAAAAGCATGGAGCCATCTGCCGGTAATTGTCGACCCTTCGCACGGGACTGGCGTGCGCAATTTTGTGGGTTCGATGTCCAAAGCAGCAATTGCTTGCGGAGCCGATGGTCTGATTATCGAAGTACATTCCGACCCGGAACACGCCCTATCCGACGGAAGACAGTCTCTCCTGCCAGAAAATTTTGCCAGCTTAATGCAAGAACTAAAGAAGCTTGCCCGTACAATAGGCAGAAATCTATAAAAAAGTACCTGTCACTTTTTTGGGAACAGTGAAATGAAAAAGTACCTGTCACTTTTTAAGGTGAGTATAATTGGCGTGGGTTTGATTGGCGGGTCTTTCGGCTTGGCGCTAAGAAAAAAGAGACTCGCCCGGCAAGTAATAGGAATCGGTCGCCATATACATAAGCTAAAAGAGGCAAAAAGACTGGGCGCTATCGATAGCTACACTACGGATTTTGCAACAGGGGTTAAAGATTCAGACATAGTTATGGTTGCTACGCCTGTGGGCAAAATTTCTCTCATCGTTAAGAGAATATTACCCCATTTAAAAGATGGCTGCGTTGTGACTGATGTAGGAAGTACAAAAGAAAATGTAGTTAAGGAAGTCGAGGAGATTCTCGCAAAATCTTCCGGTAAGGGGAAAAGGCCGAAGGTCTCTTTCATTGGTGGTCACCCGATGGCGGGTTCAGAGAAGCAAGGTGTCAGAAATGCCAGGGCTGATATCTTCTCAGGCACCATGTGCATTTTGACTCCGGGAGATAAGAGTGGCGGAAAAGCAGTTAAGGTAGTCAAGAACCTCTGGAAAAGGATGGGAGCGAGAATTCTTTTGCTTGAACCCGAGGAACACGATTATCTCGTAGCTTATACGAGCCACTTACCCCACGTGCTGGCGTTCACATTAGCCGGTCTTATGGGTAAAGTTCATAAGGAAGACCCTCGAGCGAGTAGAGTCATTGCGGGAAGTATCTCAGATATGACCAGAATTGCAGCCAGCAGTCCCGAAATGTGGATAGATATCTGTCTGTCTAATAGTAAAGCGATTTCAGGAAGCATCAACTCAATGGTAAGATATCTGGAAAAATTCAAAAAATCAATTGAGAAGAAAAGGACAAAAGAGCTTCAAGACCTGTTTGACAAGGGTAGACTGGCGAGGAGAAAATTAATCGGGTCGTAAATATGAAAAAGATAAAGGTAAAAAGAAAGAAGACAGTTAAAGGAGAAATTTCCTTACCCGGAGACAAATCTATTTCTCACCGCGCTATTATGCTGGGTAGCATCGCCCGGAGAGAAACCAGAGTTAAGGGATTTTCGGATTGCCTTGACTGCCGGAACACATTAAACGCTTTTCTCAAGCTGGGGATAGAAATAAAAGAACGCTCAGAGGGAGAATTAACCGTACATGGGCGAGGATTGAAGGGATTGTCGTCGGCCCAAGAGGTTATAGATGTCGGCAATTCGGGAACTACTATAAGACTTCTTAGCGGAATTCTTGCCGGGCAGGATTTCTCTTCCACAATGACCGGTGATGAGTCTCTCCAGAAGAGACCCATGAGAAGAATCATCCTCCCCTTGAAGGAGATGGGAGCAAAGATAAGTAGCCCTGACGACAACCATCCACCCATAACCATTGTGGGGCAGAAATTACATCCCATCGATTACCATTCTCCTGTTGCCAGTGCCCAGGTGAAATCCTGTGTTCTTCTGGCAGGACTATATGCTGAGGGGAGGACGAGGCTAACCGAACCTTCCCCGTCGAGGGACCATACAGAACGGATGTTAAAATACTTAGGTGCTCCTGTTGAAACCAAAGGAAGGACTGTATCTATTGAAGGAGTCTCGGAATTAGAGGCAAGACCGATTACCATTCCCGGAGATATCTCTTCCGCAGCCTTCTTTATTGTTGCCTGTCTTCTTTTACAAAATTCCCAAATCAGGATAAAGGGAGTGGGAATTAATCCCACGCGCACGGGCATCATAGATATCCTTAAGAAGATGGGAGCCGACATTGTAATTGAGAATGTCCATGAGCTTTGCGGAGAGCCAGTGGCTGACGTTACTGTAAAAAGTAGCGGCCTGAGAAGTACTGAAATAGGAGGCGAGTTGATACCCCGAATCCTGGACGAAATACCCGTGTTGGCTGTGGCGGCAACTCAAGCTGAGGGCGTAACTGAAATCAGCGATGCTCAGGAGCTGAGAGTAAAAGAGAGTGATCGCATAGGCAACGTAGTTTCCCAACTCTCGCAAATGGGAGCTTCGATAAGAGAAAAGAGGGACGGAATGGTGATTTCCGGAGGGAAGAGATTGGTAGGTAGTTCGGTTAATAGTTTTGGTGACCACCGTATGGCCATGGCACTAACGATTGCCGGTCTGATTGCTGACGGTGAGACTACCATAAACGATGTGGACTGTATTGATACCTCATTCCCTCGATTTATGGATATTCTGAATAGAATGGTAGAATAGGCATGGTGGGAATCTGGTGAAGAGAAGAGCCGTTATTACTATCGATGGACCAGCAGGGGCAGGAAAGACAACAATTGCCAAAATTGTCAGTAGAAAGTTGGGTTATAATTATGTTGATACGGGTGCTATGTATAGAGCAATAAGCTGGAAAACATTTAGAAAAAAGATAGATTTGAGAGCTAAAGAAGAATTGATTAACATGGTAAAATATACCAAAATAGAGTTGAAGAATAGAGCTGGAACGGTAAGAATCCATTTGGATGGGAAAGATGTCACCAATAAAATAAGGAGCAAGAGAGTAACTGAAGGTGCCAGCATCTTAGCTACAATCCCTGAGGTGAGGAAGGAGCTGGTAAAAATTCAGAGGATACTGGGTTCTTCGGGTGGAATTGTAATGGAAGGCAGGGATATAGGCACTATAGTCTTTCCCAAAGCAGATTACAAATTCTACCTGGATGCATCTATTAAAGAGAGGGCTTTGAGGAGATATAAAGAACTGAAAACGAGAGGGGAGAAAGGGGACCTGGCGGAACTGGAAAAAGCAATTCGTTCTCGAGACAGGCGGGACCGCACGCGAGGAGTAGCTCCCTTGAAGATAGCTTCCGACGCTATAGTCATAGACTCTACGGATATGAGTAAGAAAGAAGTAGTAGAATTTATCCTGAAAAAAATTCAATAAATATTGTACCTGTCACTTTTTTAAGAGGTATGCCGTGTGGTATGTTTTGGGTTATTGGCTAACCTGGTTGACAGCTAAACTCCTGTTCCATTTTCGAATTGAAGGAAGGATAAATATTCCGCAAGGAGGAGCTATTATTGCTCCCAATCATGCCAGTTATTGGGATCCTCCCCTGGTGGCTGCAGCAATTGATAGTTACAAAGTCTACTTTATGGCAAAAAGACAACTCTTCAGATTCCCGATTTTCGGAACGCTCCTCAAAATGATACATACTTTTCCTGTAGAGAGAAGAAAAATAGACATAGCTGCTTTCAGAAAGGCACTTAAAGTTTTGAATGAGGGGAAGACCCTGGTGGTCTTTCCTGAAGGTGGTCGGGGAAAAGGAGGGCGCCTGAAACCTCCTCAGTCCGGGATTGCCTGGATAGCGCACAAGACCAAACTCCCTGTGGTTCCTACCTTGGTGGTGAATACTCACAGGATAAAAGTTTTTCCCAGAGTAACTGTTCGTTTTGGGGCGCCGATATATTTCGAAATAAACCAAGAAGGGGAAGTTGAAAAATCTTGTTACCGCGATTTCGCCCACAAAGTAATGGAAGGAATAATGAAGTTAGACCGAGAAGGACAATACCAATATGAAATTTGAAATTGGTAATTGGTAATTTGGGATTTAAGAGATGCGACTTATTTTTGCTAAGAAGTTGGGGTTTTGTTCGGGAGTAAGGAGAGCTATCTCTCTGGTGCAAAGTATACCCACAAGAGATAATAGGAAGGGAAACGTCACCAGCCCAGTGTATACTTTAGGGCCACTAATTCATAATCCTCAGGAAGTTGAACGCCTGGAAAGGCGGGGAATAAAAATTATCTCAAGGTTGAATCAGATTGAGACGGGAACTCTCATTGTCCCTTCTCATGGGTTACCTCAATATACATTAAAGAAAATAAAAAAAATGGGACTTAAATTAATAGATGCTACCTGTCCGTTCGTTAAACGGGCCCAATTGTTGGCAAAGAGATTACATGATATAGGTTACCACGTAGTAATCGTTGGACAAAAGTCTCATCCTGAAGTAATTTCCTTGCTGTCTTTTGCCAATGGCGAAGCTTCTGTAGTGGAGACCCCAGGAGATGTAGAAAAGATTAAAACAAACAATAAAGTAGGAGTCATCAGCCAGACTACGCAAGCGGTGGAAAGCTTCGAGAAGATTGTGAAAAGATTAAGGGCAAAGATTAAGAAACCCAAAATACATAACACTATTTGCAAAGAGACTTCCCAGCGCCAGAGGGAGGCGAAGGGGTTGGCGGAAAAGGCAGATCTCGTGATTGTAATTGGCGGTAAGAATAGTGCCAACACTACCAGACTTTACAACATCTGCAAGAAGATTACGCCTGCTTACCATATAGAATCGCCCGAGGAATTGAGAGCCGGTTGGTTCAATAAAAGGGAAATAGTAGGAGTAACTTCGGGCACTTCTACTCCCGATTGGATAATTAAGAGTGTAGTGAAAAAATTAAGGAAGTAAAAAGGGGCAACGAGAAGTAGATGATGGATACGCCAAAAGAGAAAAATTACCATAATTCTAAGCCCGACTCTAAGATGGAAAAGTTATTGGACGACCTTGACAAAATCAGGGAGGGGAAAATCGTTACCGGGAAGGTTGTCCAGGTAAAAGGCGAATCTTTATTAGTCGATGTGGGCTTGAAGACTGAGGGAATCATTAAAAGAGAAGACGTAGCCACTCCTTCCGGGAAATTAAAGGTAAAAGTTGGCGATAAAATTGAAGTCTTTCTGGAAAAAAGAGAAGATGGCTTCGGGCGACCTGTCATCTCTTTGAATAAGGCGGAAATGGCAAAGACCTGGGATAGAATTCGCGATGCCTACACCACACAGAGGGAAATATTGGGCAAAATAGTCAAGAAAATTAGGGGAGGTATGATGGTGGATCTGGGAGGCCCTGATTCTATTCTGGAAGAAGGAAAGGGTCTTGCTGAAGCTTTTATGCCTGCCTCGCAAGTTGGCTATCCTCCGGTAAAAGACCTGGATAGCGTTATTGGCCAGGTGGTTCCTTTAAGAGTAATCGAATTCAAACCAAAGAGGAATATCGTCGTCTCCTGGAGATTAGTAATTGAGGATGAGGTAAAGAAAAAGAGGGAAGAGTTGTTAAATAGAATAGCTGTGGGAGACGTATTGAAGGGTACTGTAAAGAATATCACCAAGTTTGGCGCTTTCATTGATCTGGGTGGAATCGATGGACTCCTGCACATAGGCGACATAACTTGGGGTCGTCTGGAGAGGGTAGAAGATGCTTTGAAGGTTGGCGAACAGTTGGACGCCAAAGTGCTCGCTTTCAACCGGGAGAAAGAGCAGATTTCATTGGGATTGAAACAGTTAGAGCCTCATCCCTGGGAAAATATTCGAGAGAAATATCCTGTTGATTCAACTCCCACAGGTAAGGTAACTGGAATTCTTCCTTACGGTGCCTTTGTTGAACTGGAACCGGGAATAGAAGGCTTGATTCATGTCTCGGAGATGTCCTGGACGGAGAGAATAAGGCATCCGCGGGAAGTATTGAAAGTGGGGGACGTGGTAAAAGTTAGAGTGCTCAGTATAAATGAAGAAAAGAGGAAATTATCTATTGGATTGAAACAGATACAACCCAATCCCTGGGCTCAGGCAAAAGAGAAGTATCCACCAGGGACAAGACTCACTGGAACTATTACGCATCTGGCGCCTTTCGGCGCTTTTGTCAAATTAGAAGAGGGAATCGAAGGGTTGATCCATGTTTCAGATATTTCCTGGACAAAAAGACTGAGACACCCTGGGCAGGTGCTTAAGGTGGGCGATCAAGTGGAAGCAGTGGTTCTGGAAATAAATGTTCAGGCTGAAAAAATATCTCTGGGATTAAAACAGAAATCGAAGAATCCGTATGAGAAGTATTTTGTGGGAAGTAATATTCAAGGTAAAGTCGTGCATCTGACCAATTTTGGTGCTTTTGTAGAATTGGAACCGGGTATCAAAGGACTAATTCATATTTCCCAGGCGGCTAAGGCAAAAATTGAAGATATAAAAGAGGTTTTAAAGGTAGGAGATAGAGTTTGGGCAAGAATTATTAGAGTCGATCCCCAGCAGATGATAATCGATTTGTCCATTAAAGAATATATCAAGGCCCAGGAAAGAGCGGAGATGGAAAAGTATATTGAACAGGAAATTCCGGAAACGACTCTGGGGGAAATAATCAGTGAAAAATTGGACAATTCAGAAAATGAAGAATAACCTGAAAAAAAAATTTCTTCTCTTTGCTTGCCTTTCGTTCTGCCTGCTTTTTTTGAGAAATCCTCTATCCTATTCAGACGTCTCCTTCGGTAAGAACAAGGTAATCGTTGATCAACAGACCTGGCATATTGCAGAAACCGAACATTTCCAAATTCACCATTATCCTGAAGCGAGACATGTAGTCCCTAAAATAAGCAAGATGCTGGAAAAAGCTTACGAAAAAGTTACCGATGACTTAAATATCAGTATAGCAAAGAAAACACCTTTCTTCTTATACATGACACATAACCACTTTGAGCAGAATAACATTGCTGATACTGGTGAGGGCGTCGGTGGATTCTCTGAGCCCTATAAGAACAGGTTTGTAATTCCCGTGACAGGTTCGGATAAGGAGCTGGAGCATGTGATTACTCATGAGTTCACCCATATTGCAATGTTCAATATCTGGTATGGTGGATTCTGGAAATCGGCCAGTCTGATGAGATTTGTCTTCTATCCCTTGTGGATAATTGAAGGATTGGCAGAGTATGAGGGTAGAGAAGAATGGGAAACTTATGACCATATGCTCTTGAGAGATGTTGTTATTTCCGATATGATAATTCCCCTGGGTAAGTTACACAGTTTCAATCATTTGAAAATGCACCAGATCTCCTTAGCTTACCAGGAGGGGCACAGTGCAATCAGTTTTTTGGCAGAAGAGTATGGAGAAGATAAAGTTCCTAAATTGATTAAGAATCTGCGGGAGAGTCTGGACATAAACGGGGTTTTTATGCGCACAATAGATACTGACTTAGGTAGCTTTGACACAAAATGGCAGAAATATATGAAAGAAAAATATACAGTAGAAGCAGAAGGAAAGGAAGAAGCCGAAACTTATGGAAAGAAACTTACAGAAAATGCCGAGTTTAATACTAATCCAGTCTTCTCACCCGACGGAAAGAGAATAACTTTTATTTCTACCCGCAATGGATATGGCGACCTGTTTGTGATGAATGTTGATGGAACAAGTCAGGAATCGATTCTAAAATCGCGCATCGGGAGAAGTCTGGATGTTATCCACTCTGAAGGACACGCTCTCTCCTGGTCTCCGGATGGAGAAAAGATTGTTTTTGCAGGAGAGAAAAAAGAGAAGGATTATCTTTACATAATTAATCTCAAAAAAAATAAACTGAAGAAACTTCGTCTGCCTCTGAAAGTTCTAAAATCTCCTTGTTTTTCCCACCAAGGGGATAAGATTGTTTTTGTGGGAATGGAAGGAGGTATAAACGACCTCTACTTAGTGGATGCCAATGGCAAGAACCTGGAGAGATTAACCAGCGACGAGTGCGATGACGATTATCCTGTTTTTTCCCCTGACGATAAGAAGATTGTCTATGTCTCGGAAAGAGAGAAACAGAAAGATCTCTTTCTTTTGGATGTGGAAACTCTGGCCATTACTCAATTAACTTCTACTCCCAGTGATGAGATGGACCCTTCCTGGGCACCCGATGGTGATAGTATTATCTACATTGGCGATTATGCAGGGATTTATAACATTTACCGCATGGACGTGAGGGGCCTCGAAAGAGAAATTCAGGATGAGAATCTGGAATTAGACATTTTCCAATTGACCAATGTCAAAGTAGGAGTCTTTACTCCGGAAATATCTCCCGACGGAAGACATCTACTTTTCGTTTCTTATCGGAATGGAGAGATGAACATTTACTGTGGAGAATTACCTCAAGAAGAGGTGTTTGTAAAAAAATTGAAGGGAGGGAAAGAAGGAATAGCGATAGCCCAATTGCCTCAAGAGCCCACGGAGCCAATCATAAGCCCCTATCCTTCTCCCGTGACCAGGATTCATCCCTATAGATTTAAAGCCTCTACGGATCTCATCTTTCCTTTGCTTTTTTACTCCACAACAGAAGGTCTGTATACGGCTGGATACTGGCAGGCAAGCGATCTCCTGGGAAACCACATGATGACTCTTGTAGTGGAGTACGCTTCCGAATACGATTGGTTAAACTATGGAGTAGGCTATATTTATCAAAGGTGGCGACCCAGTTTAGGTTTTTTTGCTTATGGAAAGATGAGACGCGAATCTGAGAGCGATAATAATACAGTCCGCACCAGTGAATTTGCCGAAGAGATGGTGGTCAGTTATCCTTTTGACCGTTTCCGGCGGGTAGACCTGGGACTAATTACTGAATCTAAGCGAGAGTGGAATGGAGATAATATCAGAACCAGGGAGAACGGCGTTGCTCTTTCTCTGGTGAGGGATACAACGGAGGGGAAGATTCTGGACATAATGAGCGGTAGCCGGGCCAATTTCTCGGTCTATCAAGCCTTTAAAGCGCTTGATGGAGATTTCGATTATACAAAGTATATACTCGATGCCAGGAAATATTTCAAATTATCTGAACGCAATATTTTAGCATTTAGATTTCTGGGAATGTTGAGCCAGGGAAAAGATAGAGAAGAGTCCTCCCTCGGGGGAGAGAGTAAGTTACGCGGCCTTTCTAAGGGTGCTTTCTCTGGCAGCAGGTTAGCCCTGGTTAACGCTGAGTGGAGGTTTATGCTCTTTCCGGAAATAAATTGGAGATTCAGACTTCTCTGGCCGGAGATATATCTAAAGAACCTGCAACTTGCTCTTTTTACCGATTCCGGAGCAGCCTGGAACGAACCTGAGGAGATAAAGGGAATTTCAGATATAAAAAACACAATTGGAATAGGGTTGAGAATAAACACTTTCCTCATGCAAATGTTTCCCTTTACACTCAGGTTAGATTATGGCTGGCGGACGGATAAATTCACAGGAAAATTCTATTTTTCTCTGGGACCAACGTTCTAAGATTCGTATTTGTAGTGTAGGGCTTTATGCCCGTAATTTGTAATTTGTAGTTTAATTGACAAGAGTTCAGAAATTTACTATAAATATAGAAATTGTGGAAGGTGTATAAATGAACTCTTTAATGGTAGCTATATTTGCGGTTATTCTTTTGTGGTGCGGATATAAATTTTACGGAAAAATTATGGAGAAACTTTGGGATATTGATCCCGGGAGAAAGACCCCAGCAGTGGAAAGGACAGATGGAATAGATTATGTACCGGCAAAGCACTGGACAATTCTCTTTGGACACCATTTTGCCAGTATTGCCGGGGCGGGACCAATTATCGGACCGGTGATTGCAATAGCCATTTGGGGATGGTTTCCCGCTCTCCTATGGATACTAATAGGTTCCATATTTATGGGCGGGGTTCACGACTTTTTCTGTTTGATGGGCTCTATAAGGAATAGGGGCAAGTCAATTAGCGATCTTGCCGAGTCTACAATGGGTCATCGGGCAAAAATGCTATTCGCTACTTTCCTGTGGCTAAGCCTCGTTCTGGTGGTGGCAGTATTTGCCGCTGTTACCAGCGCAACTCTGGTTAACGAGCCGAGGATAGTAATACCTACCTTTGGCCTTATTTTGGTTGCCATTCTTGCTGGACTGATGATTTACAAATGGAAGATAAACCGGGTAGTTGCCACGGTTATAGGTCTGGCTTTACTGGGAGGCCTTCTGGTTCTGGGCTACTATTATCCTATATCTCTCGCGTTAAAAGGTAGCACAGAAATTTGGATAGCTGTATTATTGGTCTACTCGTATGTGGCTTCTATTACTCCTGTAAATATTCTACTCCAACCGAGAGACTATCTATCCTCCTTTATTCTATTTTTCGGACTAATCCTTGGCTATCTAGGACTGTTCTTTTCCCATCCCAGTATGCACACTCCTGCGTTCATTAAGTGGTCAGGCAGTGAAGGTAACCTCTGGCCAATGCTATTTGTAATCATCGCCTGTGGAGCAATTTCAGGATTCCATTCACTGATTGCCAGTGGAACAACATCCAAGCAATTGGCAAATGAGACAGATGCCAAGAAAGTCGCCTATGGAGGAATGATTCTGGAAGGTGTTCTGGCCAGCCTGGCTCTTCTTGCTGTAGCCGCTGGTCTTTACTGGACGGGAGGAGCCGGACGGGAAGGATTGGTCTATCCAGAATTAATTAAGGGCGGAAACTGGATTGTGACTTTTGCCATAGGTTTTGGTCAGATAGCGGCACCTCTTCTGGGCGCAACTTTCGGCTCATTAGTTGCTATGGTTATGCTCAATAGTTTTGTAATGACCACTTTAGATACTGCTGCAAGGGTTAACCGGTATATAACAGAGGAGTTGCTCGGTGAAGGTTTGAAATGGAAAATATTCCAGAACCGCTATTTTTCTACAGCAGTTGTCATTTTCTTCGCAGGATACTTAGCATTTGGCAACTGGAAGGCAATCTGGCCAATTTTTGGGGCTTCGAATCAACTGGTAGCGGCATTGGCTCTGTTGGTAGTTACCATTTACCTTTGGGCGATGAAGAAACCCACAAAATATACAATTTACCCGGGGATTTTTGTTCTACTTACCACTACCGGTGCTTTAATATACCAGGTCCGCGGCTTTATCAAAAATCAGAACTACCTGTTAGCCATAATTGGCTCGATTTTGCTTATTTTAGCCATTTTTATGGTCAGGGAGGGAGTAATAGTCGTTCGGAAAGTAAAACGGGCCTAAAACCCGTTAGGAGTTACAATTTACCGGGGTAAAAGCGAAACCCTAACGAGTGAGTGGCTCCTGGAAAACCGGAAATGCTTTTAGCGATATAAGTATCGTATTTTTCGTGCATTTTGGCCGTTTTTGTGGTACAATAGCAAAGATTCCAGAGGCGAGAAGCAAAAAGCCCCAAAAGAGGGAAAGCTATGCCAGAAGAGTGTGCAATCTGCCAAAAAGATGTAGAGAAGACAATCAGGTGCCCATTGTTAAATAAAAGTACCTGCCTTTCCTGTTGCTTTGCCATATCCTCTGGAAGAACCGATATGATCCAGAGGATAAGGAAAGAGTACGAGCTGCACAAGGAAGAGATCCTCCAAGCATGCAGTACTTGCCTGGAGAAGGCCGGAGGCTTGGGTGAGTAATCCCGTTTTTTGGTAGAGGGAGCGTCTCCTCATTCTTCCCAAAAAGTACTGCCACCTTCTCGAGAAGTCCTACCAGGAAGAAAGAAATCCTCCCGTTAACACAAATCATTTCGAAAAAAAAAGATTTTTATGTAGATTTTAGGCATATTTTAAGTAAATTATAAATATTCGTTTGTTTATTGCTGTAATTAAAGATTTTTTAGATTAAACTTAATAATGTAGTTTAATACATATTTTCAGGGCAAAGTTAACATAATATTGATTATATGTATAGGTGCGACATTTAAGGAAGGCAATTTAGCTGGTTTTAAGACCTGCGTCTTTCTCTATTTAGTAATTTCCTTATCTGGTTCAGTTTTTCGTCAGTGGGTCTAGCCTTTCCGCTGAACCAGCGCTGCACTGTCCTTCTGCTGACTCCCAGCTCCTTGGCTATGTCCCCGGTTTTGTAATGATGGTATAGGTAGAATTGGTGAAGTTGTTTGAGTTCATCAAGTTCTTTTTCCATAGGAGAAGCCAGTTGTGGAGTTCCCCCCGATTTCATCGGCAGGTTTTCCCCCTGTCGGGAGGACTCCAGAAGGGCACAAAATGGATTGGCAGGTATCAATTTACCAGTTTTTTAGAAAAAGCGGCTTAAAAGGCGAAATTTAGCCTTCTTTCAGGCTTTACGCCTTTAGCTTTCTTGATCGGTTTAGTACTTTCGCAGGTCCAAGAACTTCCTCGATTATAACACGACTATGTAGGGCCAAAAACGAGTTAAGCAAATGAAACGATGAAGTATAGTAGTAGAATACTGACGCAGCGAGAAAGCGGTTTTTCTCGAAGCAGGTGGCCAGCTTGTATAAAGCGCAAGCCGAGAAAGATGCCTCGAATGGCGTTTCTGATTGAATAGAGGCCAAAGAATGATTGCCGAGGCCATTGCAACTCATGGGAAGAGTTTCGGTAAAACCAGAGAATCGGTTGCAAGGCAACTTTGGCAAGTTTCTCCGAGACAAAGGAAACGATTGCGTCGCCGGGCTCTTCATCGACAACTTCGATAAGGTTATCAGGTACCTTCAGGTTTTCTTCGGCAGCGACCTTCAAAGACTTCCTTATATTCGACTGAATCAACTTATCCATATACGTTTTAACTTTTCTCGTTATTCAGCCTTCTATGATGAACCTTGTCAAGTCTTTTTTGATTTTTTTATTTCTTTGATGTATCTTTAGTGCTTATTGTCCCCTAGTATTTCGTTTAGAATCTCTTTTCAACGTCGCAAAACTTCAAACCCCTCTTTCACATCCTCGTCACTGCCCTTCTCTCCTCGCCGTTCCCCGTGTCGCAAAAGCCTTACTTTTGCGACAGTCGGTTAACGTTCTCGGGCTATACGAAGTCGGCGATAGCCGATTTGAGCGAACGAAGTGAACCGTATAGCCCGTGTTATATGACCCGAACGAAGTGAGGGCGAGGAGCGAAGCGACGATGCGTTTGCCGAAGCCCACATTATTTTAAATATTGTGCCAACTTTCTAATAAATTTTTTACCTATCCTACTTATTGGTGATGGTAATTTTTTAGCCACAGAAATAAAAAGATTGTAATCTTTACGAGTATAGTCTCCTGTACATTCCAAAGCACCAGTGTCTATTATGCCACCAATTTGGTAAAATTCTTCCTTAGAAATAAATTTGTTATTTGTAGAAATGCCTGTATTTTCCTTCTTAAAAGTGACTGCTATTAAATTATTAGGGGTCTTGCAAACATCTTTATCTAGGATGGTATAATTAATTATCCGATAATTGCACGCATTTGCTAATCCTTTCACAAAAACTTCAGAATAATAATATCTACAATGTTTTGGCCAATGCCCTTTGAGCGGGAAAGCATGAATCATGATTCCACCTTTTTTACACATATCATGTACATTTTTAAAAACTTGATATTGATTGTTGACATGGTCTATGGTTCCATAGTTGGTTATTACATCAAATTGACCTAGGAAAATAAATGGTACAGGCTTATCTAAATCTATTGGTAGGGCCCCATCTTCACAATTTATATCTATGGAGATATGTTCTACTCCAAGAGATAAATATATCTCTTTAGCAACCTCGTTTTTATAAGTTCTTTGGTTCCCAAGTTCACACCACTTGAGTCCCTTATATTCCCATCCTAATGAATTAAGAACCTGCTTTTCGTATTTCTCGATTGGTTTTGCTAATCCCATTATTCGCCTCCCACTTTCTACTTTATCTATTAATATTTATCTTTTGCGAATGTCGTGGACGAAGGCAAATGTCACATAACTATTTATATCCGAACTACTTCGGCTATGCCTCCAATTTGGTATTTTTTGCGAAGTACCCGTTTATTTCTAACTATAGAATTTGTGGAAATACACCCACGTAGAAAAAAGAGCTAAAGGAAGAATCTTAAACTGGATATAAAATAGGGGTTTTATATCCAATTATACTGTAAACAGCTTCTAAAACCCTCTAAAATTAAAGGTAATATATCCGATATAAGCATATAATAATTCTTTCATCCTTTTTTACCAAGTAATTTCCTTATCTGGTTTAGTTTTTCGTCATTGGGTCTAGCCTTTCCGCTGAACCAGCGCTGTACTGTCCTTCTGCTAACTCCCAGCTCCCTGGCTATCTGTGCGGTTTTGTAATGATGGTATAGGTAGAATTGGTGAAGTTCTTTGAGTTCATCAAGTTCTTTTTCCATAGGAGAAGTCCAGAAGGGCACAAAATGGATTGGTAGGTATTTTCCTACCAGTATTTTAGAAAAAGGGCCTGAAAAGGCGAAATTTAGCCCTTTTTTAGCCTTTAGGGTTGACAAACGGCCAGTTTACCCTAAACATTAACTGCAAAGGCAAAAACAGCGAAAAGTAGTTTTAGGACAATCATCGTGAGCACTACCAAAAGGATATAGTGAAGGATAACACTACCAAATTTCTTATTCTTTCGGAACTCTCTGAGAGCAAATACTGCACCCATAATCAGAAGTACTGCTAAAAGGATTACCACAAGCCAGAATGCCCAACCTGACATGATTCTCACCTCCCTTCACTACAAATTACGAATTTCAAATTACAAATTACGGGCATAAACCCCGTTAGAAATGGATGTTACAAATTCTCCTGAGGGAATTTCTAACGGGGTAAAGCCCTACACTAACAATTACAGATTTTCAAACCGACCAGTACTGGAGTGAAAAATCCTCTCCCGGGACAAGAAAAGTTATCGTTCCATGGAAAGGCCATCTTTCAAGTTCCACATTGTTTCGCTCTAAAACGACTACGATCTCTATCGCCTGACCAACTTTGGCTCTCAAATCAACAAAAGGTATACTCAATTCTATGATTTTTTGATAACTCACAGAAGTCAAATCTTTCAACTTTTGATAATTCTCCCCATCCTCTGCCTGGACTATATCAAAAAGAGAAAAAGCAAGATTTCCATCCTGGTTCATTTGAATGCTTGCCTGTTGGGGAGATTCCTTGGAGAAATTGATTTTGATTGTGAGGTCTTTTAAATTTTCATAAGAAAGTTGCATATTTGTGTCAATACGCAGATAAAAATTGTTCAGGTCGAATCCGTAAAAGAAACTTCTTATGATGTTTCCTCGACGGTGCATCGGTCCTATCGTCTCCGAGACCTCGTACTGTCCCGCTCCCTGCCATTCAAAATAATTGGTTACTTTGCCGTCCAATATGGGATTTATGAAGTCGGCAGGCTCGCGCTTGGGACGTGGTTTCTCGTGACCGGAAATGGCGATATGCAGCCAATCCGGCACTTTTTGACCAAGAAAAGTATATACATTCATCAAGTGCTTTCGATAAAGATTATCGAAATCGACACTATTTGCTGAGCGATGTTCATCTCCATACCACCAGTTCCAATCACTGCCTTCGGCAGCATATATCTCTTCTTTCGCTTTCTCTATAGCCTCTTTATATTTCTCCTGATTTTTTTCCTCAAAGTGGGCTAACATTTTGCGAGTCCTGGCGAGATAGTTCCAGGCAAGATTATCCTCCTCGTGACCAATCCAGACACCAAAATTGCGATTTATCCAGGAACCACTCCATAGTTTGGGTAAAGAGACTGGCTCCGGATAATTTTCTATAAATTTACCAATTGTTGTCGATTCTAATAAAGAATCATTACTAATTGCTCGATAAAGCTCTTGGAGAAAGTCCCGGCCGTCATTCCTATAATATTCCCAGCAGTTCTCCCCATCAAGTATAATAGTCACCAGATGGGGCCCGGGGAAGTGGCTTACTCGCTTATGAATATTGTGAAGTTCCTGCATAAAATGTCTCACCGCCTCATCGGGTGGAACATCTGCGTAGGTGAAACCGATTAGATCGGACAGTTTCCTGTTTCGGAAAACAATTTTTATGGAACTGTTGTCCGTGCTGAACCGATATGGTTTATAAAGTATATCAGCCTTATGGGGAGAATCACCTATTGATGATGCCAGAATATCCTCATCAGTGGCGATCCAATCTATTCCTGCCTGGGAAATTAAAGGGACGATTGCTTCTGAGACCGCGCCCTCGGCGGGCCACATTCCCTTTGGTCTCCTGCCGAAAAATTTCTCATAACAGGCAACCGCTCGTTCAATTTGAGTTTTGGCGTCTTCCCTATGGCGAAACTCTTCTTTGGGCAGGGCGATTTCAGGAGTGGCCATCTTCGCTGCCTCAATGTCAATCAGAAGAGGCAAAATGGGGTGGTAATAAGGAGTAACGGAAATTTCAATCTGACCCTGTTCCTGTTTCTCTCGATACTTACCAATCACTTTCTTAATTATTTCCAGTTGCTTATCTATGACCAATCTCTTCTCTTCCTCAGTAAATCTCCTCTCTTTCTTCTCCAATTTCCCAAGTTCAGGGTCTTGCCTTCTTATGTAGGGGTCAATCCAACAAAGGTTGAAAAGCAACTGTAAATCTAAAAAGTCCTGTGCGCTGAACCTTCTCTGGATCCCTTCCAACTCTTCTGTAGCCACATATTTCCCCCTCTGGGACAGAAGGTCCCAGTAACGGGGAAAAGGCTTAATCATATTTTCCCAATTTGCTGTAAAGAAGTTCTGGAGGATAAAAATCCTGTCCTCCGGGGATAGCTTGTTGGCGGGTTTCAAAGTAAGGTCCAGAAACTGGTCAGTCAAATTGTTCTGGGCATAATCGTTTATTTGGTCTATCAGGGAAGGGACAAGATTGAAATTTACAAAAATCTTGGGAAAGTCATCTAAGTACGCCACCATGTCATAATAGTCTTTAATCGCGTGAAGCCTCACCCAGGGAAGAACAAATTTATTTTCCAAGGGGTCCTTATAATATGGCTGGTGCATATGCCATAGAAAGGAAATATGGAGAACATTATTTTGAGGCATTCTTACTTCTTTTTAGCAGGTTGGGCAGGTTTTGTGGCAGGTTGTTTAACCTCTTTAGAGCCACCAAAATAGTAATGTACAACAATCTGACCATAAGCTGTGGCGAAAGACGAAGCCTCGCTTTGATAATATAGACCAATTTCCGCTCCCAGACCCAAATTGGGAAGCTGCATCATGAAATACTCTACGCCGGCAAATGGACCTATCAAAAAATTATCATCTGCGTTCTGTCTTAAGTCTCCACCGATTTCTCCACCCAAATACAAATTCACACTCTCCTCGTCTTTTGCCTTATACAGCGCTCTTCCTCCCAGAAGAAATTGGTTATTGTCCGTCTCCAAATGGAAGCCAATGACCGGGTTGACAGCAAATTTCTCAGTCAACCAATACCTGACAGACCAGCCCTCCAGAGGTGAAAGAGCAGAAAAACCGACGCCTAATCTGTTTTTCATACTAACCGCTTCTCCCCTGAGGGGCAAACAGAAAAGAATACTCACTGTTGCCAGACCAATTACTAATTTTTTCATTTTGCCTCCTTTAATTTAGCAGAGCAAGCTCTGCTACTCCAGAGTCCTTCGGAGTAGCGAAACTTGTTTCGCGTTCTCCACAAGATATCCCAGTGGTGGGCATTAGAATTTCACCATCACCTCTCCCATAACTTTATTTGCACCGTCCTCAGCAAGCTTTCCCGGCATAAATATACCATACACCAGGCGAAATGAAAGATTCTCTGAGTAATAGTGCTTAACGGAAATGTCCACTTCATCTCCGATGTTACCTTTGGGACTAGGAGAATTGTAGATTAAATAGTTAAATCCGGTCTTCAATTCAGGGAGAGGAAATATAGACAATCCCAATTTAAATATCTTCAAGTTAGTAATTGCATAATCGGTATCTCCCTGTCTCACCACGTTTCTATTTTCCATATAGTATTCACCGTACTCTTCTTCTGAAAGGTGAGCGTAGTCGGAAGAGAAATTTTCATCTTTTCCTGTAATCGGTGCCAATTCTCCGCTACCCACGAGATACTCACAAACAGCGATGCCTTTACCAAATCTCGTATCAGCTGCAAAGGTTCCACCTAATATGTAGGCTAAACCTTTATAATCTCTTCCTCCCCCCTTTCCCGATTGAATGATTACGCCACCCCGATAATCGACTTCCTTTCCCAGTTGTCCGCTCACCTGGCATCCCACAAAGTTCTTATCTACTCCGATAGTTCGATCTCTCTGCCAGAAACCAGAAATTTGGGGAGTAATCCCTTTCCACCGTCTCTTAATAAACGCTCCATAAGCGTTCTTCTCTTTCCAGTTATCAGGGCTAACGCCAATGGCCTCTGTTGGTTTTAGCATCATTAGCTCGCAGTCAACCGCCCAGGGCAAAATGGCGGATAGTTTAATGGCATCATAACCTGACGCGTTATCATCAACCAATAACCCATCTCCGTATTGGAGAGTTTGTCTTCCCAAAGACAGGTACAAAGGAAGGCCAAAAAATTCATCAACTCTTACGTAGGCATTTTCAATCCAGGGCAACATATTCCTGCGAGTTAATCCCTCAATGGTTACTGTGGAAGTATCCACACCCCAGAAACCCCTCGATTGCAATTTTATCCCGATGGTAATTCCTTCTGCTAATACTCCTTCCATCAACAATCTCGTCCGTTGATAGACGTAACTTTCATCTCCATTGCTTACCGGAACTATCCTTATCCTGACTTCTTCTCCCACTCTCACGCCTGCCAGACCAACTCCAGGAGATATGTGCAGGATGGAAGATACAAGAAGAACCAGTAGAATTGTCCGTTTCAAACGCTCTCTCCTTATCTCAACCGAAGTGTCGTTGCGAGGGCGAAGCCCGTGGTCCCGATAAATCGGGACTTCACTTCGTTCGCAATGACAGCATGATTTCAGATACCATATAAAAAAAAGAGGAAAAAGTCAAGAGAAAACTTGAATCTTCCCCTCGAAAGAATCTGCCCTATATTGAGTTCAAGGCGTAGGCGACAACGCTTTTATTTTCGCCTCAGCCATAGTTTGCCAGATACTGCCAGAGTAGAACTGGGAAATCTGTTGGTATATCTTGATTGCCTCATCTCTCTGTCCCAGTTTCTCATAGCACCTCCCCAGGCCCTGGTAAATCCCTGGTAAGAGATAATGCTGGGGAAACTTGTCCAGAAATTTCTGGTAAATTTCTTTAGCCTCATCGGATTTTCCTTCCTGTTCCAGACTATTGCCCAGGCTTATCAGGACTTCAGGGGTGAACTTTCTGGTTTCGTATTTATCCAGATAGCTCATATAAATAGAGGTAGCTTCGCTATACTTCGCCATTTTATAGAGAGTATTACCTTTATAGAGAAGGACCAAGGGGGTAGCCTTTGAGCCAGAGTGGCTTAATGCTTGGTCATAAAAAGAGATAGCATTGTCAAGCTGATTATCAAAAAGTTCCTGTTGTCCTCTCGCCAAAAGGATAGACGCTTGTTCATTCATCTTGGCGCGACGAGACAAGGAAAAGGGAATAAAAATTGCTATAGCAAGGATAACTATTCCGCCAATTATAGCGTTCTCCTTATTCTCATTGACCCAGATAACTGACCTTTCCACCCAGGTTGCTAAACGGTCCTTTTTAAGTTCTTCTTTTACCCATTTACGAGGCATTCAAGTTCCTTTAAGCGCTTTACTAATTAATGACCTGGCGTTTTCCAACATAAGATTCAAATCTGCTTTCGCCATTCCTGCTTCTATAACGACTTTCAGAGCCTGTTCGTCAGTAAGCAAGTCCTCCGGCTCGTGCGTATCAGTATTAAAAATTAACTTTGCTCCCCTCTTTTTCGCCAGACTCCCCACGTGTTGATTAGTGGAAGAGTGTATCTTGCGGGAGGTAATCTCAAGAAGGACATTCTTCTCCTTTGCCAGGTCTACTTCCTCACTACTTATCTTCCCGGGATGGGAAAGTATATCTATTATGCCTTCCAGGGCAGCCCGGTTTGTGCCCGCGGGGACAGGCTCCGCTGTGGTTTCTCCGTGCACCAAAATAATTTTTGCTCCCAGTTCTCTGCACTCCTCTGCAACCCGGGAGATTAAATTAGGAGGAACATAGGTCAGTTCCGCTCCCGGGATAACCTCTATTTCATACTCAATAGTGAGAATTGAAGAGACCTTAACGATATGCGGAATAACAAAGTTGAGATTGGAGATATCGACGTGGTCGGTAATAGCTATTGCTTCGTAACCTTTATTCTTGGCACGAAAGACAAGTTCCGAAGGAATCAATGAACCATCGGAAAAAAATGAATGTGTGTGAAGGTCAATCATCTATGATTGGTATCCAGCACAATTTTTCTGGTGCCCCGGGAAGAATCAATTCATTTGTAAGCATTTTTTCTATGTCGAACTCTTAAGACAAGAACACCTTGAGGAGTTATTGTATAAATTACTCTATAATCCCCTATTCTACGCTTATAAAGGCCTGCAAACTTGCCCCGTAGCTTTTCACCTTGTGTAGGTTGCTTAGATAGTTCTTTCTCAATTTTAGCAAACAATTTACCTCGTAGCTTTTCTGTTATCTCTTTAAAGTCTTTCGAAACCGATTTTTTCCAGATAACCTTATATGCCAATTAACTTCCTCATTTCTTTGGTAGAGATAATAGCATCATCTTTATCATTCAGGCGATCAAGTGCAATCTGATAGTCAACATACTCCTTAAGGTAGCTGTGAAGAGCTTCCTTTAAAATGTATGTTTTCGTCCTTTCAGTAAGCCTAACAACGGAATTTAAAGCTTTAGACTCGCCCTTTGAGAGCCTTACTGCGATTGTAGGCATCTTTTCCACCACCTTTATTTAGACTGCCCGGCATTGTTTTACTTGCAATACAAGTATAATAAGTATTACGAAATTTGTCAAGGGAAAAATTAAACTTTTTTATTTGGTCAAAAGCATAGCTCCATCTCACTTAGCAAATTGGTTTTTTAGAGTTCTTCTATTCCTTTGAAATGTTCGAGTAATTCCTTCAGCTGATTAGCAGCATTCTCAAAAACTTCGGCTGAACGTTGTATGCCATAATTGATGTTCTCCAGTTTGTTGAAAATATCCTCAAAACACTTTCTTTGAAACCTGAACTTTAGCTTTTCTAATTCATCTTTTTCTGAGAGTAAAATCTCTTTGTACAATTCAATCTCAGGTTCCTCGACTAATCCTTCTTTGAATTGTGGAATAATCTTTTCTTCCGGCATAATTTCACCCCTTTAAAGTTTAGATTTTGCGCAAATTCTACCAAAAATTGGTGCCCCCGGGGGGATTCGAACTCCCGACAAACGGTTTAGGAAACCGCTGCTCTATCCATCTGAGCTACGAGGGCACTCTTTTCTTCTCTATTTCAGATTGGAATATACATTTGATTGTTTTCCTGTTCATATTATACCTTCTTTCAAGATTTCGTCAAGAATTTTTTTATCTCAAATCTTCTAAAGGGGCATAATTTCCCACATAAAATAAGAAATCCCGAATTGCTTTGATTTCAAGCAAATTCGGGATTTGCGTCTACCTTAACTACCTGAGTTGAGCCACTCGATTTCTTTATTTTCCTACCATGCACAAAGCGATGAGAAGGAGTATTATGAGGATTAGTGCAACTTGCATTGTCTTTTTGAACAGCTCCTTTTCGCGCGTTATCTATTTTCCCCAGCTAAAAGTAAGGGCAAATTTGTGTAGATTTCCCATGTCATGAGGACTAAAGGCATAATCCACGGTGAAAAAGTTTATCTTCAATCCTATTCCACAGGTAAATGATTGCAAGTGGTTGAATCCTGCCCTCAAATCCACTCTTTTCAAATAAGGCGAAGATATTTTCTCCCAGGGAGAAACTTCCAAACCGGCACAGTAGTACGCCTTCTCGTCAACGAGCTTATTGACATCCGCAGTCAGGATGAGGTGGTTAGAAAATGTCTTCAGCGCCACACCGGCCTTAAAATTCATATCATACACATCGGCGTCGTATCTTAGGGTGATCTCCGGCTGCAAGACATTTTGCACGGCTAATCCGATATTCAGCGCGTCTAACGGCTGATAAAGTATCCCCAAATCTATTCCCTGGCCATTCCCTGAATATCTCATCACTCGCTCATGAACCAGTTTCAAACTTGCTCCCAGAGAGAGACGTTTATGAATCTTATTCGCGTAAGAGATGATTACTGCATTCTTGAATATTGATTTATTCCTGCCAATTACATTTCCCGTATTGTCAACTTCTTCATACCCTGCGGAATGGAAGAGAACATCGGAAATAGCCAAAGTCCCCAGTCTTCCAAGGGGATGAACGTAGGAAACAAAGTTATAACTTGTCTGTTCAAAGAAGGGAGCATACATGGCAAGGAACTCGTTTTTATTAATTTGTGTCAAGCCTGCAGGGTTCCAATAAGGCGCGCTCGCCTCATTTGCCAGTGCCACATATGCTCCCCCTAATGCTAAAGACCTTGCTCCTGCTCCGTACTGCAAGTAGTCATTAGCCATTCCATAGTAATTATCTGCCCGGGCAAGTTGCCAATGCATACCAAAAATTAACACCAAAACAAGAAAACGCAGACTAAAGTCTGCTACTCCCGATGATTTCAGCCATCTCTTTTTCATATATCTACACCTATTTATTTGGCGACAGCAATCTTCCTCAACATATGCCTTCTCTCTTTCTCCACCCAGATGCGACAGAAATAACCTCCATTTGCCACCACTTTCCCCGAGAGGTTTCTTCCATCCCAGGACACGCTATTCGTTTCTCTACCACCGTTTTCTCCTGAACGATAATTCTCCTGCCATACCTCTTGACCGAGGAGGTCGTAAATAGTAATTGTTACATTAGAAGATTGCTCTAAACCATATTTTATAAGAGTTTCCTCTCTACCCGCGCGGAAAGGATTGGGTTGATTGTGGACTCCATCCACACCATCGCTCTGGGATTCAGTTTCTGGTGGATTCTCGGCTGAAGAGTCGGGTTTTGTCGGATCTTCGTAAACAGGAACTTCCGGATCTTCGTAAACAGGAACAGATTCTCCCGCTCCGTAAGCTCCCATATCAACTCCATTCTCACCAGTGCCTATGCATGGAGAATCGGGCCGCAGGTGAAAATCATGGTTTGCAAAATCTATAAATCTTGGGTCTTGAGAGATACAATGCAAACCCCTTACATTCTGGCTCTGATAATCAGAAACAGATTTCCATTCCCCTCCATACCGCACACACATTGACGGATCAGAAGCATTATACCAGTCGTTGTAATCATCATTAGTAGAAGAATCTATTCCCATGACCACACCTATTGAAGCATCACTTGAATAACCAATATTATTTTTGAGAATAACGTTGGAAGCCATTTCCAGCCAGATTATCGCTCCATAAGCAGTAGAAAAACCAGGAAGACCAACAAATGTGTTATTTTCAACAACGTGATTTGTCCCCCCATGGAGCCAAAAGACGCCTCCCGTTGAATCACTATCAAGGTAAACCAGATTTCCCCTTACAATTGCGGTCCCATCATCGTAAAGATGAATACCATCCGCTCCCCCGCTTCCGTCCCAGCCTACATCATAAATAACGTTATTGATAACCTGTGTATCTTCGGTAGAAGGAGAAAAATTAAAACCGTCATCAGAAATCCTATAACATACATTTCTGCGGAAAATATTTCCTCTATTGGTACTTTCACTTGTGTGAATAGCATAGTAGCAATCATGAATAATACAATCTTCTACTATGTTAAAATCACTACCACCACTTAAGTCAACTCCAACACTTCCACCTGGATTACAATGGTGAATGTGGCAATTTGATACTATGTTATAATCGTTGTTATGATTCATCTGTACCCCTCCGCCAGAGGGATAGGTAATCTCAAAACCATAGAATTTGTTATAGCTTGCTCCATTCCCAAAATATATTTGGCCAATTATGGGAGTATCTCCCGGGTAGGCAAGGTATGATATGTAATTATCGGCAGTTCCGCTTCTGGATACCATAAATCCGCTATAAGTTCCTTGTTTAATGTAGACAGTATCGCCAGCAACCATTGTATCGGCAGCTTTATCAACAGTCAGCCAGGGCTTTGCTTCTGTCCCAGGATTAGTATCACTGCCATTTTCCCCAACGTAATATGTCGTTGCTTGTCCCCGGGTTGAAATACATAATAAACCTATTAAGGCTACGGAAAACACTAAACGATATTTAAATAATTTTTTGGAAACCCTCATAGCACTACCTTCCTTGAAGAGTCGTTTATGGCTAATAAAATAGAAAACCCTGGCTTTCCATTCGAAAAACCAGGGATCTATTACTTTGCTGGCTTCGGTAACCCGGCTGTCCCTGATATATCGGGGACCCGCGGTTTTACGTCCCACCCTTTCGAATGGTTTGCCTTTATCGAGCCATAAAATATTCAGTTTTCAGAACAGCTTATGATTACTACAATCTAAGTATAACACAATGATGTTAAGTATATGTTAAGAAAATGTTAAGTTTTTGTTAAGTTTTTGTAAATTTTAAAGGGGTTTTAAGGCAGGGATTATAGGGCAGGATTATTGATTTGGCAATGTTTCTTTATACTGGAGCTTTATCTCTCCATTGTCAATCCATTTTTTACCATCTTTATAAATAACGCTAAATTCGTAGTAATAATATCCGTTCTTTACCAACTTTCCTTTCTGGTCACGTAGATTCCACCTGATAATTTTCGGTCTATGCCTCGTCGTTTCGAAGGCCGTCACAATTTTCTCCTTTTCATCTTTTATCGTCAGAGTCCATTTTTCTATAGTAATTGATGGCATTTCGATAAGAAATTTCAGGGGCTCCCCCGATGGTCCAACCCAATAAGTGTTTCCTGACCCCAGAACAGGTCTGGCTCTCGCTTTATAGATACTTCCCCAGCGAAAAGTAAGGCCAAATTTGTGGAGATTTCCTATCCTATGAATATTAAATGCGTAATCCAGAGAGAAAAAATTTATCTTTAATCCTATTCCACAGGTAAATGATTGCAAATGGTTGATTCCTGCCCTTAGATCTATTCTTTTCAAAGAAGAGGACGTAACCTTCTCCCAGGGAGAAAACTCTACTCCTGTACAGAAATATGCTTTCTCGTCAACGAGCTTATTGATATCTGCGGTCAGTATTAGGCGGTTATAGTATGTTTTCAATGCCACACCACCTTTCACATTTGTACCATACACGTTAGGCTCATCTATCAGAGTCACCTTTGGCTGGAGTACATTTTGCACTACTAAGCCAATACTCAGTTCATCCAAAGGCTTACAAAGTATCCCCAAATCTATTCCCTGGCTGTTCCCTGAATATTTCATCACTCGCTCATGAATCAGTTTCAAATTTGCTCCCAGGGACAAGTGTCTATAAATTCTGTTTGCATAAGAAATAATTATGGCATTATTGAATATTGACTGATTCGCGCCCAGAACGTTTCCGTCTTTATCAACTTCTTCATACCCTCCCGAATAGAGAAAAACATCGGAAATAGCCACGTTCCCCAGCCGTCCCAGTGGATTAACATAAGAAAGGAAGTTATAACTAGTCTGTTCAAAGAAGGGAGCATACATAGAAAGGAACTGGTATTCCTCAACCTGTGTTAAGCCTGCAGGATTCCAATAAGGTCCACTTGCCTCATCTGCCAGGGCTACATACGCTCCTCCCATGGCTAAAGACCTCGCTCCTGCCCCGTACTGCAAATAGTCGTTAGGCATTCCGTAGTAATTCTCTGCTGTAACAAATTGCCAATTCAGCCCAAGAATTAATAAACAAATAATAAATATTCCAAAAACCGTTTTTTCTCTCACCTTCCCCTGCTTTCTATTTAGCAACAGCAATCTTCCTTACCACATACCTATTTTCTTTTTCCACCCAGATGCGGCAGACATAGCTTCCATTTCCTACCACTTCTCCCGAGGCGTTCTTCCCATCCCAGGGAACGCTATTCACTTCCCTGCCACCGTTTTCCCCTGCCCTATAACTTTTACGCCAGACCTGTTGACCCAAGAGGTCGTAAATTGTAATTGTTACATTGGAAAGTTGCTTGAGATTATATTCTATCTGAGTTTCTTCTTTACCCGCACGGAACGGATTAGGTCGATTGAGGACTTCTACTCCCTCGATAGGGGGACTGGGTCCTGGATACTCATAAGCTCCCATATCAACTATTGGGTCTCCGTCTCCATCACCATCTTGGGGACTCTGCCTACCATCAAGGTCGAAATCAGCACCGGTAGCAGGATCACCAACATCTACGCAGGGGGAGGTCTTTTGGAGATGGAAATCGTGACCCGGGACATCAACAAATTTTGGGTCTTTAGCAATCGAA
Source organism: uncultured Clostridia bacterium (assembly GCA_964403285.1). Lineage (GTDB taxonomy): Bacteria > UBA6262 > WVXT01 > WVXT01 > WVXT01 > WVXT01. The sequence goes on along the minus strand of CAYOFG010000002.1, from coordinate 52,244 downwards.
TGTTCCCCCGAACCTACAGTACCAGCCCTATTGTGGTAACAGTTATAATCAACTACTGCACCACTACTGGATGAACTATCCATTATGATTGGAGATTTATCCCCACTTATGCTTATAATGTTATTTTCGATTTTTGAATTAATGGCGCCTTGAAGGAATTGGACTGCATCATAGTTTGGATTCATATAGATAGTGTTGTCACGAAATTTAATGCCTGTTGAACCTTGGAAATAAAATGGTACGCGATAAGTACCGTGGGTTCCTATATCATAGAAAAGGTTGTTATAGAATTCATGGTCTGACGAAATCCCCTCAATTGGCTGCCTATCCCATTTGCTTTCGTAAATTCCAAAACCACAGTTATAGACTATATTTCTATACCATTTATTTCTGGTATGGGCTTCGCCGTGTACACTGAAGCAATAACTATAAATTGCTTCATTTTTAATATTGTAAATAGTATTTTCATAAACCTCAGAATCTTCATTGGAGCTTAAAGCAATGCCAGTTTCGCAGTCGTAAACAGTATTGTTTCTAATAATGTTCTTGTCTCCGCTTCCGATATCTACACCCAGTCGATTGTTATAACAGACATTTGAATCAATTATTAAATTATCTGCTTGTTCACTGCCTATGCCAGCAAATTGCTCATTATGATGGGCAGTACAGTTCCTTACTGTCACATGATGCGGACGGCCATTATATTGATATATATCTATGCCAGAATAATTTTGGCTATGACTGACGTCACAGTTTTCCAGAAGAACCTGACTGGAATCACCTCTGATTTGTATGTTTTCCCAATTACTGTAAGAAACTTTTACATTTCTTATTTCAATGTTCGTAGAATCTTCCACAAGTATTCCCCAGCCTCCAGCGTTTTTTATCTCGAGACTATCTATCTTTATGTAACTTTTCCCGACGATACTGAATGCCGTTCCAGTTCCGCCTGCGTCTATAACTGATTTATGTCCGGGATATGCCATGTAGGTTACAAATTTTTCAGGAGAGCCTGATTGTTGAGCCACGACTCTTTCAGTATAAACTCCTTCCTTAATGTAGACAGTATCCCCAGCAACCATAGTATCGGCGGCTTTTTGAATGGTCTGCCAGGGATGCTCAAGAGAACCGTCCCAACTGTTACTGCCACCTTTTTCTACATAATAGACACTGCCGGTTACTACTACTTCGTTTACCGCGTATTGCAAATAGTCATCGGGCATCCCGCAGTAATTATCTACCCTGACAAATTGCCACTGCAACCCAAAAATTAACAACCAGATACAGAATATTTTAAAAACTCTCTTTTCTCCCACCTTCGCCTGCTTTCTATTTGGCAACAGCAATCTTCCTTACCACATACCTATTTTCTTTTTCCACCCAGATGCGGCAGACATAGCCTCCATTTCCTACCACTTCTCCCGAGGCGTTCTTTCCATCCCAGGGAACGATGTTATCTTCCCTGCCACCGTTTTCTCCCGCTTCATAACTTTTACGCCATACTTCTTCACCCAGGAGGTTGTAAATTGTAATTATAACATTGGAAGGTTGACTGAGTTCATATTGTATTAGAGTCGCTTCCTTGCCGGCACGAAAGGGATTGGGGCGATTGAGGACTTTGATCTCCGCCTTTCCCTCGTCTTTACTGGAGTCAGGTATTGCCACGCCGTAAGCTCCCATATCTGCCCCATTCTCGCCAGTACCTTCGCAAGGAGACCCGGGCTTTAAGTGAAAATCGCCACTTTCACCACTTACAGGATTTACAAATTCTGGGTTCAGGGAAATAGAATGGAGTCCTCTACCATCTTCCTTCTGATATTCAGAAACAGATTTCCATTCCCCTCCGTATCGCACGCACATCGATTTATTAACAGAATTGTACCAGTCATTGTAATCATCATTCGTAGAAGAATTTATCCCCGTAACCACACCTATTGAGCCGTTACTTGAGTAACCGATATTATTCTTGAGAGTAACATTCGAATTTACCTCAATCCAGATTATTCCGCCATAATCAGTGGTAAAACCAGGAAGACCGACAAACGTGTTATTTTCAATAATGTGATTGCTTCCACCGTTAATCCAAAAGACACCGCCCCTCGCGGCACGGTCATGATAAACTAAATTTCCCCTTACAATTGCACTCCCATCTTCGAAAAGGTGGATACCATCTGCTCCCCCACTTCCATCCCAGTCTACGTCATAAATAACATTATCAATGACCTGAGTATCTTTGGTAGAAGGAGAGAAATTAAAACCATCATCAGAAATATTGTAACATATGTTTCTGCGAAAGACATTTCCTCTGTTGGTGCTTCCGCTCGTGTGAGCAGCATAGTAGACGTCATGAATAATACAATCTTCTATTATGTTAAAATCACTGCCACCACTTATATCCACTCCACAACTTCCACTTGGGTTACAATGATGAATGTGGCAATTTGATATCATGTTATGGTCATTATTATTGTTCATTTGCACCCCTCCTCCGGAGGGATACGTGATTTCAAACCCGTGAAATTTATTATAACTTGCTCCTTCTCCAAAATAAATCTGCCCAATTTTTGGAGTAGCTCCTGGGTAGGCAAGATATGATATGTAATTGCCAGCAGTTCCGCTTCTGGATACCTGAAATCCGCTATAAGTTCCTTGTTTAACATAAACGGTATCGCCAGCTTTCATTGTATCTGCCGCTTTATCAACACTTGCCCAAGGCTCTGTTTCCGTTCCAGGATTACTATCGCTGCCATCTTGTGCTACATAATAGATGGTTGCTTGCGCCAAAGTTGGAATACATAATGGAATTATCAGGACTAAAGAAAATACTAAGCAATACTTGAAGAAATTTTTAGAAACACTCATTTCCATACCTCCTTGCGAAAACAAGGGTTTGTTTTTTCAACCTCCCTTTCGGGAGGACTCCAAAATTTTGTTAATTTTGAAAGGAGGGTTTAAAGGCGGGATATTCTGACGCCATAATCCCAGTACCGAATTTCACCTTGCTCCCGTCCCGAAGAGGACAACGGGTATTGTGTTAAGCAGGATTTTGAAATCTAACCCCAGGGACCAATTATCAATATATTCCAAGTCGAGTTTCATCCACTCTTCGAAACCAATTTCACTTCTCCCACTAATTTGCCAAAAACAAGTTATGCCAGGTCTCATACTCAGTCTTCTTCTTTGCCATGTCTCGTAGTTAGTGACTTCTCCCGGGATGGGTGGGCGAGGACCGACAAGGCTCATATCGCCTTTCAAAACATTGATTAATTGAGGTAACTCATCCAGACTGGTCTTACGCAAGAACTTGCCAATTTTTGTCATTCGTGGGTCGTCTTTAATCTTAAAAACGGGACCATCCATTTCGTTTAAAGCAAGAAGATCTTCTTGCATCTCCTCGGCACCAACCACCATACTTCTAAATTTTAGCAAGCCAAATTTTCTCCCATTCATTCCGTTTCGTTCTTGCTTAAAAAATAGTGACCCAGGAGAATTCAACTTGATAACCACTGCTATCAATAGGAGAAGTGGCGCCAAAAGAACTAATCCCACCAAAGAGACAACGATATCAAGGCTCCTTTTTATAAACAACTCCCACGGCGAACCAGGGGTTGTCTCCAGGCGCATAAGAGGAATGCCTCCTAAGTCCGTTGCTTGTAACTTTCCAATTTTGAAATTAAATAGATCTACGGCAACAGATACTTTTATCCCCTCTCTCTCACAACTTAATATACTTTGTTCAATACGGCTCAGCCATAACCGGGGGACAATGAATACAACTTCATCAACTATTTTCTCATGGAGGATATCGGGAACATCCTTTAATAGCCCAATGACCTTGATGTCTGAGACCTCCTCACCTATTTTATCTGGTTCATCATCTACAATGCCAACTATTTTTATACCCCATTCGGGATGTTGTTTAACCATCTGAACAAACTTTTCAGCTCTTTTTCCAGTTCCCACAACCAACAAGTGTTTATAACTATCCTCTCCTGGGCGAGCGTGCTTAAAGCTCTGAATTAGCATTGCCTTTTCTAAACTTAAAAGGCTAACAGCTACGCCGGAAAAGAAAAACATAAAGATTCTACTAATATAGGTAAGCTTAAGAACAAAAATTAAAGTTCCGGTAATTAAAGTAGCAAGAAACCCTGTCTTTACAATAATCCAGACTATTACTGTAAGTCTCTTAGTTCTAAAAGATTCATAAAGCCCTTGAAAACTAAGCAAGGCATACCATACAGGAAGAATAATTAACAGTAGCCACAAATAATTATCCAGGGGATAAATTGTACCCATTATCACTTTTGAAGGGAATAAGTCAAGTTTATAGAAGTAATAGATATTCGCCCGCAGGAAATAAGCCAAGATAAAAGAAACAGCCATTATTAACAAATCGGCAGATATCATCAACTTCTTTAAAAATGCTTCATATTCTTTTATCATAACAACCAACCCCTTTCGTAAATTTGTTATTTATGATTCATTTTTGACATTTAGTTATTAAATACTTTTCCGTATGCTTTTATTAATTCCTTCTTTGTATGATTCCAGGAGAGTTCTTCTTCGATTCGTTTTCTTCCATATTCTCCCATCTGTTGTCTCTTTTTTTCATCCTTCAATAATTCTAAAATCTTGTTAGCGAAATCTTCCGTGTCGTTTGGCTTGGCGTATAGGGCAGCATCCTGAGCCGAAAAACGTGCCTCCTTTAAGTCAAAGGAGACAACTGGCTTGGCCATGGCCATATATTCCATAATCTTATTCATCGTTGACTTATCGTTGAGTTCATTTTTTGGATCAGGGCCAACGCAAACATCTGCTGTAGAAAGGTATCTTATTAATTCTTCGTCCGGAATTCTGCCCGTAAATAGAACATGCTTTTGCACGCCCAAATCAATGCTCATCTTTTTTAAGTCGCTAAAGGAATCCCCTCCCCCGACCAATACAAAAAGAATGTCGTCTCTTCCGTTGGTTCCTGTTATGAATTCTACTGAACGGAGAAGATAATCTACCCCATCCTGAGGCCCCATTACTCCCAGGTAACAGACCATATATTTCCTTCCCCTTTTCAACTCTGGCTCTGTTTTCAACCTTTTAAGTCTTTGGAAATCTGGGCCGGTTCTTACGACGAAAATCTCTTCTCTTTTCACCTTCCCTCTTTCTACGGCAATCTTTTTGTAAGACTCATTGGTTGCGATTACCAGGTTAGCTGTCCTATATGTTAGTTTTTCCAAAAATAGTAAACCTTTGATAAGCAATCTTCTTTTCGCTGAACCGAACCTTGCCTGATAAACTTCGGGGCACAAATCATGCTGGTCAAAGACAAATTTCTTACCCAGCACTTTATAAAATGCTCCTAAAAGAAAAAATGTATCTGGAGGATTACACGCGTGAATAACGTCGAATCCTTCCTTAAAAAGTATCTTTATGGATAAGAAAAAAGTCATAAGCCAGCAATATGTAAACTCCCAGGAGTAACTGAGAAATCCCTTTGTGGGAGGTGGCATAGGATAGCGGTAGAGACTGATTCCATTCAGCACTTCATATTTGGGGTCATTTTTCCCTCTGGGTGATATCACCGAGACCTTATAACCTTCTTCCGTAAGAGTATTGGCCTCTAACCATACTCTCCTGTCAAAAGGAACAGGAAGGTTTTCCACTATAATGAGTATTTTACCAGCAGATTCCCTGATATCTACTTTTCTTTTCATTTTTTCCATCTAAGATTCTCGCCAGGTCAATCATTATTTGGTCCTCTCGCATTAACTCAGGTATTTTCTTAAATTCCTTAGAGTTATTTCCAATCACTAACACTTCCGAATTACTCAAAACCTCTTCTATAGACGAACGTATCAGGGATGATATGTGAGGAATTTCTTTCTCAATATACTGTCTATTAGCGCCAAAAATTTTTGCGATGGAGACATTTTTGTCATAGATACTAATTTTATAGCCTTTCCCCAATAAAGTCTCAGTTAATTCCACCATAGGACTTTCTCGCAGGTCATCGGTGCCAGGCTTAAAGCTAAACCCAAAAATTCCTATCTTTTTCTTCCCTGTCTTTTTTATTAAATTTATTCCCATCTTTACTTGATTCTCGTTGCTATCCAGGATAGAATTAAGGAGTGGCAATCTTAAATCTTCTCTTTGACCTTTATATAGCAAAGCTCGCAAGTCCTTGGGAAGACACGAACCTCCAAAAGCAAATCCTGGTTTAAGATAATACGGAGATAAGTTGAGTTTTGTATCCAGACAAAAAATTTCCATTACCTGATGACTGTCAATCCCCAGTTTTTTGCATATATTCCCTATTTCATTGGCGAAACATACTTTAAGCCCGTGAAAAGAATTATTTACGTACTTTATCATCTCCGCTACTTTTATCGATGTCCTGACAACGGGAGCGTCAATATCAGCGTAGATCTGTTGAACAATCTCCCCACTTCTCTTGTCCAGCTCCCCAATAACTATCATCGGGGGATGATAGTAGTCATAAACCGAACTGCCTTCTCGCATAAACTCGGGATTCATGCACACTCCAAAGTCAGCTCCTGGTTTCTTGCCGGAAGTCTTCTCTAAGGTGGGAATCACTTCTCCCTCCACACTCCCCGGCAACATAGTGCTCCTGACGACTACTACATGATAACTATCTTTTTCCTGCAAGCCAGCGCCAATTTCCGCGCATACTCTTTTAACATATTTCAAATCCAGACTACCATTCTCCTTACTTGGTGTACCTACACAGATCATAGATATTTCAGAATTTTGTACTGCTTTTCTAACGTCTGTTGTAGCTATTAATTTCGTAGTCGTTACAACCCTATTAATGATTTCATCTATATCTTTTTCTATGACCGGACTTTTTCCACTATTTATAATATCCACTTTAGTCTGATTTACATCCACTCCCATAACCTTATGTCCATTCTCTGCCAGACAGGCACTGGACACACATCCCACGTACCCCAATCCGAAAACACTTATCTTCATCTCCCTGGCTCCTTATTGATTACCAGTTCTTTGCTTAACCCAACCTTGTTCTAAAATGTCTTGACGCATAGAGTTTAGCAAGCCACTTCGGTATTAAGTTCTTTCTATAAACTTTTAAAGCAATATTGAATAGTCTGTTTTTTACCGTTTTTTCCTTGGATTTCGTTCTTATCCATGCAAATTTTTCTTCTGCTTCCATTTCAGCAAATTCCACAGGGCTCATATTCTTTTTCCTGGAAGCTTCGATTATTTCTGATATTTTGTTACCGATTTCTTGAATGATAAAATTTTCAATGAACTGATTACTCAGCCCGGCGTTTTCCATATTACTCCCCAATATCCCTCCACAATTTGTGATGAAATCTGGAAGGTATAATTTTTTCTCGCGATATAAAACTCTCTCCGCTTCAGAAGTCACGGGAATGTTAGCGCCAGCACAAATAATCTTAGCTCTTATTTTTTCTACGTTTTCTAGATTAATACTATGATGTCTTGCGCAAGGGGATAATATATCTACATCCAGCGTGAGTAATTCGCTTTTTTCAATTTTTTTCCCTTTTCCATAGACATTTACTACGTCGTCTCCAACCTCATTTTTTATCTGCATCAACCCATCTATATCTAACCCCTCAGGGTCGTATATTGCTCCGTTGGACGTTGATATGGCAACCACCTTTGTTCCTCTTTGCCAGAAAACTTTAGCTACAGAACTTCCTACCTTTCCAAAACCTTCTACGGCAAGGGTAGATTGAGATAAGTCTAAATTTATATGCTTTGCAGCTGCCAGGGCTCCGGCAAAAACGGAAAAACCGGTATAAAAGCCTCCTTCTTCTTTTCTGTGAACCTTACTGGGAGGTATTTTTAAGCCTATCGACTCCAGCATATATCTTATCTCCTCATTGGTGGTTCCCATATCAGAGGCAGGAACGTAAGCACGGGTTTTCAACAGGGGACTTGCGCTCTCTGCAAAAGTTCTAAGTAAAGCCAGTTTTTCTTCACCCGGCATAGATGAGTCGCCAATTATTCCTGCCTTTGCTCCACCTTCTCTCATTCCCAAAAAACTAAATTTTAAAGTCATTACTCTCGCCAGACCTTGCAGTTCAGGAATAGAAACATCGGGTAACATCTTTAGCCCACCACATGCGTGCCCGTTGATCGCGGAATCTATGACGATATATCCTAATAAACCCAATTTCTTATCTATAATATTGCATATAAGCTGGGAACCAAATTCAGTTTTAAAGTCTTTCATCCAATAATCCTCACTTCGCTTAAAGATTTATGGGTACCTTGGACACGATTGGCCGTATCTTACCCGATTTTTCTCTGGGTATTTCATCCACAATATTTACACTAATCCGAGTGTTTCTGCCCAGTATTTCTCTTAATGCACGCTTCACTTCCTCTATAATGGTCTCTTTGAAATTACGCCCCTTGACTATTTGGATATCAAATGCGTTTATGTTTTCCTGTAACAGCCTGAATTGGCTAATTCCGTCTATCTCCTCCAGGATAATTATGAGAGGTATAGGAGAAATGATTTTGCCTGAAGGCAAAGTTATGAAATCATTCGACCTCCCCTCTATCAACTTTATGAGGGGAAAATTACTTCCGCAATTATGTTCCTCTTTACTCAGGGTAACTATATCTTCCACAGCGTATCTTATGAAAGGCATCGTATAATTAATCAAATCAGTGCAGACCATTTCCCCCTCTTCTCCGTAAACTTGCTGATTATCTCTTAATGCCTCCACCAGCACAATGTCACTGTTAATGTGATATCCTGAATGTTTTTCGCACTCCCAGGCAATGATGCCGAATTCAACAGCACCGTAAAGGTCAGTTAATTTGGCGCCAAATACAGTCTCTATTTGCTTTCTATCCTCTCTGTTTAACAGCTCTGCTCTGGTGAAGATCGATTTAGGCGAAATCCCGCTGACATTATTTTCCTTCACAAATTCAGATATCAACTTCAACGTCGACGGCTGAGTCTCTATAATATCAGGTTTAATTTCTAATAACTTTGATACCAGTTCGTGAGGTTCCTCGAAAAGTGAAAAGTAATACCTCCTCCATAATCCCAGATGATTCAAACATTGCTTGAGTTTTCTAAAAATCGTTGCTGGCGACCCTTCTGCAGGAAGAGGCGTGCTGTCAAGTATGTTTACTTTTTTCTCTGCTAAATTGAATCCGTAGACTCTGGTTTGCATAGCAATTCTATAACACAACTCTTTCTTGCTAAGAAATATATCCAGAGGTTCTCCCGTAGAGCCACTTGTCCTGCACTTTATACATTTATTTATGTCTACGCCACGGGAAACTCGCTGGTTGATAGGTAGTTCCTGTAGCATTTTTTTGGTAGTTATTGGTATTTTGACTAAGTCCTCCTTTGTCTTAATATCTTCCGGCCTTACCTTGGCAGAATTGAATAACTTATGGTAATAAGGGACATTTCTGTAAGCGTGTTTAACTATGGCTCTTAATTTTCTGTTTTGCAACTCTTCGAGTTCAGATGGATTAAGTCGTTTAGCCTTTCTTACTTTCCACAAATAATATAGAAGGCAAGGCGCAGTTCCTATAGCCAATTTTCATCCTCCTTTTCCGGGAATTGCCCTTTTTCTATTTTCCTACCACTTTTTTCAATCTAAATAAGCACATATTCCCCAGAAACATAATAACAGGGATATTTGAAAATTTTTCTAAAAAATTAGTTATATTTATGTTAAACTCATCGGGAAAAACCTTTCGACCAAAAAATGTCAACGGCCCGTATTGAACCGCTATGCAATCTAATTCTGTAAACCCAGCAGTTTTCAGTGCCTTTCTTAAACTGGGAATAAAGTAGCTTTTTATGGGAGAGTCACTTTTTTTGATTTCTGTTTCCTTTTTCCAGGACATAATTCTATTACTCGCTATCCTTTGGAGTCTTCGTTTTACAGGAACTGATATGTCCAGAAACTTTGCTAAGGAAAATTTATTTAGGATACTCAGAATCAAAGTCCCGTCAGGTTTTAGAACTCTTGACAGTTCATGTAGTGCTTTATTTTCGGATTTTAAATATGAAATTACGCCCAAACACAACACCATATCAAAAACTGAACTTTTGAATGGCAAAGATTCTATATCTCCTTGGAAAAATATTATTCCGGATTTTGTACTTACGTTACAGATGGTTTTAGCTTTTTTAATCATATTATAAGAGTAGTCCATTCCGAAAATTTCATAGCCTCTATTTGCAGCTTCCTTAGCCATCACACCCGCACCGCACCCAACATCCAAAATTTTGGAATTTTGGGGTAAATTTGTGTTATCTAACCATGATAATGCCTGGGCCATTCTCCTCCTGAGACAGACTCCGGAGAAATCCTGTCGGACATAAATGGATTCCCAATAATCTATATTACTCTGATTGGAAAATAATTTATGAAAGTATTCTTTTTCCTTAACTTTTTTTGTTTTTTCTTTTAACAACATCCAAATCTCCACATAAATTCAATAAGCCATTCCCGTCTTGCTCAATGAAAGTGAATATAACTTACTCACCAGGGTTTCCATTAGTTTACAGGTTCGCTCTTTGTTAAACACCCCGCAAACACATTGTTCACTCATCACTTCTGTTGCTTCCTCGAGGGATATACTTCCATTCTTTATATCGTTTGCCAGTTTTTCTACTAGTCCTGGCGATATCATATGGTGGCCGCACATAGTAGTTATCTCCAGAATCTCTTTATTTGGTAATAGCTCTTTTTTGCCAAAGGTTCCCAGGGAGAATTGAACAGTATGTGGAGATAAGTTTAACTCCTTCAGGCAATCGTTAACTTCGTCAAAGAGTCCGGAGACGACCACAGACTTTCCCATGTTTCTTTCTTTTAACTCTTTCAGATAACTGGTTAATTCTTTCTTGTTATTAAACACGGGGCTTCTGTAAGACCCGGTTGGCTTGGCTTTTCTAATAATCCTTAGTAGCTTAAGAATTCCGAAGTTTAGAAGGACTTTCTTAACCATTTCATAGATATAAGGAAATCTTTTTTGCAGGCGCCTCCTATATATATCAAAGGGAATATCTTCTCCCATAACAAGTACAACATAATCCTCTTTTAGCGATTCTACGCTTCCCTGTCGATGCAATGTGTGTGTCATAAATATCCTTCCTTGTTAAGGAGCCAATGGCCGTCCCAGCCCAATGTTAATCTTACCGTTTGGTCGATAGAAGATGCCAGCTTCGTCTAACATATTTTTAACAGGTATCGTGCCATCAGGTCTGCACCTGCAAATACAACCCACACTAAAAACTGTATTAACTAACTTAGAAACCTCCCTAAGAGTATTTATAACAGAGACTGTCTTAGTATCCTCAGTTTTGAATTCTAATACACATGAGAGGATTCGCTCTCTTTTTATATCATCTCTAAGTATCCCTTTAACTTTATCCTTCATAAACTTTGTGAGCGGGTTCATCTGTTCAAATGCAACACCTACTCTGGCAACTGCCATAGAAATTTTTTCTATATCCTCAAAAGTCGTGCCTATGCCTGGTCTCCCCACATCCACTGTAAACCCTACCTCGCCGTGACGATAACGTCCGGTAACGTCGTTAGTCTTCATTTCCGCAGTTCCTCTCCCGTCTATTCCCGTACCTTTGTGAATCATCGCCACTGAACTAAAGATATGTCTTAGTATTCTCGGCCATTTCAATGGGATTTTCTCAAAAGCATCTACAGGACAAATTCCCGATGTAAGGCAAACATAACATTCAAAGCATCTACCTTCAGCAACTATACACTTGTTTCCTGTTGCTATTATTGCCCCCGCAGGACAATAGGGTATACATTCCATACAGCCAATACATTTTTCGGGGTTGATATACATTCTCAATCTCTTCTTCCTATGGTGTGTTAGATAGGATTTTTCAATCCTTTCTCCATTGCCATGGTTACCGGTCTTTTCTAAATAATTTCTCTGCTGCGCAGAATCTTACTCTGTCTCTATCTGAGAATTGTAATGTTGGTATCTCGTGTAGACGCTTACTATTATCTCCAAAGTGATAAATATAAAGATTAGACATACCGTCAAAGTAATAATCTTTATAGATTCTGCCTATTTCTTCCTGGGAAAATCCACGGTCGCAATCAACAAATACCGCCCCGTTGATTTTTCTCTTATCTACAAAAATGAAGGGATTATTTAAGAGGAACGCCTTCAATCCGGGCGTGTTGGTTAATAGCTCAACAAAAAAGATTCCACCATGCCAAGAGCTATAAGAAATTCGCGAAGCACCCCTCTTCTTCTTGTAATGCAACACCCCGTCTTTCAAGAACGCTCTTGAACCTCCAAAGTCTACTTCTTTATAGCCCTTTTCTTTGAACCGATGAATTGCGTAATGGAATATGGCACCCACGGCACCATCTTTGACATAATCAAAATTGCCACCTTTTACGCCCATATATACAAGACGGCATTGCCTTTTTTTATAAACCAGCAGGGTTCCTGCTATATATTCGTTTCCTTTCTTGATGAGAAGTAACTCATTATTTTTAAACTCGTTTTTCATACAATCATGTTCCACGATGATAGCTCGAGCCCCATGGGCCGCAGCAATATAAGGCCTGTACATATTGTAATAGAAGTTATCAAACTGAGAGCGGTCTTGTGTTATTTCAGAGGAAAGCTTGCTATTTCTTATTTTCCTTATGTCGGTCTTAGCACTATCACTTTTTGTAAGCAAAGAACTGTCCGCAGAAATATTGGTTAAACTCGACACCCAGAATGGAATATTAAAATAGGTCCCGCTTCCAAATAATGTGCAGAAAGGTCCATCCACTGCAACCACCATTAAGGAGTAATTATGACCTTTTTCCCTAATTACTTTGAAAATTTTCCAAAGCCACACTTTTCCTAGGTAATTTTCACTAAAAGATTTATCGTAAGCGAGCTTTGCAAAGTAATTTCTATTGATTTCCTCACCAGCGTAAATAATGGAAAGCTTCTGGTAGCTGGTGATTTCTTCTCCACTCATAATCCATAGATCCAATTTAGAGATATTGATAAGTTTAAATGCTAACTTAATGGGCCAGAAAAACCAGCGCAAAAAAGCAGGAATTTTGTGATAGATTTTCTTTCCCATATCTCTTATGAGAGTGGTTTCCATCTTCCTTCAATCCCTAAAACTGACCGGGCAGAAATTTCTTTTTATTTTTTTCAAACTCGGCAATGGCTTTTTCATAATCATCATGGCGGCCGATATCTAACCAGTAGTCTTCACTTGGGTAGCCAATGACCTTTTCGTTATTTTTCAGTAACTTTCTTACTAAATCCGGGAAATCTAATTTCTCATCCGTCTTGATATACTTCAGAACCTTGGTGTCAAAGATATAAATCCCCATACTCACCAGATAATTTAAGTTAGGCTTCTCAATGTAATTGGTAATTTCACTATCCGAATTTAATTCAATGACGCCAAAATCAACATCAACTGTTCTCTTATGCATAGCAATTGTGGCTATAGCCTCTTTCTTTTTATGATAATTGATAAGCGTAGAATAATTAAGCGCCGTCAAAATATCCCCGTTCATAACCAGGAAGGGATTCGTTAAATTCTCAATTAGAGAAAGAGGCCCTGCTGTTCCCAGAGGTTTACTTTCGCGCGAATATTGAATGTCGATTCCATATTTGCTTCCGTTCCCAAAATAGGTCTCCAGAAGTTCCGCCAGATAACCTACTGCAATAATTACCTTGGTAAATCCATAACCCTTCAATTGCCGCAAAACTACGTCCAGAATAGGCACATCTCCTATGGGCATTAATGGTTTGGGGAAAATCGTTGTGTATGGTGCCAATCTCGTTCCTTTGCCTCCTGCGAGGATAATTGCGTCCATATTCCCCCCTAAATGGTGTAGATATCTGGTCTATATCTGTTTTGAAATTTTGAAAACCAGTCCACAGTCTTTCTTAAACCCTCGTCCAAGGAAACCTTGGGTTTCCAACCGAGTAACTCTTTTGCCTTAGAATTATCAGCCATTAATCTTTCCACTTCGCTTTTTGGTGGTCTTATCCGTCCAGGATCGGAAATTATCTTTATCTTTTTTCCTATCAAGGAAATTATCTTATCTGCTAAATCCTTTATGGAAATCTCAAAACCGGAACCGATATTGATAACTTCGCCAATAGACTTTTCCGATTCCGCTGCTTTAATAAAGCCATCAACTATATCGTCAACGTAAGATAAATCCCTGGTCGGCTCTAAAGACCCAAGGAAAACCTTGTTTTGCGCCAGCGCTTGAGTGATAATTGTGGGAACGACCGCTCTTGCCGACTGTCGTGGGCCATAAGTGTTAAATGGTCTTAATGTATTGATTGGCAGGTCATACGACCTGTAAAAACTTTCCGCAAGCTTATCCGCACCTATTTTACTGGCTGAATACGGCGATTGCCCTTGCAGGGGATGTTTCTCGTCAATGGGTACGTATTGAGCTGTTCCATAAACTTCACTCGTAGAAGTATGGATTATTTTTTCCGGTTTGTATTCTTTTGCCGCATTTAAAATATTTAAGGTTCCCATAATATTCGTTTCCACCACTTCTCTGGGATGAATATAGGAGTAAGGAATAGCGATTAAAGCTCCCAGATGGAAAACTACATTAACATCCTGCATCACGCTTTTGACGGTTTCGGAATCTCTTAAATCACCCATAATCACTTCCATTTTCTCTTTCGTACCTGAAGGCAAAGTTTGTATTAAGCCCCAATCGTTACGGGAGTTGTAACGGACAAAAGCTTTGACTTTCGCTCCTAAGTCAACTAACTTTTCCGTTAAATGGCTACCAATAAATCCACCAGCTCCAGTTACAAGAACAGTTTTTCGTTTCCAGTCCATAAATTCTTTCCCCTTGTTTATTAGACTTTTCTTCGCCAATAGTTGAGCAAATCCTTTAATGTCTCTTGCAGAGATATGATAGGTTCCCAGCCCGTTTGTTTGTGAAATTTCTGGAAGCTGCCAACCTGTAAAGGAATGTCGGATGGCCGCATTCTTTCAGCATCCTGCTTAATAATTATATTCTCTTTTGTCATCTGTAACAAAATGTTTAACATCTCGCCTATTGAATATGCCTTTCCTGAACAAAGGTTATAAACTTCTCCTGAAATTCCTTTGTCCACTGCCAGCCAATAGGCCTTCACCACGTCTCTAATATCCACAAAATCTCTCTTACTATCTAAGTTACCGACATAAATTGTCGCTTCTTGTTTACCCTTTTCAATCAGCGCTATTTGGCGAGCAAAGTTGGAACATACAAAATTTCCCTTCTCTCTCGGTCCCGTGATATTAAAAGTTCTTGTGCGAACAATTCTTAATCCATAATTTTTGTAATATTGATATCCCACCATATCTTGAGCAAGTTTACTTATTCCGTACGGGCTTATCGGCCGGAAATGGTTAGTTTCCATAACCGGATTCTCATTTTCCAGTATCAAGCCATATTCAGCACTGGAGCAAGCAATATGGATTAGGGGATTAATTCCCAGTTCTTTAACTCCCTCCAGTAAGTTGATAGTCCCGAAAACATTTGTAGAATAGAATCTTTCCGGAGACTGATGGGAATCTGGGTCAAAGGTCAAACCTGCTAAGTGAAAAATTCTATCGGGTTCAATCTCCTCTAAAGTATTTTTCGTTTCTTCTTTATCCAGGATGTCACAAGTGAGGACCTCTACTTTTTCTAAGACGCGCTGGGCATCTTCGCCGAGCTCTCTTATAATATCAATGCCATACAGATCTATATTGTCGCTATGCCTATCCGGGGACGACAGGTATTCTGCTAAATGGATTCCCGTAAAACCGGCAATTCCTGTGATTAATGTGTTCATAAAATACCCTGGGTTATTTGTGTATAAAGTTCTATTATTTTTGTCGCAATTTTCTTTGATGATAAGTGTTTGATATTATCTCTTCCCGCACTCCTTGTCTTTTTATCCAGAACTAATTTTATACTTTCGGCAATATCAACGGGCTCCTGTTTGCAAAGGTAGCAATTGGCAATATCTTTGATTACCTCTCGCGCATCGCCAACGTCAACAGAGACAACAGGCAGGTTGCAGGCTAACGCCTCTTTTATTACTGTAGGGGAACCTTCTGAGTCAGAAGTTAATACTAATACGTCACAAGCATTCATAACCAAGGGAATCTCAGAATATGGGCGCCTGTTATTACTCAGGATTATGGGCAGAATATTTTGATTCTCTTCCTGCAGCAATTTTACGGCTCTGTTAAAGATGTCGAATCTTTTTTCGATTCTCTGGGGATTACTGGGAAACAAAACGAGTTTCATATCAGACGGAAAACCCAATTTCTCTCTCACTTTATCCTGCGGCGAGGGTTTAAAGAGGTCAAAGTCGATACCAAAAGTAATCACTGATATCTTATTGGAGTCTGCTCCCAAATCAGAAATAAGGACATTTTTTATCTTACTACTTACAGCAATGATATGGTCAGCCCGTGCTATAACAAATTTTTGCAGGATACGATACACCTTATTGCGGGAAGGTTCTTTTAATGCATCGCTTCCCACAAAAGTTATTATCAGAGGCCTTCTTTTTATGATTGCTGCAAACAGAGCAGAGTGAAATCCGTAATATGCGTGAATTATATCGTAAGAAGCAAAAAGCAAATAAAAGATATTTTTCAAAATAAAAGGCACATAGGCAGAATAAGTTTTTCTATCCTTTACCACTTTTGTCGTGCGCAAACCTTCATTTTCCATATCTTCCACTTGTTGTTTTATAAAGGTTCCCAGGTAAGAATTTTTTCCCGGATACATATTGCTGATAACCAAAACCTTCATCTTTTATATTCCGCCTTAATGACTTAGGAGTAGCAGACTTTAGTCTGCGTCTTAAAACGCAGGTTAAAACCTGCTACTCCAATATCCAATAACTATCTAATTAATAAAAAGTCGACTCCACAACTGAAAAGTTAGAAGCCGGGAGATAAGTTCCATATGATTAAATTTGCCTCTAATATGTTCCTGGAGAATACGTTCCACGGTCTTAATATTCAGAACACTTCTACTATAACCTTTTCCATCCAACAACGTGCTGCAGATAAAGGTGATTAAATTTTCGTTCTCCCTCGACCATTGAGTATACTTGGCAAAGAGATTAATTGAGGAAGCCCCGCCCATCTTTTTCTTCAAACGTTTCTTAACCAAAGATAAAGTCATTTTGGCAAAGCTATTGGTTGCATCAACAGGCAATCCCGTCTTTTCCCAGGGGATTCTTGCCAGTTTGGGAAAAAGCCGGGAAAAAGTGTGCGTGTATAGATATTGATATCTTCTTTCGTGAGGGGGAGTGTTAACGATGAAATCAACGAGGTCATTATCAAAAAAAGGACTTCTCACCTCCACGTGGGTTCTCTTAACAAGATTGCCGTAATTTACAAAGCGCCGCACATATTGCGTAGCAATAGAATAGTCTATGATACTACTGGCAGATGTGGACTTACACTTGAGGGAAATATCTCCCATAATTTCTCTGGGATAATCCTTTATTTTTCTGTAATAGGAAGGAATAAAAAGAGACTTTGCCAAATCCTTGGCAATTGGCTGGAAAAGATAGTCGGCAATTAATAACTTCTCTTTGCTTTTGAAAATGGCAAAGGGACTGAAAAAGCTGCCAAAGGGCTGCATTCCATCAAGGCAAACATCGGTGTAATCTCTTATTAATTCAAGTTTCATATTCCCCGTAGAATGGAGAAAAGATATCATTCCATCAGTTATATTTACTATCTTTTTCGCATTGCAAATAATGTCTTGAGGTGAGATCTCAAGATAATGATGATTAGCTCCTAATGCATCTGATACCTGCCTGGCAATCTTGACATCATTCATATCTTCTGTTCCGAAGGTAACAGTATTTATTGGATAATATTCCTTAGGTATGCTCGCCAGAATAGTCCGGGAATCCAATCCACCGCTCAAAGGAACAGTAATTCTGGCACCGTCTTCTGTATGCCTTTCTATCGCCTGCAATATGAGTCTTCCCAGTTTTTGTTCGTAATAATCCTGAGTTTTGCCCTTGTCCCTGTCTAAAAAATTGAAGTCCCAATAATTAGAGATAGAAATTTCATTGTTCTTAAGGACTAACAATGATGCAGGCGGCAGCAATTTGATTGATTCAAAATAAGTTTTGTTTTCCATTACGAAGCCAAAGAAGAACAGGCTGGCAATGGCAGAGTGGTCAATATTTTTGGAAACATCATTACACGCCAAAATTGCCTTCACTTCTGAAGCCAGGTATAGTCTATTTTTACCTCGTGCATAATATATAGGCCGTAGCCCGTACCGGTCATTGATAACGGTTAATTTTCTTTCATTCCCGTCCCAGATAATTATATTAAAAGCTCCTTTTAATTTGAAAATGAGGTCATTCTTATATTTTTCGTAAAGTAATAAGAGAAGTTTCGCAGCAGAAATAGATTCTCTTATCCCAATTTCATCTTTTAAGTCTTTGTAGTTATATATCTCACCATGAAAAAATAATGTATAGCGGCCATCCTTATTATTAACCGGCCGCAAATCTCTGTTGAGTATGCCGTAGTCTGCTTGACCCAAAGCCAGAGGTCCTTTTATATATATCTCAGGCTTGTACCATTCATAGACTTCCAGTGCATAACACATTCTGCTTATTTGTTCCCATTGTTCTGACTCGTCTCTTGTTGACGAACCATCAACAATACCCACCAAAAAAGGGGACAGGCTACTTTTTTTCACGCTTTCTCTTGTCAAGAAAGGAGACAGGATACTTTTTGTCATGCCTTTTCCTCCCTTTTCCAAATTGTTACACTTTCTCTTTCCATAAAATCGGGCGGGTTCCTGCGAATGTCTGTTATCTCCCTATCATTTATATAAATCCGGATTTTATCCTTAGCGGGAACATAAAAGGTGATTCCCTGCAAATCTTTAATGGTCGGAACGAAAGAGCCAAAAACTGGATCTTCTACGCTGAAGATGGTAATAATCATTTCCTCACCTTTAGTCTCATACGACCATTTTAAATATTTCTGATTAATAAAATAATTCAACAGCCGGGAAGTGGTGGTAACATAAATATTTCCCCTTTCGTATTCGCTCGCCAAATCCCGCAGTGCATTTTGTGTTTCTTTTGCAACTACCTCTGGGCAATCAGAATTTTTCCCTAAGTGGGTATAAACAATCATATAACCACCGACTTTCTTTAACCTCTCCAGAGTCCGTTTGGAAATTACGTACGCCAAGCGCTTAGAAGTAGCGCCTTCTGCAACTCCTTTCCAATAGTTATCAAACCTTAAGAATTCATAGACTTTTTGACCATCGTTTAGTTTTGCTATTCTCAGAAGGTTATAACTCTTGTGCATAGCGTATTTCTTATTTCCAAAGACAGCCAGGACATTCTTGGCAAATTCTTTCACCATATTTTTCAAAGAATCAACAGGGTGACGAGAATCGTAAACTGAGGAAAATGTCTTCAAGGTTATAGGTACGGACTGACCAATAACCGTGGTAACTCTGCCCAGCCAGACAAATTTTATACCATATGCTAATGTAATGTCAGAATGGTAGGCACTTGAGTCAGAATGATCACCTAAACCAAACGTCAAATCATCACCTAAGTTGTCTACAGTTGTGGCGTGGTCAACCCATACATCAACTTTGCACTGATTATCATTTAATTCTTTTATTGCTTCTATCGCATCTTTTCGAGTAAAATCTGTTTTTTCTCCGTAAGAGTGCATAAAATCTATATACCCGGAATTAATATATTTCCTAATAATTTGAGCGTTCTCTGGATTTCCCGAGAAGTACGAAAATGCGCAGGTCGGTGGTGCATACATCACAAAACTATTACCGATTTCTAATCCCACCCCTTCTCCCATACTGGTTTCTTCTTTGGTGTTGAGAAATTTTTGAATTTCTAAGAATTCTTCTTTACTTGTAGTTCCATCAATATCGCTACAAATCGTCATTGCAGCTTTGTAAGGATAAGGAAACTTACGTAAAGCAACCACATCTTTAGTATTGTACGCCTGATAATACGCGTGATTTATGCTGCAAATGCTTACTAAATAGACACCGGCAAATGCCAATACTACGACTACAAAAGATAAAAAAAGACTATATAATGCTTTTCTAAATTTTTTAGACTGCAAACTCGAATCCCTTTCCCGCCTTCAGTGAGACCTTCTCCGTCTATCCCAAAGTGCTTTCTTATATACTTGTATTGTTTTTGCTGCGATATTATCCCAGGAGAGTTCATTTTCTGTTTTCTTATAACCATTTTCGCCCATTTCTCTTCGCTTTTCTTTATCTCTCAGCAGGTCAATTATAGCTTCTGCCAATTTCTCCGGGTTTTTGGGAGGAACAATATAACCTGTTCTTCCATCTTCCACAACTTCCGGAATACTTCCCACGTCAGTCGCCACTACCGGTTTTTTGAATGCATAGGCTAAGGGAACTATTCCACTTTGCGATGCCTCTATATAAGGAACTACAACAACACTTGCCTTTTGGAATAACTGTCCTACCATATTGCTTGGTATTACCCGATTATGGATAATAAATTTTTCCTTATGTACCATCATTCTTGTATATTTTCTAAAGTCTTCGCCCTTGCCCGCTATCAATATTTTTGCCGTAGGAATCTTCTCGGTGATAAGTGGTTCTGCCTCAATTAAATATCGTAACCCTTTATACTCCCAGATCCTACCAAAGAACAGAATCAAATTGTCTTCCTCTTTTGCTTCATTCTTGAGAAATCTCTTATAAATGGAATTAACACCACGTGGCAAAACGTGGACATTGCTATCTAATTTGTCGGATTTTTCCAGCATCTCCTTCTTTAACTTGTCACCGTGGACAATTATTTCATCTGCGTATTTCATAGACAATTTATATACGAATGCGGGAATTTTTCTGGATTTTGTGTCACCAACATGCAGCACAACATCGTGGATTGTGGTAACTAAAGGGTATTTTTTCTTCAACAATGGAAATATTAAGTTGAGCCAGGGATGTTCGCCCTGCAAGTGTACAATGTCAGGATTAAAACGATTTATTTTCTTAATTATCCCATATAATGTTAATAGATTTGTTGGATAGCGAAGCCTGGGTTGACGATAAGTTTCCATATTTAAATTATCTCCCAATACTTCTGTAAACCACTCCACCTTATGTTGGGGGAGCATAAGCATTACCTCTGCCAACCTTGATAATGCTTCCGCTAATTGTACGGTATATTCAATATGGTCAAATGCGTACAAAACAATTCGCATAACTGAATGATTCCTTTTTTTCAGAATATTTATTCTTTTGAAGGATTGTGCTCAGATGATTTCTGAGTTTGTAATATAATCAATCCCTTATCTCTTTCCCACAGTCTCCGGAAAAGCTGTACGTCGGTTGCCGAGAATGGCCTGAGTGTTAATAAGAACAAGACGTAAGCTAATGTGGCAATGAGCACTATAAGAAACAGGTTGAGCTGTCTAAGTAACAAAATAGTTATTCCCATCAAAGCTGCGGAAATAATCGGTTTTCCAGCAATATGAAAGAAGTTGAGTGTAAATAGATTCTTAGAGACAAATCCATATTGTAAACCCAGGAATATACAGATTGAAATCAAGGTTGTCATAGCTGCGCCCGAGTAACTGAATCTCGGTATTAATAAGAAATTCAAGGTAACATTGCACATCATACTAATAAGGAGTGAGCGTAAGTTTACCTTTTGATTATTACTGGCAATCAAGGCATGAGCAATTGTCATATTTATAGTATAGGGAACCAATGTCCAGATGAGAATGGACAAAGAATTTGCCGAAGCTAAAAAGCGTTCCTTAAAGAAAAGAACTATAAAATTGTCGCTCAAGAGTGTAGTTCCCACAGCAATGGGCAACATTACCATAAATAGGTATCTAATCGAGTTGATGCAGGCTATCCTAAATTTTTCTAAAGAAGACTCAAACAATCTGGAGATAACGGGTTGTAATGCCATAAGGTAACCCAGGGGAATTATCTTCCACACATTCATTAATTTGTAAGCGGCGCTATAGAAACCGACTTCTGTTGCCCCCTTAATTTTGGATAGCATAATGATATCCACGTTCCAATAAAGAGTGGCAAAGATAAAAATAAGAGCAAAAGTGGGAGTGGTTTTGACAATCCATTTGCAAAAACCAAAATCTATTTTGAAAAGTAGTCTTCCCGTGCACTTGAGAACAAAGTATAAACTGATAAGCGAGTCTAAAAGATAGCTCCCCAGGATTACTAACATTAATTCCACTAAACCATAGCCCTTAAATAAGATGAGCAAACCAATCGCGACTTTGAATAAATTGCCTGTTATAAACGGAATACTAACATATTCCAGTCTTTCAAAAGCTCTACATATAGAATGACAAACCAGAGAAAATACTATAGGTATCAAGGCAAGACTGAGAATATAAATGGCTAAAGCAGTATCTGCCGAATAATTCAATAGATAACCTGCCAGACACATCGCTCCCGCTGTCAGAACTGAGAAGAGAAATCCCACAACAGAGGCGTTAATTAAGTATTTGCCTGCTTTTGATATGTCGCGGGAAACTTCTCTCGTAATCAGGTGGGAAAAACCCAGAGAAGAGATAGTCTGAAAAATGAAGAAAAGAGAGATGGCAATAGAAAACTTACCCAGACCAGAGACATCTAAGGAACGAGCAATGAATAATACCAATATAAAGGAGCATACCGGTTCTGCAGCCTGTGCCAATAGTACAAACCCTGTATTTTTGACTAATCTCTTAACTGTGTTCATTCACTTAAGCTCCCACAACAGAAGGTTTTGCCTGCAATGTAATTTTCTTTATTACAATAACCATGCCAGTGAAAAACCAGAATATAAGAAATAGATGGTTTCCCAAAGATGCTGCATCTACCAGGCCGTGGATCAAAAAAGCCGTGATTCCCCCAATAAGACCTACAACTACGTTTGACATTGAATCTTCACTGAACCTAATGTAACTCAAGCCCTCTTTATAAACCATAAATATGAGCCAGATGAAAATGGCAAGGCCGGCGACGCCCATTTCTGCCGCGACTTGCAGGAATATATTGTGCACCTGCTGTCGGGTTATGGATGTAAGTTTAACGTCCGTCGTATCATACTGATCCATAACTTCTGTGTAATTATTAATCCCTATACCCAAGAGAGGATTAGCCCTTATTATGTTCGAAGCTACTTGCATTTGAGGGATGCGGGAATATGCAGCGTCGTAATCGTCACTAACAACTCGACGATTGACGATATTTAAGAATTGAGGGTTCACAGTGAATATAACGGAGATAACAATTAGAATGGCGACAATCGATGTGGCAAAATTATTCAGTCCTGTTTTTCCTTTGGTTTTTGAAAAATTCAATAATAATACTATTAGAGCAGCTACTACAAAACTATACCATCCTGCCCGGGAGAGAGTGCATATCAGAGCACCAATCCCGGCAACTAATATTAAACCACACATTATCTTATAGCTTCCCCTTATTCTGGAGAAGAGTAGACTCAGAGAGATAGGCAGCATAAATGTGAGATACCAGGCAAAATCATTGTAAGATACCCATGTACCCGAAATCCTGGACATTGGCTCACCAAGTCTTATGTATCCCACCTTTTCCGGCCCGCCCAATACACTGGGAACAAGAGGGCGGTCAAACTTATATTGGGCAAGACCAAGCAGACTTTCTAAAAAAAGGCCTAAAAGCAAAAAAACAATCACAAATTGAATTTCTTTCCTGCTTTTGATATTATTTCCTATATAAAGGAAGCCCAGATACATTTTGAGCACTTGCACTATCTCAAACAAGCTCAATTTTGGGAAGGAAGCATTGGCCATTGATAATGTAGCCATGCCAACCAGGAAAAAGAAAGGTAGGCTTATTCTGGGGAAAAAGTTAATTCTCTTCTTATTTCTTACAAATTCACTAATCCAGAATATGTATAGAATAGCAAGGGTGATATCATACAGCGATATTATGAATCCGGCTGCTCCCCCGAGATGTCCCGTATATCCAATAGTTATATCCAGTTGTATTGGTAAAGCGAACACCAATATTGCCAAAAAGAAACGCTTCTCATTTCCTGTCATTAGGGCAATAAAGGGAACCATTATTCCTATGGCGCCAAGCACTCCCCACCTGGCTGG
The DNA here is from genome assembly GCA_964403285.1 of uncultured Clostridia bacterium. Classification (GTDB taxonomy): domain Bacteria; phylum UBA6262; class WVXT01; order WVXT01; family WVXT01; genus WVXT01. Next base: position 28,063 of record CAYOFG010000002.1, on the reverse strand, counting down.
AAGTAGGGTGAGGAACAATATAAAAAATCCGCAGATTATTCCTCCCAGAATAACAATCACTGGCCAGCCAATTCTATAACGGTCACTTATCCCAGAGTCATAAAGATACAATTTTTCCCCTAATTTTAAAATCTTACGCCCAGACTTACCCGGTGTCCATTTTCTAACCTGTCTGCCAGGCCAAAGGCATAGTTAATGAAATAGCTCTGATACGAGAATCCCATACCCAGAGCAAGTCCAGTATCATCAATGTTGAATTTATAACCAATTCTTCCCTGAACCATCTCTCGCCAGTCAAACTCAAAACCAACTGCTGGAGTAACTTTCTGTTCATAAACCAAAAAAGGGAAATCTGCGCTCAGTAAAATTTTCTGGCTGCCAAAATGCTTCTGAAAAGCAGCCCCAACGGAAATTGTCAAAGGAAGAGAATCACTTTCATCGAGGAATTTAAGCGTTGTCCCCAAATTTCGAATCGCCAATCCTCCCGCCAGACCTTCTATTGGTGTGTAGTAAAGTCCTCCCAGATCTATTGCAAAAGCCGTACCCGTCTTGACTTCTACGAGTCTTGAGGAGACTATCTTCAGGTTTATGCCCATCGGTAAATTCTCCACAAACTTGCGGGCAAAGCCAGCCAGTATTACAAAATCCTGCTCTGCCTTTGCCGTCCACTCATTTCCGTCAAGGTCGATCAGGTCAATGTCTCCCGCTGTGTAGTAGGAGAAAGCCCCTGCGAAGACTCCCACAGAAGTTGGCTGGCCATAAAGAAGACTCATAAAACTATCATCGGCTAGGCCTCGCTGATAGCTGAAGGCAGCCTCTCGACCAGGAAGAGAAATCAAGCTCGCTGGATTATAATGGAGGACACATATTTCTCCCCCCACCGCAGTATAAGCCTCTGCCATCCCCGAGGCTCTTGCGCCTATCGGCTGCTGGAGCACAATCGCGCTGGATGTCCCTGCTCCTTTTGCCCATAAACCATTTGCCAGAACCAGAACCAGAAAAATAGAAAGAATAAGAATTTTTTTCACCTTTACCTCCTTCAAGACCATTATCTTTTTTTGTAGCCGCAAAGCGCAAGCTTTGCTTTCCTTGGCAGAGCTATCGCTCTGCAGCTACAGTCTTCTTATTTCATAACTGCAACTTTTTTGGTAGCATTTATTCCCGGACCTTTCACAAAGACAACATAAATTCCCGAAGCCACCAGACCATTCTCATTGTTTCTGCAATCCCATTTAATGGAATCTTGAGCTCCTGTTACAGCTTTACTTTTTTCCCAGACAAGCAGTCCTATCAAATCAAAAATCTCAACATTTACTGTTCCCTGAGTGCTCGGCCAGAAATGGATCTCTGCTTCCTCGCCTTTCAGGGGATTAACATAACCGTTTTCCCCTCCCTGAATCTTTACTTCGCCTATTGCCGAGAACCCGATAAGGACGTCCGGGGCATCAATGGCGCTGGTCGGATCGCCTGTTGCCACACTGTTCCAGCAGTCTTTTGCCTGGAAGTGATAAGTATAATCCATCCCCATTGGTAATCTACCCTTTGTATAGGTATAAAGTTTGCCGTCCCTGTAATTCTTATCTCCCGTATTTACCTCGCGCATAGTAAATGGGCTTCCTTCTATCTCTATCCCGCCCTTTTTGATATGCAACCTGGGATAACCTGATGCGGGAACGTCATTGTTCGGGTCCGCATACTTTACCCTGTAAATGAAATCAGTATAGTGAGAGCCAACTTCAGGGTCCAAGCCATCCTCAGTATAATTTGTCTCTCCCGTCCAAGATAATGTGGGAGCAAGGTTTCCCACGTCAGGTCCAGCAAGAGGATTGGTTGGATCTCCCGTTGCTGCACCATCCCATAAGTCTTTTGCTTCAAAGTAATAAGTATAATCCTCTCCTGGTGCCAGTCCACTCTTGGCGGAGGCATAGACCTTGCCATCAGTGTAATCTTTATCTCCTGCATTTACTTCGCTCATAGCAAACGGACTCCCGCTTATCTCTTTCCCGGCCTTCTTGATATGTAATTTAGGATATCCTGATGCCGGAGCATCATTATCGGTGTCTGCATAAATTACCCGGTAAGTGAAATTAGTATCAGGATAACCGGTTTCAGGATTCAAGCCATCACTCGTGTAATTCGTTTCTCCTGTCCAGGATAATGTGGGAGCAATGTTTGTAACGTCCGGGGCGTCAACAGGATTCGTTGGGTCGCCTGTTGCTACACCATCCCATAAGTCTTTTGCCTCAAAGTAATAAGTGTAATTTTCTCCGGGTGTTAGTCCACTTTTGGTGTAGGTATAGAGTTTCCCATCATTGTAATTCTTATCTCCTGAATTTACCTCGTCCATAGTAAACGGACTTCCGCTTATCTCCAACCCACCCTTCCTAATATGTAACTCAGGATAACCTGATGCCGGAGCGTCGTTCTCCTCGTCTGTATACTTTACTCTATAAACAAAACTAGTCCCGCGAGGGCCAATTTCGGGGTCCAAGCCGTCAGAGGCATAATTCGTTTCTCCTGTCCAGGATAGTGTGGGAAGAATGTTTGCGACGTCGGGCCCATCAACAGGATTGGTGGGGTCGCCTGTTGCGGGAATGTTCCAAACGTCATTTGCCTCAAAGTAATAAGTATAGTCCGTTCCCGGTTCCAATCCGATTTTAGTGTAAGCATAAAGTTTCCCATCAGCGTAATTATTATCTCCTAGATCTACTGGACTCATGGGAAATGGACTTCCAGATATTGGTGTTCCACCCTTCTTAATATGTAATTTAGGATAACCTGCTGCCGGGAGGTCGTTGTCCTCATCTGTATATTTTACCTTGTAAACAAAACTCGTCTCGCGAGGGCCAACTTCGGGATCCAATCCATCAGAAGCATAATTCGTTTCTTCCGTCCAGGATAGTGTAGGAGCACGGTTTATAACGTCCGGACCATCTTGAGAACTAGTTGGTGCACCAGTTGCTGGAGTATTCCAAATGTCTTTTGCCTCAAAGTAATAAGTATAATCATCGCCTAATGCAACTAATCCACTTTTGGTGTAAGTATAAAGTTTCCCATTGCTATAAGTCGTATCTCCTGGATCTACTTCGTCCATGGTAAACACGCCTATTTCTGACCCGCCTTTCATAATATGTAACTTAGGATAACCTGATTTTGGTCCGTCGTTATTCACGTCCATATACTTTACCCTGTAAATAAAATCAGTATCGCGATAGCCCGTTTGAGGATGTAAACCATCGTTACTATAATTTGTTTCTCCTGTCCAGGATAATACAGGTCCATCGTTCCATTTGAGATAATAAATATCATAGTTTCCTGAAGTATTGTCTTTCCAGGCAATATGTGGATTTCCCGAAGCGTCTAAATAGAGGGAAGGATAGCTAGAATCCCCATCATTAGCTGAGATATTTATCTCTCCCTTTCCCGAACCATCAGCATCTACCCAGGCTATGCCATTCCATTTAAGATAATAAATGTCATTTAGTCCGGAAGAATTGTGCCAGGCAATGTGAGGATTATCCGAAACATCTAAATAAAGAGAAGGATAATTAGAAATCCCAGTAGTATTGGAGACATTTATCTCTCCCTGTCCTGAACCATCAGCATCTACCCAGGCTATGCCATTCCATTTAAGATAGTAAATCTCATTCTTTCCTGAAGCATAATCATACCAGGCAATGTGAGGATTATCCAAACTATCTAAACAAAGAGAGGCATACCCGGAATCCCCGGGTCTCTTTGATACATTTATCTCTCCCTGTCCTGAACCATCAGCATCCACCCATTCTGAGCCATTCCATTTAAGATAATAAATCTCCTCATTTCCCGAAGTATCGTCATGCCAGGCAATGTGAGGTTTACCTGAACTATCTAAATAAAGAACAGGGTCTTTAGAATCCCCGGGATTATTGGAGATGTTTATTCCTTCCTTTCCTGAACCATCAGCATCTACCCAAGATGTGCCACTCCACTGGAGATAATAAATCTCACTATTCCCTGAAATAGCTTCAAACCAGGCAATATGCGGCTTCCCCAAACTGTCTAAACAAAGAGAAGCATGAAAAGAATCGGTGCTGGTATTGGAGATGTTTATTGAGCCCTGACCCCAGCCATCGGCATCTACCCATTCTGAGCCATTCCATTTAAGATAATAGATCTCATAATAGTTTCCTGGGGTATAATTTTTCCAGGCAATGTGGGGCTTCCCCGAACCATCCAAACAAAGGGAAGGCTGATAAGAACTTCCGACAGTCTTTGATATGTTTATGGATGTCTTTCCTGAACCATCAGCATCCACCCATTCCGTGCCATTCCATTTAAGAAAATAAATCTCCTCGTCTACTTCAGTAGAATCAAACCAGGCAATGTGGGGATTCCTCGAACTATCTAAATAAAGAGAAGGATACTCAGAATTCCCAGTATTAGTGGAGATGTTTATTGATTCCTTCCCTGAACCATCGGCGTCTACCCATATTGCCCAGACAGAATTTGTAAATACCAAAACAAAGAAGAGAGATAAAATACCAAACCGCCCCACCCTTCTCATTTGATTGACCATTCTAAACCTCCTTTTAAAAAGTAAGAAAAAGTGACAGGTACTTTTTCTAAACGCAGACCAAGGTCTGCTACTCCAAACGCTCCGATGAAATCGGAGCTACTCCAACATTATTTCTAAAACCGGCGTTTATATATTCTATCAGGGACAAAATGTTTTTGCCTATTTAACACTATACCTAATACTTTAGCTTGATTATCCTGTAAGGTGGCGTGCACTTGTTGGATATCCTCCCGGCGGGTCCTACCCGATTGGACCACAAGTAAAACTCCATCCACCTGGGAACTCAACACACTTGCATCGCTATATGGAATAAGCGGGGGAGAGTCTACGAGAATCAGGTCAAAATGTGATTTTAGCTCTGTTATAAGGTTCATTAATCTTTTTGATTCGAGTAATTCTACTGGATAGTGTGGTAAATTCCCGGATGTTATTACTTTGAGATTTTCCTTTTCCGTGTCGATTATCTCTGAATCCAATCCTACACTTCCCTCCAGAATTTCGGTTAGCCCCGGACTTTGCATCAGGCCTAATCTATCATGCACAGTTGGAAATCGCAAATCCGAATCGATTAAAAGTGTTTTATACCCGGGAACATCGGACATAGCTAAGGCTAAGTTAATGGCCGTGGTAGTCTTACCCTCATAATGGTTGGAACTGGTAATTAAAATTGCCTTCATCAACTTATCCTGGGTGGTTCGTAAAATGTTTGTTCGTAAAGCCCTGTAAGATTCCCCGGTGGGAGATTTCTCATCAGGTAAAGTTAATGATGTGTGATACCTTATGCGTTTATTCATCTATATTTACTCCTTTAGCGTCTAAAACCCAAAAAGGTTTTTCTTATCTCTTTTGGTGTTGAAGGAATAATTCCCAGAACTCTTGAGTGCAAAGATTCTTCTATATCCTTAGAAGTTCTCATAGAAGAATCCCTGTATTCAGCAAAGAATGCCATTCCCATACCGAATACCAAACTCATAATACCTCCCAGGAGAATAAACATTACCCTTTTACGCCTCATTGGATAAGGGGGTGGGACAGCGGGGTCGATTACCATTGCGCTTCCCATTCCTTGCATTTCAGCAACTTCAGAGATGCGAGCGTCTTCCAGTTTTCTTAATAGTATTAAATATATTTCTTCATTACTCTTAACCGCTCGGGCTAACCGGGCCAGCTCCAGTTCCTTTTGTGGCAAACTCTCAAGTTTAGCAGTGAGTCTCCGTATTTCTTCTTTAGTACGTACTACTCGCGGGTCCTTCTCAGAATACTCAGTCAACTCGCCAGATAATGAAGCGTCAAGTGCTGATAGCCTACCCAGAATATGAGCTGTCTCCGATGGTAAATCGGCCATTTTCTCTTTCTGTTTGAACTCTCTTAAGGCTCTGTCAGAATTGCCGAGTTTCTGTTGGGCTATTTTGACCTGCTCGGCAATGAAATTATAAGCGCCGCGAGTCTTAATGAGCGAGGCCTGGTATCTGTAGTCGATGTACACCTGAGCCACAGTGTTTACTATGCGAGCACCCTCCACGGGGTCCTTGTCATTTAAACCAATCTCAATTATATTAGGGCCACCGGTTGAACTCACGAATAGGCTTTTCCGCAATCCACGAACTGTCTTTTCAAAAGGGCCGGGATTGGTTTGAAAAAATTTGTTAAGTAGAATGCCAAGGAAAGATGGAGGACCGAGTCTCTCATGTAAGCCAAGTTGTCTGACAACTTCTTCGGCAATAGTTCGGCTCTTTATTATCTCTTTTTCATTAGCGATAAATGCTGCTCGGGCACCGTAAGAAAGGGAACCACTCTCAATATAAGATACCTCTACCGGTTCTACCATAAGCGTAGTAGAAATTTCATAGACCGACGCCATGCGAAAACTTCCTATAGTGGTGACTACAAAAACACTCAGGAAACCCGCGATGATCAAGACTCTTCTGGCAGATATAATCTGCAATAATTCCTGAAAGCTACTAGTTCTTTCTTCCAGATTTTCCATTGTTCTTGTTCCTCTCTAATGTGTCAAGCTTTATGTGGAATCGAGTAATTTCAATCTCTGGTAATCGTATCAATCATTACAGCGAAACCCACTATTGGTAATACGCCCCCAATAAAGTAGCGGTCGAAAATAGTCCATGCCGATGTTTTCTTTGGCACATGAACGATATCACCTGGTTCTAAGATAACGTCACTATTTCTATCCCCTTTGGCTATAACCTTCTTCAAATTTACCTTTATCACTTTGGGACTTCTCTCCCGGGACCGTCGGGTTACAGTAACTCTCTTTAAGCCAGCGCTTTCCGTATAACTTCCTGCTATGGCTATAGCTTCCAGGACAGTGAAGTTCGCCTCCATCGGATAAGCCCCCGGCCTTGTCACCTGACCCAGTACAAGGATTTGGTTACTTTTAATAGTGGTGACTAAAACGGTTACCTCTGGTTTTTGCACATATTCTGACAGCCTACTGGTAATTACTTCGTCCAATTCTACCGGCGTTAATCCGTTGGCATTCACGTCTCCTATCAGGGAGAACGACATCCTTCCGTCCGGTCGGACAGTTACTGTCCTGTTGAGTTCTGGGTGCTGCCAGACGGAAATCTCTAACACATCTCCCGGGCCAATGGTATAGGATAAGTTTTCCGCAGCAAAGAAAGCAGGTGTTACTGCCAGAAGCACTGCTGATATCAAAGAAAGAATCAAACTTATTTTGGTGGACGGCATATATTGTAGACCTCCTTCCTGCAATTATTAAATTATCATATTATATACTATCAATATTACAATGGTGTAACAAAATTGTAAAAAGTTTGTAAACTTTTACTGTATTTGTTGAAATTCGATGGTAAATGACGATTTTGGGCGACAATAGACATAATTGGATAGCAGTTTAAATTTAACGTAGACTATCAAATTTTTGTTAATTTTGTCAAGTACATTATACAGCGGCTCAATAAATTGAGCCCGGTCGCGTGAGGGACTCCGATGAATCGGAACCTCTACAAGTTGCGATTACTTTACACCATATTCTAATATTTTACTAGGAATGTTTATTTTTACAATAGAGCAAATGGATAATTTTATGACGTTTTTTGATAAAAAAAAGACCCAATCAAAAAGAGGGCCTTTGGGGTATGGAGGAAAAAAAATACACAAAGATGACTAATATTTTATTATGGAAAGTACCTCGTATCCTTTTAGTTTCTCGATGCCTTTCAAGTCGGTTAGTTCTATTAAGAAACAGATACCCACAACCTTTCCCTTCAATTTCTCCACCAAATCAACTGTGGCTTTAGCTGTGCCACCTGTAGCCAGGAGGTCATCCACAATCAGGATATTGGCGCCAGGTTGGAAAGCGTCAGCATGCATCTCGAGGGTATCAGTTCCGTATTCGAGCTCATAGGTTGCCTCCACAGTCTTATAGGGCAACTTGCCTTTCTTCCGTACCGGTATAATGCCAGCGTTTAATTTATAGGCAAGGGGGGAAGCAATAATGAAGCCGCGCGATTCCACAGCTACAATCTGGTCAATCTTCTTCCCCTTGTAATGCTCAGCCAAAATATCGATTGCCCGTCGAAACTCGCGGCCGTTCTGGAGAAGTGTGGTAATGTCTCTAAAAAGGATTCCCTTCTTGGGAAAATCTGGAATACTACGAATTAATTCCTGAAGTTCTTTCATTTTGAATTCCCCTAATCTAATCCGTGGAGTTGCGTTCTAATAACAATCTTCTTCAATCTCTCTATTGCTCTTTTTTCTATTTGTCTTATTCTCTCCCGGGAGAGATTCATTCTCTCACCGACTTCCCTGAGGTTATACCCTTTCCCATCAACCATTCCGTACCTTAATTTAATGACTTTTAGCTCCTGAGGACTTAGCTTTTTCAAAATTTCCGCCAGCTCTTCATGAGACTTTATCAAATCTACAACACGGTCCGGTGATTCTTTTTCTTCATCTCGAATCAGATCTTTCAGGAAAATATCGAATTTATCTCCCAGCGGACTATCCAAAGAACCGACCTTTTCAAAGACCTGAATCTCTTGCAAAAACTTCTGAGTTTTCTTTATGGAAAAGCGCAATTTCTTTGCCAATTCTGCCGTTGTTGGTTGCCTCTCTAACTCCTCATGCATCCTTTCCGAGACATTAATGAGCTTCTTTATTGTTTCGTAGGCGTAAAGTGGAATATGGATAGTTTTAGTCTGGTTCAAGATTGCCCGTTGAATATACTGTCTAATCCACCAGAAAGCGTAAGTGGAAAAGTTGTAACCCATGTTAGGATCATACTTGTCAATAGCTTTCATAAGACCTACATTCCCTTCTTCAATCAAATCGAGGAAGTCGAGACCATAGCAAGAGTATCGTTTGGCAATGCTAATAACTAATCTCAAATTCCCTTCAATCATTCGTTTTTTTGCTCTACCATCTCCCTTCTTTATTTTGGGAAACAGTTCAGCTATCTCTTTTTCACTAACCTGAGGAATTGTCCTCAGCTCTTGCATATACAGTTTTACTGAATCCAGACTAGATCCCATTTTCCTCTCTTTTAAATTGTCCGTTTTATGTAGGGGCTCAATTTATTGAGCCCGACGATAGCGGGTTCCGATAAATCGGAACCCCTACGAAAGAAAATGATACTTTTTCAGAGACCTTTTCAGGGATAAAGTTTGCCTCTTAAGGCAAATAGAACACAGGATTGACCGCTCTGCCCCTCTCCCTTATTTCAAAATGGAGGTGCGGCACATCTGCCCAACCAGTTTTTCCCACTTGAGCGATCGGCTGTCCTTTGTTTACCCTTTCCCCTTCCTTGACTAAATTTATGCTATTATGAGCGTAGACGCTCGAATAGTCCTCATTATGTTTGATTATCACCGTGTTCCCATATCCTCGGAGTTTGTCGTCACTATAGGTCACAATACCATCGTAAATAGCCACTATGGGCGTTCCTTCCTCGCCTTGAATGTCCAGACCCTGGTGGCGCTTACCGTTCTGCTTCCCAAATCCCGCCAATATCTCTCCTTTTAAAGGCCAGGAGAAATTGATGAGTTCAGGTGGCAGTTTTGCTCCTTCTTCTTCTCGTGTTCTTGGAGCGCTCGGCTTGCCAGAATAGGCTAAAGTGTCCTTTCTCTCCTTAGCACCAGGGATAAAGATCAATTGACCTGCTTTAATTTTGGTAGCATCAGCCAAATGGTTTATCCTTGCCAATTCATCCAGGTCGACCTCGTAGACCCTGGAAATTCTCCATAGAGTTTCGCCCGTCTGCACTCTGTGGTAAATTCCCGAGGGGAAAAATGCGCACGCGGATAGTAAAATTATGAGAAAGAACTTCGCAATGCCAAATTTATTAAGTTTATTATACCCAAAATTTAGTTTCACTGTCAAGACCTAATCCTACGGATCGGGGCGAGCCGATTTGAACGGCCGACCTCACGGTCCCGAACCGTGCGCTCTTAACCAACTGAGCTACGCCCCGTCCATGGTACCTGTCACCTAATTAAGTATTGTGTCCCCTTTTTTCCTAGAATATTTTGATTACGCCTAAGGTGGCAAGAGTAACAATTATTCCCGCTATCAACACGCCGTTAGCTATAGATAGCGCCGCCCACGCTCTTCTGATACCAAAAAGGAACGCTGCCACGCATCCAGTCCACGCTCCCGTCATAGGTAGAGGAATCGCCACAAAAAACATAAGACCAATAGCTCCATACCTCTCTACAAGATTGCTTCTCCTTTTGGTGCGAGCAAATAGCCAGGTGAAAAATTTCTCAGCCCAGCTAAACCTCCTACTCAACCATTTAGATACAGATTCCAGAAAAAGTAGGAGCGGTATTACTGGAATGAGATTTCCAATTATGGACAAAAAAAATGCCTTTCCCACGGGGAAATGAAAAACTCCCAAAGCCAGGGGAATCGACCCACGAAGCTCTGAAATAGGCAGAGCAGCCACCAGTACTGTCACCAGCTCTGGGGGAAATATTCGATTGAAAAATTCAATTATTTCCTGAACCATAGTTAATCAACATTCCCGTAGCCATATTCTCCGATTAGGGGAACGAATACACACCCACAAACAGAGTTTCTTATCATTTTACCTTTTCTCTTCTGGACTAAGATTAAATCCTGCGACCATCTTCCCCCTACGGGAATTACAAGTTTTCCCATTTCGTCTAACTGTACAAATAGCGGTTGAGGGACATCAGGAGCGCTGGCAGTAACAATAATTTTCTGGTAAGGTAAGAATTCTTTCCAGCCTTTAGTCCCATCACCGACGAGAACTTTCACGTTCTGGTAGTTTAACTCCTTCAGTATCCTTTCCGCCCTTTCCGCCAACAATTTATGTCTTTCTACTGTAAACACTTCCTTTCCCAGTTCGGCAAGAATTGCTGCTTGATAGCCAGAGCCAGTACCGATTTCCAGAACTTTATCTTCCTCTGATAAATCGAGGAGGTCTGTCATCAGGGCAACCATATAAGGTTGGGAAATTGTCTGCCCTTCTCCTATGGGGAGAGGGTGGTCGTTGTAAGCGTGGCTCCGGAACTGTTCTGGAACAAAAAGGTGGCGAGGAACTTTTCTGAATGCTTCGATTACCCTGGGAGTGACTACTCCTCGCCCCATTATCTGTTCAGTAACCATCTCTTCCTGTAAACTTTTGAAATCAGTCACGTTCCCTCTATACGAAAAATTTAAGGATTAACTCTTTAATCCCATGAATACCAAAGGATATAAGTGAGGCGCCCAAAAAACTGCCCAAACAGATTAGAAAACATCCCCTTCCTATTTTCAACTTCAGAAAGCGTGCCAGAATAACGCCAGACCATATCCCTCCCCCCACAAATGGCAGCGCAGCAACAAAGATAACCCCGAACTGTCCCCACCTCTGAGCACGCCGCATAATTTGGGAATGAAGTTTTCGTTCTCTTTTAAAGATTTCTTTCTTGGTAAACTTCTCAATCGCTCTGCGAAGACGGCGAATTAATAGTCTCTCCCGAACAACAAAACCTCTTGAGGTTATAGCTTTATCGAAGAGATGAAACCAGAAGGGAACAGTAATAACATCTATTGGCCAGGTCGCGCAGACTGCCCAATACCACTTGTGGAGGATGGCTAAAGCGTAAGGAATAGAAATAAGTCGCCCGAAAAAAAGGTGAGTTAGGACTACGCTGGGTACTAACCATAAATATCTCATCTCTTCTCCTTGAGTAAAACCGAACAATCCAGCTGCTTAAAGCCTGGCCGTCTCGGCAGGATTTAGTAATGAATATTCCACAGTATCTAAAAACCAGTAACCATCTCGTGTAATCGACTTGCTCTCAGTTATTCTTATCTTCCTCTTGAACACCGGACCGTTGACTACCAAGGTATGGTATTCACCGTTCTCCCCACAAATATCAATACTATTTTCTTTCACATACTTGAAAAAATCTCTATCTACCTTCTGACCAATCCATTCTTTGCCAAACAGGTCCGCTTTAGCACTAACTATTATCGCCTCAAACCCGGCATCTATAAATTCAAGCAGAATTTTTTCTGGTTCTTCTCCCCAGAGTGGCTCAACTGCCTCAATTCCCAACTCTCCACAAACTCTCTCCACCCAATCCTTGTGTTCTTGTAAATAAATATCACCGAAAATCATACCTTTAATGCCCTTAGGAATTAGACTCTGCACTGCTTCTTTGAATTCTTGTTCATATCCATTACCGGTAGTCTCTTTTTGCAATAATGGTATACCTAATGCTTCAGCCTGCAATTGAATCAATCTATCCTCTGTGCCATGAAAACTTACTCTTTTGTATTCCTTAGAAATAAAATTTACCAGATAAGAAATATCATATCCCCTACACATCGCCCTATAACAGGCAAAACAACTATCTTTACCACCACTCCAGGAACCAATATATCTCATAAACTACCTTCCTGTCCTTCTGGACTCCTCCCGAAAAGGAGGAGTTTATTCGCTCCAGAATTTTTGGAGTAGCGAAACTTGTTTCGCGTTAATAACGTCCCGATTCATCGGGGCTACTCCAGAGTCTTTTGGAGTCCTCCCGAAAGGGAGGAATGTAGTCATCCTTACTCCTCTTCTTTCTGTAGCATCATCTTTCTCATCATCTCTTGCATATTGACTCCTTTTATTTTTACCTTATCCGGGTCAAATAGGTCCTCAGAGAGGCCTTGGTTAATCTCGAGGGATTTCACCAGAGAAGTTGACATAAGCTTACCATCCGCATACATCTCAGTCTTGTAAGGCATTTCCCAATCACCCTTTATTTTCTTAAAATCCGAATTTATTAAAAGAATTATTTCCCCTTCCATCCCTCCACCTTCGCCTTTAATCAAGACCAGATTTCTTTTGTCTAGCCATAACTTGGTAAATGGATACTCTTCGTCTTCTGCAATTTCCACCACGTAACATTCTCGCTTATCAACTTTTTCCGTTCCCACAATTTTTGCCTTTTCTGAGATTAATTCCCACCAGTTCTTTTCTTTCTGGTACTGCTTTTCCTCTTCGCTCGAAAGTTTCTTCTTCCCTGTGAAAGATGAAATCATCCAGGTATCTTTGCCATCGTAAATCACGATGGTCTTCATTTGCCCCATTCCTTCAGGAATGTCCGGAGCCTGGGACGTCTGCATTGTGGCGTCCATCCTGAACTTTTCTCCCTTCCTCAGCATCTGCATCTCCGAAGTCATCTCTCCTTCAGGTGTAGCCATTTTCATCTCTAACACAGTAGTCATATCCTTAATCTCTTCCTCGAACTTTCCGTACTTTGCCTCTAATTCTTTAAGCAAGCCTGCCAAATCTTGAGGGAAACCTTGACCTACTATCAAAACCAAACTCATAAGTAGCAGGACAATCACCCTTATTCCCCTACAATTGATCCTTTCTCCCATTTTCCCTCCTTTCTATTTATCTTCTTTTCCCTCTCCTCTGGGGAGAGGGTTAGGGAAAGGAGATTACTTATCTCCTCTCCCCTCGGTGTAATTAGGCTGCTATTTTACAAGAAGGCCTGAAATTTCTAGTAGCTGCTCACTCCAAGTTTTAGTTATTTTCTTTAAACGGTCTATTTCTGTATGGTTTTCTTTCTGATGCAATAAACGAAAATGTAATTGCGCCAATTTGATTTGTATCTCAGAAAGTAATCTTTGAACATTAGATGGAGCTTCTAACACTGTCCATTCAATAAAAAATTTGCTCTCTTCTAAAATATCATCAATAGCCTTTTTATTTTTAGAATTTTCTAATAAAGCAGAGATACGAGCTAAATCACTAGCTAAATGCCCTAACCTCTTATCAAATGGCTCCTTAAGATAACGTTCTCTAATCTCATTTAGATTTTTCATAGCTTAATCTTTTCTTAATTATCTTTTCTACTTTTAGACGAATCTCCTTATCTTCTATTTTCATTGACCGATTATTCTGTCTGGGACGAATATTTATTAATGCTTCACAGCGAATTTCATTTGTATCAGGATACCAATCCGCTCCCCATATATCTTCTTGTTTGCCACCATCATCTAGCAAAGCGGCTTCACAATCAGCATGAAGTATTCCTCCCCCAACCACAACTTCCCTCTTAATATCAACCGCTAATTTAATATAAGAATCTAATGCTTCAAGCATATCCTTTATTTCACTAACTGTTACCTTTTTTCTAATTATATGAATTTGCATCTTCTAACCAATTTCCGCCCCTGGAGAGAGGACTGAGGTGAGGGGGATTACCCCTTTTTTCTTCCCCCGGGGGAGAAGATTTAGGCTGTATCCCGATTTATTCTAACACTGGCTATTTGGGTACAAAAATGTGGCACAAAATTGCCACAATCAAAAATTTTAAAAATCGGGGCGAGCGGACTCGAACCGCTGACCCCCAGACCCCCAGCCTGGTGCGCTAGCCATCTGCGCCACGCCCCGATATGCAAATCCCTTCCTTTCGGGAGGACTCCAAAAGACTCTGGAGTAGCCCCGATGAGTCGGGACGTTATTAACGCGAAACAAGTTTCGCTACTCCAAAAATTCTGGAGCGAATAAACTCTTCCCTTTCGGGAGGACTCCACGAGATTTAATCTTTTTCCAGGATTTTGAGTACTTCTTTTATTGCCTTTTTCGTCTCCTTTAGCGCGTCTATGGCAGCGCTATCCTTCTCCCAGTCGAGTTTCAGTTCCTCTTTCTTGTTCTTTTTCTCCTCAAGTAAATGTCTCTTTGCACCAGCTATGCTGAATCTCTTCTCGTAAAGCAGTTCTTTTATCTCAGCAATCACTTCTAAGTCTTTACGAGTATACTTTCGATGCCCGCTTTCCCTTCTCGCTGGTCGAAGCAGGTTAAATTCCGACTCCCAATACCTCAAGACATAAGGCTTTACACCAGTGATTTTACTCGCTTCCCCTATGGAAAAGAAATTCTTATCCGGAATTTGCATAATCGTTCATACCACCCCGTTATAAATTTTATTATTCTTCCAAAATCTCTTTAGCCGGCTTAAACCGGACAACTCTTTTTGCTGAAATCTTTATCGCTTCGCCTGTCCTGGGATTACGACCCTCCCTTGGTTTTCTTGCCCGCACACTGAAAGTTCCGAATCCCGAGATTCCTACTCTGTCATTCTTCCCTAAGGCCTGCTTGATAACGGAAAATAGGGCATTGACAGCATCTTTCGCTTCTTTCTTGGCGCAGGTGACCCGGGCAACTTCTTCAATCAGGTCGGATTTGTTCATTTGCTACCTCCTCCCGAATTCCGGGGACACAATACTTAATTAAGACGCAGATTAAAATCTGCTACTCCAGATGCTCCGATTCGTCGGAGCGGCTACCTGTTTACATTTTTAGAAAATCTTCTTCCAACTCTGGCTTTGCCTGTCGTTGCATCAAATCTTTCACTGCCTCAGATGGTTTCTTGCTATTAAAAAGAACTTTATACACTTCGTCGGTGATAGGCATAGAAACCTTGTATTTCTTTGCCAGTTGATAAGCTGCTTTTGTGGTGCGGATTCCTTCTACAACCATCTTTATCTCGAAAAGCGCTTTTCTTAAGGTCTCGCCCTTACCGATCTTTTCTCCAAAATTTCGATTCCGACTGTAACGACTTGTGCAGGTCACAATCAAGTCTCCCATTCCGGAAAGTCCTGAAAACGTTGTCTGTTTTGCTCCCAGAGCTTTGCCTAACCGGGTAATTTCTACTAATCCTCTGGTAATCAATCCTGCCTTGCTGTTATCGCCCAGTCCTAATCCATCGCCAATGCCGGCAGCTAAAGCAATAATGTTCTTTAATGCCCCGCCCATTTCCACGCCAATAATGTCCGAATTTGTGTATACCCGAAAGTATGGCGTAAAAAATATTTTCTGAACTTCCAGGTTCAACTTTTCGTTCCTGGAAGCTACCACAACCGTAGTGGGAATCCTTCTACTCACCTCCTCTGCATGGGAAGGACCTGAGAGAACTACAATCCGTTTTCTTAATTTCTCAGGCAACTCCTCAGATAAGACTTGAGACATTCTGAGAAGAGTTCTATTTTCCAGTCCCTTTGACACATTCACAATTATTATATCTTCTGGTAAAGCTACTTTTGCCATCTTTTTTGCTACTCTTCTAACCACATGTGACGGGAGAGCTACTATAACCAAGCCGACTCCATCAAGCGCATACGAAATGTTGGAAATTATTTCAATTTCCCGGGGAATATCTACCCAGGGCAAGAATGTAAGCTTTCGCTTCTCTCTAAGTATTTGAGCCTGTTTTTTCTCAAATTCCCAGACCTTTACAGAATATCCTTTTTCAAAAAGCAATATAGAAAGCGTTATTCCCCAGCTCCCTGCACCCAGTATAGCGACGCGTTTCACCACTTCCTTTTTCCCTCTTAGAAGTTGGAAATTCTTTCCTTATCTCTTACCCATTCGATTCTATTTTCTGTGCCAGCAATTAACCTTTTTATATTTGCCTGGTGCCTGACTATTATTACCAAAGCGACTATACTGCCAAAAAATACCAAAATCAGCGATTCCTTAAATAATAAACAGTTTAAAGGAAATGCTAAAACTCCAAATATTGAGCCTAAAGATACATAACGAGTTAAACCTGTTACCACTATAAAGATTGCCAGACTCACCAGAGCAGGAAGAGGAGCCAGCCCTATGGAAATCCCACAACCAGTAGCCACGCCCTTTCCTCCACGGAACTTCAAAAATATGGTCCAGTTATGTCCGGCAATTGCAACTAATCCAGCGAGTATCCTGGTCAAGGTAAAAGTTTGTGGCGATATTCCCGGACTTCCACTCAAATTGAATAGACTCGGTAGATGGATAGAAAGAAAACCCTTGAAAATATCTAAAAAAAGAACCATTATACCCGGCAAAACTCCTATTATTCGAAAGACATTGGTTGCTCCCACATTTTTGCTTCCCTCTTGCCTGAGGTCGACACGCTTAATTAATTTTCCCGCCAGGTAACCAAAAGGAATAGAACCAATTAAATATGCGCTTAATAAAATTAATGTAAATTTGAACATATCCATTGCCTCTTTGTAGGGGACGGACGCAGTTTATGCCGACCTTTCGGCATGCCGTCCCTTTCATTGGGCGGCCATCCCGATGTATCGGGACCCCTACAATGCAGAGCTATCGTCCCGATTCATCGGGACAGCTACAATCATACGAATTCCACGAAGGCTATATTCCATTCCTGAGATTATCGTAAATAAAACCATAACTGAGAAAATAACCGGTTTAACTGTCAACCATTTCCCTTCTGCCATATAACCACTGCTGGATAGAAGAACTAAAAATACTACAGTCATCTGCAAAACCGCAGTCGCTTTCCCCAGTATAGTAGGGATAACTGTGGATACACCCCTGGAAAAATAGATTATCAACCAGCCCGAGAAGAGAATCAAATCTCGACTGAAAACAATAATCACTACCCACAAGGGGATGAGTTTCAGGATGGCTAATGTTATGTAGGCAGAAGCCAATAGCAGTTTATCTGCCAGGGGATCGAGGATACTTCCCAACTTTGTCTTCTGTTTGTTAATACGGGCAACCATTCCGTCCAGTGCGTCGGTGACAATTGCCAGTGAGAAGAGAAGAAAAGGCAAATAAGCCTGGTGTTTTAGTAATAGAATTACGAATGCTGGTATTATGACTACACGGAAAAGAGAAATATAATTTGCTAAATTCAATTTAACTCCTAAGGAGTAGCAGGTTTTAACCTGCGTCAATGGACTGCGTGCCGACGTTTCCTCTTAATATATCCCTTTAGATTCTGCGCAGTCTTCTGGTCAAGCTGTGCTTGAAGTAGTATATCCTTGCCATTATAATTACGGGAGAGGACTGTGCCCTTTTCATAGACCATGCTCACCAGGTCACTGCGAACCTGGGGAATTACGAGATCTACAGTCTGCCTGTCCTTTCCGAAGTGCTCAATTATCTTATCGTGCAGTCTATCCACACCCCAACCCTTCTTGGCAGAAATCCTTATACTACCTTTGTATTTTCTTTCCAGGCGAGGCAAGAGTGGTTTGTTCTCAACCAGGTCCATTTTATTAAAAATAGTTATCGTCGGCTTGCCCAGAGCATCAAGTTCCTGAAGAACATTCTCCACAGCAATAATCTGTTTTTGAAACTCGGGGTGGCTGGCATCCACAATGTGCAGAAGCAAGTCACTGAAAGTAACCTCTTCTAGGGTCGCTCTAAAGGCAGCTACTAATTGATGAGGTAATTTATGAATGAACCCTACTGTATCTACAACCAGTACTTTCTCTTTGTTGGGTAAAATCAGCCTGCGTATGGTAGGGTCCAGAGTGGAAAATAGTTTATCCTCCACGAAGACATGGGAAGAAGTCAGGGTATTAAGCAAAGTTGTTTTTCCTGAATTAGTATAACCCACAATGGCGATAATCGGCAAGGGAACTCTTTGTCGCCTTTGCCTTTGCTGCTCGCGATGTTCACTTACTTTGTTTATCTCCTTTTGTAATCTACTTATCCGTTCTTTTACTCTCCTTCTATCGTATTCCAGCTTCTTCTCTCCCGGACCACGCACCCCGATGCCACCCACCTGTTGTGCAAGAGTCACTCCTTTTCCCGTCAAGCGAGGCAAAAGATAACTTAATTGAGCTAATTCTACCTGTAGTTTTCCTTCCTGGGTGTGCGCGCGTCTGGCGAATATGTCCAAAATCAAGCGAGTGCGGTCAATGACCTTGCGCTCAATAATTTCTTCCAAATTTCTTTGCTGCGCAGGCGAAAGGTCATCATCAAAAATGACTGTAGTGATTTCCTGTTCCGCGCAGAGATTTTTTATCTCCGAAGCTTTTCCTCTCCCGATAAAGCAGGCAGGATCGATTCGCTCTCTTCTCTGGATTGTCTGGCAACAAACTTCCGCATCCGCCGAACTCGTCAGAAGAGCCAGTTCCTCCATACTCTCCTCAACAGACCTGGTATTCTTACCCGGCAGTTCCACCCCTACCAGAAGCGTTTTCTCTCTTTTGTAATATTCTGTCTCCTTAAGTTTTTTAATTAAAATAGCCCCCTTTCAGTCATTTGCAAGTTATCCGTAGTGTAGCCCTTTATGGGCGTAATTTTATGGACTTTCAAGATATTCTTCAAGTAAATTAGCAGGTATTATACCAAATATCGCTTCTTCTTACAAATATTTTTTATCTCTCTCGCAACTTCCTTTGCCTTCTTCTCTTCATCCATCTTAATCCAGCGGATTCGTCCATCCTTCCTCCACCAGGTCAGTTGCCTTTTAGCATAGCGCCGCGTATCTCTTTTAATTAGATACTTCATTCTCTCCAGGTCATGTTTTCCCTCTAAAAACTCTATCGCCTGTCTATATCCCAAACCCTGTAGAGAGTTGAGTCTTTTGGAATAACCTTTTGCCAACAATCCTTTAACTTCCCGAACCAGTCCTTCCCTAATCATATCTTCCACCCGACGACCAATTCTCTCATAAACCAGGTCTCTTTCCCACTCGAGACCGAATGTAATTATGGGATAGGGAAGATAATATCTCCTGTTCTGCCAGGCAGAAAAGGGAATTCCCGTCGAGGAGTAGACTTCTAAAGCGCGAATAATTCTCTTAAGATTATTCGGGTGAATTTTTTCACAAGCCTTTTTATCTATCCTCTTAAGTCTATTATAAAGATAACTTCTGCCATATTTCTTAGCGAGCCGAGAAAGGTGCTTCCTCACTTTCTCATTTCTCGACGGGATAGGGCAGATACCGTCAGTTATGGTGCGGATATATAAAGCAGTGCCCCCAATCAAAACAGGCAGTTTCCCTTTTTTGAAAATTCTTTCAATAGCTTTTGTTGCTCTCAACTGAAATTCGCCAGCGCTAAACTCTTCATCCGGATACTTAATGTCAATAAGGTGATGGGGAATAATCTGTCTTATCTTTCTGGGAGGCTTGGCAGTTCCAATATTAAGGTATTTGTATACCTGCATCGAATCAGCAGAAATAATTTCGGCATTAACCTCCCTGGCTAAGGATAAGCCAACTTCCGTCTTCCCCGAAGCAGTCGGTCCCAGCAAAACAATTATCGGTTTTCGCATATTTAACTGGAGTCCCCCGATGAAATCGGGGGTTTTCCCCCTTTAGGGATGACTCCAATTTTTCCCTCTCCCTCAAGTTTTTTTCTCTTCCCATATTGGTAAAGAGACAGTAAACTTGGTTCCCTTCCCCATCTCGCTCTCTATATTTATATCCCCATTATGGTCTTTTACTATCCGATAAGCCATTGACAAGCCTACTCCTGTACCCTGTGAGCCCTTAGTGGTATAGAAGATGTCAAACAATTTTTTCAAGTTCTCTTTGGGAATCCCGCAACCATTATCTGCGAGAACTACCTCAATCTTATGGGGCTCCTCTTTCCCCACTCTCGCTGAAATAGCAAGTTCTCCTTTCTTGCCAGCCATTGCCTCGCAGGCATTAATAATCATATTCAAAAATACCTGTTCCAACTGAACACCAATCCCTTTTATTTTCGGCAAATCCTGAGGGATATCCTTAGTTACACTAATCCCTCCATGGGTAATTTGATACTGGGCTAAACTCAATGCATCTTCCATTACAGGATTCAGGTCTGTTGCCTCAAAATCTCTATCCGCAGGCTTGGCATAGCCCCTTATTCTCTGGACAAGGTCAGCTGCTCTGTGAGCAGTATCTATGACTTTGTTCATCCTGTCTTCCATCGTCTCAAGCACTTTTTTATCCTCTTCGGGAAGATTCATCCGACCCAGCCATTCTTTTATATCCATATTGCACAATTGACATCCCGCACTAATAATCCCCAGGGGATTATCTATCTGATGGGCAAAGCCAGCAGCCAACTCACCTATGGAAGAAAGCTTTGCTGCTTGAAGCACCGTCGCTTGAGCCTCTTTGAGCTCCTGGTAGAACTGAGCATTCTCAATCGCTAAGCCTGCCTGACCGGCTAAAATCTCAAACATGCCTAAATCGTCAGGTGTGTAAATCTCTTTGGAACGTTTTGTACCCAGCACCAAAAAGGCAACCAGCTCTCCACCAATGAAAGCAGGTAATAATACTGCCGCTCCCATACTTCTCAATTGCCCTTTTATTTCTCCCAAATGTTCAGGCTCGTTGGTCTCAAAATGGCTGATAACTTCCTCTCTCAGGTAAGGTCGTGTATCTCTATTTCTCGATAATATCCTGACCAAAGGAGAGCCCTTATATAGAGAATCCCCATACTGCCTCCTTCTCTCCTTGCCATAGCGGACTTCCCGCACATATTCATCCGTTTTCCTATCCAATAAATAGATGCGGGCATGACTGATTCCGATTTCCCTGGTAACATTGCGAATTATCAAAACCAAAAGACCCCTCAAATCCTTGGTCAAAGTCATCTGCTTGGCTAGTGCAATTAAATTCTCCTGATATCTCAGGCGTTCTTTGAAGAGAGCAGCTTCGGCTTTCCGACGGATAAAACCATAAATTGTTGGACCTAAACTGGCTAAAATAAGTGCTATCCCAATGGGAACAAGCCCCCAATTTGCTCCTATTTTATTAGTAAGATAAGTTCTACCCCAGAACCACACTGCCACAGGAATACCAAGAACAAAGGCATATACCACAGCAAACACAGTCCCCTTAGTAATAGCCACATTAATGTCCATAAGGCGATGTTTTATTATAGCATACGCTAGAATGAAATTTCCCATCAACATCAAAGGTTTCTCGATACCCGGCGGGATGAACATTCTAAAAGCAGACAACATACATGATAAACCTGTGAGAGCCAAAAATACCATACCAATTAACAAATACTTTAATTGATTGCGGCTATAGCCTGTTGATTTTCTATATCCAACAAACAGCATATAAAGACCATAAATCGCACAACTTATTACATATAACAAAAGAAGATACCATACCGGACCGGGAATAGATACAAATTTGTAAGGATGTCTATCTCTGACTAGAGCTTGTGCAAAGGAAGAACGCAAGAAAGGAACTAAATTAAAAGCTATAAAGATAGCTGCAAGTAAATACCCAATTATAATTATTCTTCTTTTAAACTTTATATTCAATATAATAGAAATAAATATTACTACTGTAAATAAGGCAAGAGGAACATTCGTATAATACAATTTATCGCATACCAAAGCCATATGTTCATTCTCTACGAAAGCTACTCCAAAACAGCCTAAAAGCCACATAGAAACAAATAAGAAAAACAAAGCAAACATCCGATTAACTACTTTTTTATACCCTTTCAAATAAACAAAGAATGCTAATCCCAGTGAAGTAATACAGGCAACAAGGGATAAAATTGCATAGACATTCATCCTGTTACTAACCTCCTTCCTGCCTTTTTGGCCACACAATCTCAAAAAAGAAACTAAGAAGAGTTGGAACTATAGGCGAGTCCTGCTGATGCCTTGTAAATGGGAGGTTTTTTGCCAGACATAGTTCATTTCACCAAATGGACCGCCTGTTTTGCCCGTTCCTCCGTGCGTACTGAGATAGAGGGAGAAGTCAACATGCCTTGAATTTATCCTCAATAAGCCACTATTATCTATGCTTTTCACGAATTTCCTAGTATAATAATTGGAACCTACCCAAACCGAAGTTCTTAAACCATATTCGTTTGAGCGGGCAATGCTTATCATCTTCTCAAAAATCTCCTTATCGGACGCACCCGATACTCTGATTAACGGTAAAAGAGGAAAAAAGTTTTCTTCCTTCACACACTTCATTCCCATTGCTTTCTCTCCGCTAAGAATCCGCAGGAGTGTGGGCCTAATATATGTCCCTTTCTGATCCACAACATCGCGATAATTGACTCTCTGTCCTCCCCATAACAACTCAGCACCATTATTGACGGCATCCTGTAAGAAATCGAAAAATTCTGCTATCTTGGTTACAGGAGAAAGACAAGTCTCTAAATCTGAAGGTAATCCCACTTTGAGTTTTTTTACTTCTGTTAAAAGTTTCTCTTCAAAATTCTTGTATATAGCTGCATGAATTATGGCAGCCTTCGGCACCATACATATCTGTGTGGAACCTAAGAAGCAATCCATAAGAGAGCCGACGGCTTGGTCTAATTTAGCGTCCTTCCAAACAAATAACATGTCATTCCCAGAAAGTTCCAGGATTGGTTTTTTTCCATTTTGAAAAGCCTGTACACCAATTTCTAATCCTTTCTTACTTTCTCCAAAATAAATGATATCATTAACTAATGGGCTTGCCAACCACTCCTTCATTATCTTCTCTGAATTCCCTAACACGATATTAAGAGTGCCTTGCGGCGCACCGTTTCGTTTCAGCGCTTTGTGAACCACTTCTTTCCATAAATATATTGTTGAAACAGGATTTTTTAAAGGAGGCTTTACTATCAATGTGTTTCCGGCAAGAAATGTTAGTGCAGCAGTGAATGAATTACTGCAAGAAGCATTCCTCGGCGGACAAAGACAGACTACGCCATCGGGTTTTCGTACCCAGTAAACTGTTTCTTTTTCATGTTTCCCAACCTCGCTTCTTATTTCATCTTTATAGAAAGTTATTGTTTCCCTAACACAACCTTTCTCCATGCCAGAAAATTCCCACTCTGCTAATTTCCTAGGATGCCCCTCTAGAATTAGTAGTTTTATTATCTCCTCTTTATTTTTTATAAGTAAGTCATACATATCATCATATATTCTCCGACGCGCCGCTAAGGAAAAATACCTAAAAGTTTGACTGGCTTTATATGCAGCTTCGATTGCGTTCAAATTTGTATCGGGTCTGTTAACACAATATCTAGCGTAAATGTATTTCTCATATTCTCTGGGCTTTTCACCAGATTTTAGTCTTTGAATTACCTCCCGCGTAGTTTGAAAATCGGTGATAGCTTTGTCAGCATAGGGAAAATATTGATAGTTACCTGTATCGAGATCTTTCCCATTTACTAACAATGTAAATGTCTTCAGTTTACTTCTTCGGTCAAATACTCTACGTTCTTTCAATTTAAAGGCTCTTGACTCTTTTCTTCGTTTTTCTCTTCTACGAGTAATGACAACCTTAAATTCATTTATGCCAAGTTTTGAATTCAAGAACTGGGTCAGAGCAATAAGACTGACACGCCTCAAAACTGAAAATAATAAACCATAAAAGAATCCACTTTCCCCTTTATATTGTCCTGCTTTAGTCCAGATTGTCTCAACAGGGGCTTTGATAGCAAAGTTTGTCCCGGGAAGAGTACCTCGAAAATAAAAATTCCTGTTGCAGGGTAATTTGTTGCTCAGAAAAACAGAAACTCCATTTTCGCTTATGTCTGTGGCTGTTCCCAAGAAGGTTTTCCACTCACCTGGGGGATCTTCCATATCTAAATGTACTCTATGATGAAATGGAACACGGAGGATACTTCTTCTGCCATATGAACTGTGATATTGTTTCATCTTTTCCTCCTGCAGTTTATAAGTTACGCACTTTGAGTTCAAGCTTAAGAAATTTGTAATTAGTTCTTTATTGTTAATATTCTTTTTCATATACATCCTTCATCAACAAATTTGTATCCTACGCCTTTTATGGTTTCTATCTTTTTGCCCTCAGGACCAAGCTTTTTGGGTAAACTTGATTAATTATTCTAAGAAACACTATTATTGTCCCTTGTTATGCCCTCTCCCCTTTGGCTCGCCTAAGGGTGAGGGGAATTAGTTTCTTTTGAATCTTTTATCGAGGTCTTCTCTGGTCAGTTTAATCATTGTTGGTCTGCCATGGGGGCAGATGTGAGGAGATTGACACCTGTTGAGTCTCCTCAGTACTTCGTCCATCTCTCTATCGCTCAGGCTCTGCCCAGCCATAATTGCTGCCCGGCAAGCCATAATTTTAAATATATCAGAAGAGATTTCTATAGCCATCTTCTTACTCTCTCTTCTTTTCACTTCATCAGAAATCTCATCAATAAGGTCAAT
>CAYOFG010000002.1:0-3028 GCA_964403285.1 uncultured Clostridia bacterium | reverse complement strand
TATAAAGAAGCGATTCTCTCCAGGAAGGTCTGCTCGCGGGGGAGAATCTTTATGATATGGCGACCGTCCTCTTTTAATTCAAAACTTACCTGGGGATGAGACAGGGCAAAATTCTGAACTGCTCTGGTTATCTGGTTACTCTCTGTGGAATCTGCCTTCAAAAACTTCAGGCGCGCAGGGACATTGGAGAAGAGGTCTTCAACTGTTACTGTGGTTCCCGGTGGACTTCCTGCTTCCCGGAGTTCAAAAGAATTACCCTTGATTTTTACCTGGTACCCTACAGGACTCTTTTCATCCCGGGTAATTAAAGTCAGATTAGCTACAGCAGCAATTGAGGGTAAAGCCTCGCCGCGAAATCCCAGAGTGCTAATCGACTGAAGGTCCTCCAACTCCTTTATCTTGCTGGTAGCGTGGCGTTGCAGAGCCAATTCCGCATCTTCTCTGGACATACCCGAGCCGTCATCAATTACCCGGATTAATTTCTTTCCCCCTCTTCCTATTTCTATGGTAATATGTTTTGCCCCGGCATCCAGAGAGTTTTCTACCAGTTCCTTAACAATTGACGCTGGTCTCTCCACAACCTCTCCCGCAGCTATCTTATTTATTACTTCTTCAGATAAAATTTTAATTTTTCCTGCCATTTTAACCTTCCTCGAATTTTTCCCGTAGTGTAGCCCTTTATGGGCGTAATGTTTACGGGGACAAGCCCCTACACTACCTATCTTGCCAATTCGGTCGGGCACTCTTCAGAGTGCCATTTTAATTCTTATACCTGCTAATTTCCACTTTTATGGGCTTAGCGCACAGTTTATAGTAGCTACATTCTGCAGAGCATATATCCTCTTCGCCCATCATTCTTCTTGTCTCGCAAAGGTCGAAGGCATCCGCCATCATATTGATGTGCTTCTTAACTTCTGCCCTTATTTTGGTAAAGGAAATAACAATTAGATATGTCTTCTCTTTTCCTTCAACCCGCACTATCTTCCCTTCCACATCCTTCAATTTCAGACCATCCAGGTCAAAATTCAAATTAATAAAAGCATTTAAGGGAAGCGACAGAAAAGTTATGAGCGCCATGCCCCCAGCACTTAGATTGTAGATGATTGCCGGAATTTCCCTCTTTAATTTCATTTCCTGCGATTCAACCAGAGCTTCCTTGGCAACCGTTACTGCGGGGATCCGTCTATGCTTTCTCCTCTCCTTTTCCATGTTCAATCCCCCCTTTCTTTATTTTCCCCTTCAGTTCCTGCAACTTATTCAACGCCTCTATCGGCGTCATCTCTTCTACTTTCATCTCCTTCAATTCCTTAAGGAGACTCCGCTCTGCTTCAGCAAATAGAGAAAGCTGCTTTGGCTCCTTTTCCACTCTCGCCAATTTAGGCATTCCATCTTCCCGGTAAGAATTCTTCTCCAGATCGTAAAGTATCTCTTTTGCCCTTTCTAACACCTCCTTTGGCAGTCCAGCCAGCTGAGCCACGTGGATTCCATAGCTCTTATCCGCGCTCCCTTCCATCAATTTGCGTAAGAAAATGACCTTGTCTCCCCATTCCCGGACGGCAAAATTGTAATTCTTCACTCCCGATAGAGTCTGCGCCAGCTCCGTCAGCTCAAAATAATGGGTAGCAAATAGAGTCCTGGGACCCAAAGATCTTTCAGTTTCGCCAGAAGCCTGCGTTCTTTTTGCCATCCCATTCAAATATTCGACTGCTGCCCAGGCAATGCTGATACCATCAAACGTGGACGTTCCCCGGCCAATCTCATCCAGGATAAGAAGGCTCCTGGAAGTAGCATTGTTCAGGATATTGGCAGTCTCAATCATCTCCACCATAAATGTAGATTCGCCCCGGGAAATAGTATCCCTGGTGCTGATGCGGGTGAAGATGCGGTCAACTATGCCAATAGTCGCCTCTTCCGCAGGAACAAAACTACCCATCTGAGCCAGAAGAACAATCAGCGCCACCTGGCGAATATAAGTAGATTTTCCCGCCATATTTGGACCGGTAATGATAAGAACTTGATTCTCACACTCATCAAGATACGTATCATTGGGGATAAACTTCTCGCCAATCAGCATCTTTTCCACAACAGGGTGGCGACCTGCCTTAATAGAGATAACCTCTCCATCATTCAAATTAGGCTTTGTATAGTTATTATTTGCTGCAACCTCAGCCAGACAATTCAGGACATCTATCTCGCCAATCGTCCTCGCCACTTCCTGAATCTTTCTCGCCTCACCAATCACTCTTTTCCTTATATCCTGGAATATCTCATATTCCAGCTCCACTTTTCTCTCTTCTGCCCCCAGGATAAGCGCTTCCTTCTCTTTCAATTCCGGGGTAACGAACCTTTCCGCATTAACCAGCGTCTGTTTTCTGGTATAATCGTCGGGAACCTGTTTTAAATTTGCCTTAGTAACTTCAATATAGTAACCAAAGACACTCGTATATCCCACTTTTAACGAATTTATCCCTGTCCTCTTCCTCTCCTTTGCCTCAAGCTCAGCAACCCACTCTTTCCCTCCCCGGGCAGCCTGATGCAATTTATTCAACTCTTCATTATATTCCGGCTTGATAATCCCGCCTTCCTTGATTGTGGCAGGTGGCTCAGGAACTATCGCCCTCTCAATCAAATCTACAATCTCCTTCAAATTATGCAGTCCCTCAGAGAGTTCCAGAACCATCCTGCTTTTTAGCCCCTCTACCACTTCTTTTATCTTGGGAATGAGCTTAAGTGAATTCTTAAGACTCACCATGTCTCTGGCATTAGCCGTCCCGCAACATAGGCGACTTATCAATCTTTCTAAGTCAAAAATATTTTTAAGAACTTCCCGAACCTTTCCTCTAATAATAGAATTAGAAAAGAAGTCCCCCACTCCTTCCTGACGTCCTCTTATTCTCTCCACGTCAGTAAGAGGCTCAAGAATATATTGTCTAAGTCTCCTCCCTCCCATCGCTGTCTCGGTTAAGTCCAGAACGTCAAGAAGGCTTCCCTGCTTTGTATTATCCTGAACATTAGCCACCAACTCCAG
>CAYOFG010000001.1:1815-97141 GCA_964403285.1 uncultured Clostridia bacterium | reverse complement strand
TGGTAAAGGAGATTCCCGAAGATTTGCCAAAAATAAGAGGAATTGCCGGGGAACTGCAGGAGGTCTTCCTGAATCTTTTTAATAATGCCATAGAGGCGATGGAAGGTGAGAGGCCAGGAAGCATTAATATTCTGGCAAGGACATTGGCTAATCCGGAAATGGTGGAAATAAAAGTATCGGATACAGGGTGTGGAATTCCTCCGGAGAATCTGCGTAAAGTTTTCGATTTTCTGTTCACTACTAAATTGCAGGGGACTGGTGTGGGATTGTCTGTGGTTTATAACATAATCAAAAAGCATAATGGAACTATTGATGTAGAGAGTGAGGTGGGCAAGGGAACGACTTTTACTATCCGTCTTCCAATGTGGAAAAAAAAGTAGAGAGGAGGTAAGTGGTTGATAAAATTGCTGGTGGTTGAAGATGAGCCTAATATGCGTGGGTTCTTGAAAGATTTCTTTGAGAAGCAGAACTATGAGGTTTATGCTGCCTCGAACGGAGAGGAGACATTAAAGTTGATAAAGAATTCGAGGCCCCACCTGGTATTTTTAGATATTGGGTTGCCGGGGATGTCTGGAATAGATGTTCTGGCTCGCATAAAAGAATTTGATAATACAATTAAGGTGATTATGGTTACTGCGGTGCAAGATAAGCGGAAAATCGAAGAGGCTACAAGGCTGGGAGCGAGCGATTATGTTATGAAGCCTTTTAGCTTTGACTACCTGAAGAATATAGCATTGGGTAAGGTGCACACGCAATTATTTGAAGATTTGCGAAAAGAGGCAGAGGAGAATGAACTCCTTTACAAGGAGATAGAGAAAAAAGCGGATGAACTCCAGAAGGCATATGGGAAATTGGCGCAGACTGCTGTGCAGGCGCTCTATGCTCTGACTAAGGCGTTGGAGGCAAGAGACCCTTACACTCATGGACACTCTGAGTCGGTTACCAAATATGCTACCTGGATAGGCGAGAGACTGAGAGGGAAACAAGGCTGGGATAAGGTGACCTTAGATACCGGGAAGATTCTCCGGAACGGCGGTCTCCTGCACGATGTGGGAAAAATCGGAATTATTGACGGAATATTGAACAAACCGGGCAAGCTTACCGAAGAGGAATGGATGAAGGTGAAACAACATCCAGTAGTGGGAGCCCATATCCTGGAGGGCGTTGAAGAGTTCAAGGAGTATGCTCTGGTAGCTCGCCACCACCACGAAAGGTGGGATGGCAAGGGCTATCCAGACGGGTTAAAGGGGAAAAAGATTCCTTGTGGGGCAAGAATCCTGGCTGTAGCTGATGCTTATGATGCTATGACTTCTGACCGTCCCTACAGGAAAGCAATACCGGCGATAGAGGCAGCAAAAGAGTTGGTGAAATGTAAGGGAACACAATTCGATTCTGAAGCAGTAGATGCGTTCATAATTGCTCTTAAAGAGCGTAAGATTTTGAGTGAAGAGGATGTGAAGAAGATAGGAGAGGGAGTAGGAGGATTGGATGGCGAATTTGGGAGTAAATATTGATCATGTGGCGACTCTCAGGCAAGCGAGATTTACTCCTTATCCTGACCTTATAGAAGCGGCAAAGATTTGCGAGAAAGCAGGCGCGCAGGGAATCACTGTGCACTTGAGAGAAGACCGCAGGCATATTCAGGATAGAGATGTCTATTCTTTGAGAAAAATAGTTAAGACAAAACTTAATCTGGAAATGGCTGCAACCCGAGAGATTGTGGAGATTGCTTTAAGAGTCGTTCCCGATGAGGTATGTTTGGTTCCTGAGAAAAGGAAAGAGTTGACTACTGAAGGCGGGCTGGATGTCCGGGGACAGAAGAGAAGATTGGCAGGGGTAGTTAAGAGGCTTAAGAAGAAGAGGATTTTGGTCAGTATTTTTGTTGACCCTGAACCTGAACAAGTGAGAGCAGCTAAAGAAGTTGGCGTTGATTGCGTGGAACTCCATACGGGAACCTATGCAGAGGCAAAAGGGAAAGCGAGGCAGTCAGGGGAACTTAAGAAATTAAAACAGGCGGGTAAGCTGGCAGTGGAGTTGGGATTGCACCTCAACGCTGGTCACGGACTTAATTACCAGAATGTGAGACCAGTGGCAAGAATTCCTGGAATAGAAGATTTGAATATTGGACACTCCATTATTAGCTATTCTATATTTGTCGGCCTTGCCCAGGCTGTGCGGGAAATGAAAAGACTGATTAAGTAGAGAAAGCTCTGAAAAAAGTCTTTTCGTGGCATTAGATGGTAGTTCATAGCAATTATCGACGGAGTCTATGAACGGAGTGTAAAGCGAGAGAGGCTGTGTCGCAATCAGATTTCTTGCTTGGTAGCCGCAACCTTCAGGTTGCGTTCTCGACGGAGAAATTACGCAGGCTAAAGCCTGCGACTACCCAAAACAGGGTTACGACACAGCCTCGATAGCTTTACCTAGTCCCGACAAGTCGGGACACTCCAGAGACTTTTAAAGAACTTAAGTGATAGAGGTGGTTTATGTGTGGAATTGTGGGCTACATTGGGAATAAGGACGTTGTTCCGATTTTAATTGATGGATTGAAGAGATTAGAATATCGGGGCTATGACTCAGCAGGCATTGGCGTGATTGAGAAGGGGAGGCTGGAGTTAAGAAGATGCGTGGGGAAGATTACTAACCTGGAAAATGTTTTGAAGGATAAGCCCTGTAAGGGAAATATAGCCCTGGGTCACACGAGATGGGCGACCCACGGCAGACCCTCGGAAGAAAATGCGCACCCGCATACTGATTGCCAGGAGAGACTTGTGGTAGTGCATAATGGAATTATTGAGAACTATCTCACATTGAAGAAGGGATTGATAAAGGAGGGTCATAGGTTTAGGTCGGAAACGGATACTGAGGTTCTGGCCCATCTTGTGGAGAAGTATCTCGCCAAGTCTAAGGGGAAGAAAAAGATTATTTCCGCCCTGCAGAGGGCGCTTAAAGAAGTGGAGGGTTCATACGCTTTGGGAGTTATCTCTGTTGATGACCCGGATAAGATTGTATGCGCCCGCAAGGAGAGTCCCCTGGTTATCGGGTTGGGAAGAAAAGAATATTTTATTGCTTCTGATGTTCCGGCAATCCTGGGACATACGAGAAAAGTAATCTATCTTGACGACGGTGAGACAGCCGAGCTGAGTACCGACGGGGTGCAAGTATATGAAAAGTCGGGTAAGAAAACAGAAAAGAAAGTATTTCAAATAAGTTGGGACCCGGTGATGGCGGAAAAGGGTGGCTATAAGCATTTTATGCTCAAGGAGATTCACGAGCAGCCCCGGGCTATCCAGGACACGTTCCGGGGAAGGATGGCGCCGGATAAGGGTGAGGTCTATCTGGAAGATGTGGGACTTTCCAAAGAGGAGATTAGAAGGGTTGAGAAGGTTTATATTGTTGCCTGTGGCACTTCATACCACGCTGCGCTCTACGGGGAATTTCTTCTTGAAGAACTGGTGAAACTTCCCTGCGAGGTGGACATTGGCTCTGAATTTCGCTATAGAGACCCTATCATAAATGGCAATACTCTCGTCCTTTTGATTTCCCAATCGGGAGAGACGGCGGATACGCTGGCAGGATTGAGGGAAGCAAAGAAGAAGGGGGGAAAGACTTTAGCTATCTGCAATGTGCTTGGCTCTACAGCCACGCGAGAAGCAGACGGCGTAATCTATACCCGGGCTGGGCCGGAAATCGGGGTGGCTTCCAGCAAAGCGTTCACTGCCCAGCTTACGGCACTATGCCTTTTGGCGGTCCATTTCGGGAGAGTAAGGGGAACTTTGAAAAAAGAAGAGGCGAGGAATATATTGATGCATCTTCTGCACATTCCTCACCAGGTGGAAGAGGTTCTGGAAAATCAAGAGGAGATTATAGCCTGCGCACAGAGTTATTTTAAGAAGATAGATTTTCTATTTTTAGGACGCCACATAAACTATCCCATCGCCCTGGAAGGCGCACTGAAACTGAAAGAGATATCGTATATTCACGCAGAGGGCTATCCTGCTGGCGAGATGAAGCATGGCCCGATTGCCCTGATTGACGAGAATATGCCTGTTCTGGCTATTGCCACTGATAGTAAAGTCTACGAAAAAGTTATGGCGAATATAGAAGAAGTGAGGGCCCGTGACGGGATTGTAATTGCCTTAGCTACGAAGAAAAATAAGGAGATTAAGAAGAAAGCCGACCATGTATTTTATATGTCACAGACGTTAGAGATACTATCTCCTATTGTCAATGTGATTTCGCTGCAGTTGTTAGCTTACCATATTGCTGCCCTCAGAGGTTGCGATGTGGATCAGCCGCGCAATCTTGCCAAAAGCGTTACTGTCGAGTGATCCTATAGAAAAAGGACTTGATTTTCCCGATGCTTTTTTGTATCATAAACTGCATGTTGATGTATCAAATTCGGTAGTCGCAACCTTCAGGTTGCGTCTATATGCGCAGGCTGAAGCCTGCGACTACCATTGTTAAAAAGAGGAGAAAGGAATGCCAATTTCTGGCACGGGTATAGATATAGTTGAAATTGATAGAATTAAGAAGTTGATGGAAAAAGATGAGCGGTTGAAGAACCGCGTATTTACTAAGAGCGAAATCAGGTATTGTGAGAAGAAGAGGAAAAAGTACCACCACTATGCAGTCCGCTTTGCTGCCAAGGAGGCTGTCTGGAAGGCGCTGGGTAAAGGAGGCGTGGGTTTAAAAAATATAGAGATTAGAAACAGGTCGAATGGTCAGCCGCAGGTTTATCTTAAAGGTAAGAGGCTGAACCCATTAAAAATTCTGGTTAGTCTGACCCACTCTCGTGACTATGCGGTTGCCCAGGCGATAGTGGTTAAATAGGGGAAGGCGGGCTCAATAAATTGAGCCCCTACATATTGTAGGGGTTCGATTCATCGAACCCGCAAGTATTGAGGATTGAGATGAAGATAGTTTCTGCTGAACAGATGAGAGTGCTGGATAATAAGGCGATTTCTGAAGGTACTCCGGGAATTGAATTGATGGAACGGGCAGGGACAGGGGTGGTTACGCTTCTCCAGAAAGAGATTCCCGATATAGTAAAAAAAAAGTTTGTCGTTTTTGTGGGAAGGGGGAATAACGGGGGAGACGGGCTGGTAGTGGCGAGAAAATTGAAGGAGCTGGGAGCTCAGGTTAGAGTGGCTCTTCTGGCACAAGAAGAAGAGATGAAAGAGGATACAAAGACCAATCTGACCCGGGCAAGGCGAGCTGAGGTGGACACTATTGCCCTAAAGGGCCTTTCTACGGAGAAAATAAAAGAAGAAATTTCCAGAAGTGATGTAATAGTTGATGCTATTTTCGGCACGGGATTTTCAGGCGTCATTGGGGATTTGGCAAAAGACACAATTGAAGCCATTAATAATTCAAAGAAGTACGTGGTTGCCTGCGATATTCCTTCCGGAGTAAACGGTGATACAGGAGAAGTTGGGGGTTCCTGCGTGGCTTCCGATTTGACTGTTACTTTTGCTTATCCCAAGAAGGGGCTTTTCCTCTATCCGGGTTACAGGTTTGTGGGAAATATCAGGGCTGTGGATATTGGAATAAGGGATGAAGATTCACCTTCCCGATGGAATATGATTACCTCTTCTGAAATCAGGGAGATATTACCAAAGAGAAGAAAGGATGCTCATAAGAAAGACTTCGGGCACGTTCTAATTCTGGCTGGCTCTTGCGGTATGACGGGGGCGGCGACTTTAGCTTGCCAGGGGGCATTGAAGGTAGGAGCGGGATTGGTAACCCTGGGAATTCCTGAAAGCCTGAATGCTATTATGGAAGTTAAAATTACTGAAGCTATGACACTTCCTCTACCCGAAACTGAGGAGAAAAGTTTGAGTGCAAAAGGGGTAGATGAGATTTTAGATTTTATAGAAAGGAGGAAGGTGGACGTTATTGTTATTGGGCCCGGGCTTTCGACTAACAGGAGTACGGGAAAACTGGTAAAGAAAATACTTAATAAAGTATCTTTGCCCTGTATCCTGGATGCCGACGGAATAAATCTGTTAGCTAGTGAAGCAACTCTGGCTAAGGCAAAAGCTAAAATTATTATCACTCCCCACCCGGGAGAACTGGCGAGATTGCTGGGAAAGAAAGCAGAAGATATACAGAGAGAAAGAATAGGATATGCTTTAGAATTCTCCGAGGAGAATAATTTGATATGTGTCCTGAAAGGATACCAGACGGTAGTTACAAAAGGAGAAGATGTGTTTATTAATCCCCTGGGCAATCCGGGAATGGCGAGCGGAGGTAGTGGCGATGTTCTATCGGGGATGATTGGTGGGCTGGTAGGTCAACTTAGGTTAATGGAGAGGGGAGAGAAAAATAGTCTACTTTCTGCTGCAATCTGCGGAGTCTACCTCCATAGCCTTGCAGGAGATTTGGCGAGACGCGAGAAAGGGGAGATGAGTCTTATCGCCTCAGATATCGTGGAGAAAATACCCCAGGCGATAAGAGAAGTATTGGAAAATTAAAATTTGCCAGAAAAGGCAAACAATTTTAACAGGAGGTGAAGAGAATGGGTAGTATCATTGGCGGATTAGCGGTGGCAGCTATTGGCGTAATCTGGTTTGTCGCCGGACAGCTTTGGTTTGAATTGTGGGTAGTGGCGAAAGGAGTTCTTCCGGCTATGTTGGTAGGGGGAGGATTGGTGGCTATAATTGCTGGTATTAGCAGCATAAAGGATAAGATTGCCGCTAAGAAAGAAGAGGCAAAAGCACCAGCTTCTGAAGAGAAGAAGGAATAAATCAAACATACAACAGGAGGGGCTCTTATCAAGGAGCCCCTTTTTTGTTTGCGGGCTGGGATGAAGATATCGAGAATTGGCGAGTTTGAGTTAATAGAGCGGATAAAGAAAAAAGTAGAAAAACGTTATCCCCCTTCTCAGAATAGGAGAATTATTGTTGGTATCGGTGACGATGCAGCGGTAATTGAGCCCTATGGTGAGAAGCTCTTAGTGGCTACCACGGATACAATGGTGGAGAGTGTCCATTTTAGTATTGAGGATGCGGATTTTGAAAAGATAGGTTATAAGGCGATGGTCTCTTCAATTAGCGACATCATTGCTATGGGTGGGAAGCCAGAGTATGCTCTTATTTCTTTAGCTCTCTCCAAAGACAGTTTGATTAAAAATGTGGATGGTCTATACGAAGGTATACTAAAGTGTGGAAAGAAATTTGGAGTCAGGATAGTTGGCGGTGATGTAGTCTCTTCTCCCAGGAATGCAGTAGTCACTCTGAATTTGCTGGGAGAAGTGGAAAGAGGCGGGGTGATTTGTCGCTCGGGAGCTAAAGTAGGAGACGGGATACTGGTTACGGGAAATTTTGGAGATTCAGCCGCAGGGTTAGAAATACTTAAGGGGAGATGGAAAATTCCCGGGAAATCCGATTATATCCGGAAGTGTAAGAATAATCTTATAAAGAAACATCTCCTTCCCCAGCCGAGAGTGAGAGAGGCAGAAATTATTTCCGGAAAGAGACTGGCAACAGCTATGATTGATAGCAGTGATGGATTGGACTTATCCGTAAGGTTTATTTGCCAGGCGAGCAAGGTTGGCGCTAAAATATGGCTGGAGAAGATTCCCCTCTCACCTTGTTTAAAATATCTTATTTCATCTAAAGAGGCTCTCAGGGCCTTAAACTTTGCTCTTTATGGGGGCGAGGATTATGAACTGGTGTTTACGGTTCCCGGAAAGAAAGTGGAGAAGGTATTGAGAGAAGTTCCCCATACTGTAGCGATTGGCGAGATTATGCCCGCAAGATGGAGAATTAGATATCTGGATAAGAAAAATAGGGAAGTTAAACTGAAAGGACGGGGATACGAACATTTCCTGTAAGAAAGTTGTAGCTGCAGAGCGACAGCTCTGCCAGTGGAAGCAAAGCTTATGCTTTGCTGCTACAAAAAAATGACTCTGACCCCTTTTTTAAAATTTACGAAGAAAGAGGAAGAGACGAGAAAGATTGGTAGAGCAATCGGCAAAAGCCTTCTGCCGGGAGACATAATCTGTCTTGTCGGAGAGCTCGGCTCGGGCAAGACGACCATTACCCAGGGCATTGCTCAGGGGTTGGGAGTTGGAGGCCCTGTAAATAGTGCGTCTTTTAAGTTAATTAACGAGTACAAAGGAAGAATTCCAGTCTACCATTTCGACCTCTTTCGTCTTGATAAATTATCCGAAGTAGAAGAGCTGGGTTATAGAGAATACTTTTATAATCAGGGAGTAACAATTATTGAATGGGCGGAGAAGATGAGACCACTCTGGCCGGAAAAGAGACTGGAAATAGAACTAAAAATAATTTCTGGGAACAATCGTGAGATAAAGATAACTAATCTGATTGACAGGGAAATCAATGTAAATGGTAATTCTGGGAATAGAGACATCAACTAAAACGTGCAGCATAGCGCTGACAGATGGAAAGAAGTTACGGGATGAGGTTTCACTTCATCTGGGACTTTCCCATTCGGAAAGGGTAATTCCACTCATTGATGAAATATTGAAAAGGAATGGTATGGCTCTTAAGGATATAGAGGGAATTGCGGTCTCCATTGGTCCGGGTTCATTTACAGGGATTCGCGTGGGAGTTTCCACAGCCAGAGGACTTGCTCAGAGTCTAAACATTCCCCTGGTGGGGATTCCCAGCCTCGATGGCTTAGCTTTTGGTATAGAGACATCGGGAGAACTCGTTTGCCCTATGATTGACGCTCTACGCGGGGAAATCTACACTGCCCTATATGACGGAAGAAAGAGATCGACTCCGCATCAACTAATTGGGATAGAGGACTGGCTAAAAATATTGAGAGATAAAGGAGAAACTATACTCTTTCTTGGTGAAGCAGTCGACCTCTATGAAAATCTAATCAAAGATTTTCTGAAGAAGAAAGCAAAAATTGTCAAGAAGGAAAGGCGTTACGTTTCGGCAGCCCGGGTTGCCGAGTCGGGTTTGGAGAAACTTGTTTCCGGAGAAGGGAAAAAGTATGACCAGGTCTTTCCGTTGTATATAAGGAGAGCGGAGGCTGAAGTGAAATGGGAAGAGAAGGAAAGATTGAAAAAGCTTTAAAATTTTTCATATTCCCGTTGGATTACAGCGACCTCAAGGAGGTAGTGGAAATAGAAAGTCTATCTTTTCCTGAACCGTGGTCAATGTCAATGTTCTATCACGAGCTGATACTACCTTATTCTCACTTTTATGTAATGAGAGAAGATGACCAGGAAAAGAAGAACAGGATGATTGCTTATGGTGGTTTCTGGATGGTTAAAAATGAGGCGCACATAACCAATCTTGCGGTACATCCGGACTATAGGGGTCGTGGCTTTGGGAATGAGTTCCTGGGATTTCTTTTGGAGAAGGCAAAAAATTTAGGAGCTAAAATAGCCACCCTGGAAGTGCGAACTTCCAATAAGGTGGGGCAGAGGTTGTACGAGAAATGGGGTTTCCGGAAGACGAAAATCAAGAAAGGCTATTATGCTTATACCGGAGAAGACGCCATTGTAATGGAGAAAAGAAATTTATAATGTAGGGGTTCAATTCATTGAACCCGTCAAGCCCAAAATAAGGGATGGCATGCCGAAAGATCGGCATAAACTGCGTCCGTCCCTTAGAGAAAGGGAGGAATAGATGCCAAAATTAAAATTGGGTTTACCAAAAGGGAGTCTTCAGGTGCCAACTATGGAATTGTTCCGTAAAGCTGGCGTACGCATTTACGTCGGAGAGAGGTCGTATTTTCCCTCATGCGATGACCCGGAATTGGAAGTTATGCTGGTAAGAGCGCAGGAGATGGCTAGATATGTTGAGGATGGTACTTTCGATGCGGGGCTGACTGGCTACGACTGGATTAGAGAGAATAAGGCGAAAGTAAAAGAGGTATGTGAACTCGTATATTCCAAGTCGGGGTATCGCCCGGTGGAGTGGGTTCTGGCTGTTTCTAATAATTCACGAATTAGATCGGTGAAAGACCTGAAAGGAAAGAAAATAGCCACAGAGTTAGTTAACGTAGTTAAAGATTATTTGAAGAAGAAAAAAGTAAAAGCAGAGGTGGAATTTTCCTGGGGAGCAACCGAGGGAAAGGCAGGGACTTTAGCTGACGCTATTGTGGAATTGACCGAGACTGGCTCTTCTCTCGTAGCAAATTATTTAAGAACTATAGATACGGTTATAAAATCGACAACGCGTTTCATTGCTAATAAGGGGTCTTATCAGAACCCCTGGAAGAAGAACAAGATTGAGAATATTGCTATTCTTTTACAGGGAGCTCTGGCAGCAGAGGGCATGGTGGGGTTGAAGATGAACGTGAGAAAGGAAGACATTTCCAAACTTATGAAGATTCTGCCTGCACTCAAAAAGCCAACAGTTTCTCTTTTGACCGTTCCCGGTTGGTTTGCCCTTGAGGTAATCCTGAAAGAAGAAATGGCAAAGAAGATTCTTCCGGAACTGAAGCGCGCTGGCGCTCAAGGAATAATAGAGTACCCCTTAAACAAAGTAATCTATTAGGAAGGAAAGTTCAATGACTGTTCGAGTGCGATTTGCACCTTCGCCCACAGGCTATCTCCATTTAGGAGGGGCCCGCACCGCCCTATTTAACTGGCTTTTTGCCAGACAAAAAGGTGGTGCGTTCATTCTTCGGATTGAAGATACTGATGAGGTGCGCTCTACTGACGAAGCTGTCAGGCAGATTATTCATGGACTCGAATGGTTGGGTATGGATTGGAATGAGGGTCCCAAGATTACTCTCAAGCCGGGCGGACGATTAGTTGAAGAAATTCGTGAACCTTCCCAGATAGTCGTTGAAGAAGTTGGAAAATATGGGCCATACTTCCAGATGAAAAGACTTGAGTTTTATAAGAAGTATGCTGAAGAACTTGTCCAATCCGGTAAGGCTTATCGCTGCTACTGTCTTCCTCAAGAACTTGAGGAGATGAGAAAGAAGGCACTCCAGGAAAAGAAACCACCAAAGTATGATGGTAGATGTCGTAAGCTCACTAAAGAAGATGAGAAGAAGTATATAGAGGAAGGCAGGAAGCCCGTGGTGCGCTTCAAGACTCCACAGGAAGGAGTTACAGAATTTGACGATATAGTGAGAGGAAAAGTAAGTTTTGAGAATAAATTACTGGACGATTTTGTTATGCTTAAATCGAGTGGCTCTCCCATATACAATTTTGCAGTAGTAGTTGATGACCACGAAATGGAGATATCCCATGTGATTCGTGGTGACGACCACATCTCCAATACTCCCAGGCAGATTCTCCTCTATGAAGCGCTTGCCTGGAAGAAGCCACAATTTGCCCACGTGCCGATGATTCTCGGCTCCGACGGAACCCGCCTGAGTAAGAGACATGGGGCAACTGCATTGGAATACTATGAAAACGAAGGGTATCTTCCAGAGGCAATGAGAAATTATTTAGCACTTCTGGGCTGGGCTACAGAAGATAGTCAACAGATTTTTGGGAAAGAGGAATTGATTGCAAAGTTCTCTTTGGAAAGGTGCGCAAAATCTGCTGCCATTTTCGACCCTCAGAAACTTCTCTGGATGAATGGCGAGTATATAAGGAAAATGAAACCATATGATCTTACTACGGAAGCGCTTCCGTTCATAATTAAAGAAAATCTGGTCCAAGGGAACACAGACGAAGAGGTTAAGCATTGGGTAGAGAATATATTAACAAAGGCTATTTCCCTCGAACAGGAAAAGATAAAATTACTGAAAGATATTCCCTATTTGATAAGTTATATGCTTAAGGAAGATTTAGAAAACAAAGATTACGAAGAGGAGGCGAAAGAGAAAGTATTAAAGGTTAACGGCGTCAAACAGATACTATCCGATTGCAGGGATAGGTTCGCCAGGTTGCAAGATTTCTCAGAAGAGAAAATTGAAAAAGAAATCCGCAACTATGCCGAGGAGAGCGGTAAGAAGACAAGTGAAGTGTTCCATCCTATCAGAGTGGCAGTCTCCGGCCGCACGCGAGGACCGGGTCTATTTGCTCTCTTATTTTTTCTCGGCAAAGAGAGGGTCTTAAAGAGAATAGATTATACAATCAGAAACTACCTGTAGTTTTTCTGTAAGGAGGCGGAATGGAAGAAGAACCAAAATTGGACATGCTTTTTATGAGCCTTGTTCTCTCCCTTTCTCAGGCAGCAATGCAGCATATGGGTAAAGTTACTAATCCCCTGACGGGTGAGATTGAAAGAAATTTAGAGCAGGCAAAAGTAACAATCGATATGATGGAAATGCTAAAAGAGAAGGCAAAAGGGAATCTGGTTAAAGAGGAAGAGAAGTTAATCGGTGAGACTCTGGCCACTCTCCAGCTGAACTATGTTGACGAGGTAAAAAAGGGAAAGGAAGAGGAGAAGGAAGAGAAAAAAGAAGAGCAAAAGGAATAGAAATTGCCGGGTGGTCTAATGGTAGGACACGAGACTCTGGATCTTGGTGTGGAGGTTCGAATCCTCCCCCGGCAGCTCGCTTACTTGCAGGGATTCGAAGCTAACGAGAGCCGAGGTCACCCGAGGAGAAGCATGGGTCGCTGGAGCGACGAATAAGGAGGTCCATGGTTAGCGATGGGCGCGAGACGGTTAGCGCCCCGGGTCCGAAGGACAGCGTGCTTCACCAAAAACTTTCCGAAATCTCGCAAAAATGCCACCAACTCAAGATAGGAGCTAAAGAAAAAGAAATCGAAAAATTAGAGAAGGCAAATGGTGAGTTGGTAAAGAAGTTATTTAAGATTACTAAATGAAACATAATTCAAATATGGCAAATTTTATTTTTGTTTTATTAGAACAATCTGGCGACTTTCTAAACATACTTGGAATGGTAGGGATAGCTTTTTTAACTATTTTGATTCCTATCGCGATAGCTATTTTTAACGATAAAAGAGAATTTGAAGTTTTGGACAAACATGTAATTTTGGATCACGTTGTTAAGACAAGACTATTTTTAGTTTATTTGGCTTTAATATTTTTACCATTATTATTTTGGAGCAGCTCTACAGTTTGCCTGCGATTTTTGGAGCTAATCATTTGGGGTGCGGGAATTTATTTCATGGCAAAAATCTTAGTAAATTCGTATCATTGGATGAAAGGAAATAAATTCAATTCAAGATTTGATTATTTGAGTAAATTAGAAAATTTAAAAGATATGGAAGAATCCTGGCGTTCTGTTTGGCAGACAGAAAACATAAATACTCAGAATGAAAAAGAACTTTTCGTGATATTTTCTTCTATTATTTATGAATTATTAGAAAACAATGAAAGAGAATCTTAAAACTATATCAAGGTTACTGAATGACTTCAATAATTTTATAAATAATCGCTCGATTATTTTTCTAGTTGTGTTAAAAGAAGTTTTTCCTAAAATTTTAGAATGGCATTTCAAGATATGGAGAAAAGAATATGAATATTTAAAAGAAGAAAAGAAGTTGGAGGAAGGGAGCGATTATAGTGAAATATCAGGGATCTTAGATGCGATTTTTAAAAGGATTGAAGAGCGATCTGTTAGGGAAAGAGAGGCTTTTTCATTTTTTGACCATTTCAAAAAACATGGAGAAAAATATAAACAAGAACTCGTCAAGGGTGAGAACGGTACAGAGTATTACTACATTGAGTCATTATTTAGTATCTTTTATCAAGTATTTTTTGAAAATATCGGCACTTCTCCAGAAAGATATGATATTTACGAGGGTTATTTTCCAAAAGAGTGGAAAATTACCAAATCAAATTTAGAAAGTAAAGAAAATATTATATCCCTAGCGACTTTGCATTATTTCCTGCCGTGGGCCCAAGAGAGAATTTGGCAGGCAAAAGAAGAATTTGATAGAAAGTTGGATGATATATCAACTAATCTTTTTCCGGAAGTTGAGCCGGGCTTATGGGCTAAGATTTTAATTTTTGCGTTCTCTCTTTATGGTGAAAACAGGGTTAAGTCTGCAATAGAACGACCTTGGAACTTTGGCTTTACTGGAAGGGTCAGAACATATTGGGGCTCGCTGGAGGAAAGCGAGGAAGAATTCAATAAGAGAACGAGCGGAATGTCACGGTCAGCAGAGAAGGCAGAGGCTGAAAAAACTTTTGAACTAGTTTATTATCTGGCAAAAAGATATCCGGTTTTTAATCAGTTTTCAAGACAGGATTTAGAAAACTATAAAAATTCATTAAATGAATTAGAAAATACATATGCTAAGAAATCTAAGGAAGAACTCAAGAGACTAAGACTTCTCGGCCTTTTTACTCAAATGTTAGAATTTTTGAAAAAGGAAGAGGAACAGAAATTATAAATATTTTCGCGCTTCTTGCCGAAACAACAATGTCTAACTGCCGGAACTGAAAAAGCGTTGGGAGTGCTGCCTGAAAGGTGGCACTGGTCCTCGTCGACAGGGTCTTGTTGACAATAGCTTCGGATTTCATTCGAGAGGGACACCTTGACCTATTCATAAGGATTTGAAGCCAACGAACGCCGAGGTTACCCCCTCACCTTCGTCCTCTCCCCCGAGGGGAGAGGGTCAGGGTGAGGGGAAATTGAATAAGAGGGGAAGTATGGTATCCAATTCAAAAGGGTTCACTTTGATTGAACTTATGATTTCTGTAGCAGTTATTGGACTGCTTGCGGTTACTGTCATCATAATAGGTGGGAATTCAATTCGCAAGGCGAACGAGAATGTGGCAAGAGGGAATCTGGGTATCTTGCGTATGGCAATTATGACCTATTATGGAACTAATGAAGGGGCATGGCCTTCTAACCCACTTCCCAATTCCCTGGTTCCTAATTATGTAAATGAGATTCCGTATTTGAATCTTAATGACCATCCACGAACAAATCAAGTCACAGGGCCTAATATCTCTGATAGCGGCGGATGGTGCTATGACTCTGCAACAGGGAAAATTTGCATTGATTGCACACATCTCGGCCTTGAGGGAACTCAAATATCCGGTTGGTAGATTTAGAGGATTTATGATATGAAACAATTTTTTAGTAAGACTACAAGAAAAGTTTATAATCTTACTCATAAAAGTTTCATCGTCGTCTTTCAATGGTTAATTCTTGTGATGGTTATTTTCCTGGTTCTGTACGAGCCGGTTAAAGAATT
The DNA here is from genome assembly GCA_964403285.1 of uncultured Clostridia bacterium. Taxonomy (GTDB): domain Bacteria; phylum UBA6262; class WVXT01; order WVXT01; family WVXT01; genus WVXT01. The sequence goes on along the minus strand of CAYOFG010000001.1, from coordinate 82,071 downwards.
TGTTCTTCCGCTGCAATCAGTTTTAATATGTCTTGTCTTTGGCATTTTTAATCTCTATTTAATTTTTGTTTCTGAAAGAAGAATTTATTCAGGCAAATTTATGAGTTCCATTTTTTTGATTGACGTATTCTTTATTTCATTCATTATATATTTAACCAGAGGTATTGATACAGACCTTTATATTGCTTACTTTCTGGTTATATTTATGTCTGCTTTAGCTTCTAATTTAAGAATAAGTGTTATAATTGCATTTTTAGCATTTATTTTTTATTTTGGCATGCTGGTTAAAGATTCGGGTCAAGTTGAGTTGCTTAATCCGGGGTTACTCTTGAGAATTCCATTCTTATTTATTGTAGCAATAGTCAGTGGATATTTTGGGGAAGAGACGAAGAAACAGGAGTTGCATAGAAAGCATATTGAAAATCTTTTTCGTGAAGCCAAAAATCAATTATATCGCTCAACACAGATGGCTTCTATAGGGAAGTTAATTGGAACCATCGTTCATGAGATGAAAACGCCCTTGGAGATAATTTCCAGTAAAGGAAAATATTTGCTGGATAATATTAAAAGAGCGTTGTCAACTGAGGACTTAGAAAAAAATATAGGAGATATTTACGATATGACATCTCATGGAAACGAAATAGTTGAGGAGATTCTGAATTTCACCAAGCAAGACTACTCCCAGGTGGGAAAAATCGATATAAATAAAACCGTGGATGAGACTTTGACTTTAATGAGTTATCAATTTATAGAGAAAGGAATTATATTAAGCAAGCAGTTAGATGAAGGCTCTCTAATCGTTTCAGGGAATAAGGGGCAATTTCAACAAGTATTTATTAATCTCATTAATAATGCCCTCGATGCATTGTCTAAAGGTGGGAGGCTATCTGTAGAGACGAGATCAGACGATAAATGGGTAATTGTTGAATTTAAAGATAATGGTCCGGGAATACCTCAAATGGAAAAGTCAAAAATTTTTGAACCATTCTTTAGCACAAAAGGAGAACCGGGATTAGGTCTTACTATATCCAAGGATATCATTAATAATTACCATGGAAAAATAGAATTAGAAACAGAAGAGGGTAAAGGGACTACTTTTGTAATATACCTGCCCAAAGCATCCTGAAAAATATAGAATTAAAAGTATACCCAATTGAAGAATCTAAGAAGAGGTTATATTTATCTATAGCTTCCACTTTGGCCTGGATTTTGGGAATTTTAATGTTATTTAGTGCTATTGCCATAGGTATTCCCGCCATATCTATGGGTAAGAACGTCGGATTAACTATTTTAATGTTAGCGATTGGTGGCTTATATTGTTTCAGTGGGTATGGTTTAAGAAAAAAGCGACGAATAACAGGAATGGTGGCTTTGGTTGTTTCTGGTGTGGTGTTAATTCTTAATATAATTTCGCCTGCGAGAGTGAGCCTACTGGCAATTTTGGTAAATTTAGCAATTATAATCCTGGTTTTGATAAGTTGGAAAGAACTTGTTTAGAAAATTTTCTCATTTCCCGTATTAGTGAGTAGGGAGGTTTAGGTATTGTGGAAATTAAGGTGGAGAAATTGTCTGAAGAAAAATTGAAATCGTTGGGAGTGGATGACTGGAGCCCGTGGGAATGCGAGCCTTCAACTTTCGACTGGGAATATGATGAAAAAGAGACTTGCTACGTTCTGGAAGGGAAAGTGAAGGTTAAGACTCGCGACGGTGAAGTCGAATTTGGGAAGGGCGACCTGGTTACATTCCCCAAGGGACTCAAATGCACCTGGAAGGTGACAAAGAAAATCAGGAAAGTATATAAATTTGGATAAGATTGATAGAAAATGTCATATAAAGTATTTGCGGATGCAGTCATTGTGGTACATTTCCTGTTTATACTGTTTATGCTGTTGGGATTTCTGCTTACCGCATATGCTCTCGTCTTCCGGCAGAAATTCTTTGATTGGTGGCTTTTCAGGTCACTCCACCTCTTAGGTATTTTCTATGTTTCTTCTCTAAGTATTCTGGGTAAGTATTGCCCCCTTACCATCCTCGAAAATGGACTCAGGTTAAGGTATGAGGCATCTTCAGTATATTCTGGTTCGTTTATCGTCCATTATTTGGAGAAGTTGATTTATCCTGATGTTAATCCTTTGGTAATACAGATACCAACTGTTTTTCTTGCCATATTTACAATAGTGGTGTTCATAATTAAACCACCGGGGAAAATAAAGAGTATAATGGGGAAAAAGTAATCTGTCCCCTTTTTTGAGGAGAGAGCGAAAAAAGTACCTGTCACTTTTTTATGGAGGGAGTTATGATTTTAGAAAAGATGAGTCTTAAAGGGAAAGCGGGGATAGTGACTGGAGCCAGCCGCGGCTTGGGTAAAGGTATTGCCATTGGTCTTGCTCAGGCTGGGGCAGACCTTGCTATAACCAGCAGGGAACTGAAAAAAATTGAGAAAGTAGATGAGGAAATAAAAAGTTGGGGAAGGAAGGTGCTTCCCTTGCAGATTGACGTGGCGAGAAAAGAAGATATTGATAGAATGGTAGAAAAAACTTTGGAAAAGTTTGGAAAGATAGATTTTCTGTTCAATAGTGCTGGGAGGATTACCAGAGTGCCTCCTGAAGACTTTTCCGAAGAAGATTGGGATGAAGAGATTAAGGTCAATTTGAAAGGGACTTTCTTGTGTTGCCAGGCGGTGGGGAGAGTGATGATTAAACAGAAAAGAGGGAAAATTATAAACATCTCTTCCATAGCCAGCTTTATAGGAGGAAAGAATATTTCTGCCTATGTGGCGAGCAAGGGAGGGGTTTCTCAACTGACCAAGTCCCTCGCCAGTGACTGGGCGAAATATAACATTAGAGTTAATGCTATTGGACCGGGCTATTTTACGACCGATTTGACCGAGTCTTTGCGGAAGGATCCCAAAAGATTTTCGGCAATAAATGCGAGAATTCCTTTAGGTAGATGGGGCGAGCCGGAGGATCTGGCAGGAATAGCTGTATTTCTTGCTTCTGATGCTTCTGATTACATAACGGGACAGACAATCTTTGTGGATGGAGGATGGCTTGCGGTTTAAGGAGGTAAATTCTATGAGAAAAATTTTAAATATGGTTTTGGTGGTATCTTTTGTTTTCTTGGTGGGGTGCGCGGCGAATCCGGTTACGGGAAAAAAGGAGCTTAGATTACTTTCTACAGGGCAGGAAGTTTCTCTGGGAAAAGCGACTACTCAACAGGTAATAAATGAGTTTGGCGTTTACGATGACCCTGAGTTACACGAGTATATAAACGAGGTGGGTCAGAAACTGGTTAATGTTTGTGAAAGGAAAGAGATAACTTACTATTTTACTGTTCTGGATACTCCCATGGTGAATGCTTTTGCTGCTCCCGGAGGATTCATTTTTGTTACCAGAGGAATTCTTAAGGAACTGGATGATGAGGCTCAACTGGCAGGAGTGATGGGACATGAGATTGGACATGTTGCCTGGCGCCATGGAGCAAAAAGGTTTGAGAAAGCATTTGGTTATCAGGCAATTATCCTCCTGGGAGAAATATTCACTAAGCAGGATTTGAGTCAGTTGAGCCAATATACTGATTTCCTTTTTTCCTTAATGCTTCTGGGATATAGCAGGAAGAACGAGTTTGAGGCTGACAATTCTGGAGTCCGCTATCCCCTTGCTGCTGGATATGACCCACGGGGAATGGTTGAGTTTTTCGAAAAACTTAAAACTATGGAGAAGAAACCTCCCAGTAAATTTGAAATTCTCTTTCGCTCCCACCCACCTACAGGCGATAGAATCGAGAGGGTTCAACTGTACATTGACCAGGTTGGGTTAGAGGGAGCTGAACTGGTAAGAAATCAGGAAAGGTTCAAGAAGTTGACGAAAAATCTGCCTGCCGAGAAATCTACAAAGTAATTGAGAGCCCTTCCTTAAATGGTTGAAAAAGCAGGGGAAATATGTTAAAATCCAATCAATAATTTAATGGAAAGGAGACCTTTATGGACATCCTTGTCAACCTGGAAAAGTTGAATAGCCACGTGAGGAAAGTCCTGGTGCCTTTCAGCCAGGCAATGATTGCATTGCACGGGGATAACCTCAAATCTATCTCTCTCTATGGTAGCGCAGTGGGAGAAGATTTTATTCCCAAAAAATCGAATATAAATCTCCTTCTGGTAATGAGAAAAATAGACCCTCCTGATTTGAAAATGAGCTTGAAACTTATTAACCAGGGAAGGAAAAAAGGGATTGTTCCTCTTCTTCTTACTGTGGAGCATGTGAAGTCTTCTACGGATACATTCCCTATAGAGTTTCTGGAGATGAAGGATAATTATGTTCTCGTTTATGGAAAAGACATATTGGGCGAGCTGGAAGTAAACAGCCGAAACCTCAGGCACCAATGTGAGCAACAACTGAAAGGGGGATTGATCAGGCTATATCAGGTCTACTTGGAGATAGGGCTGAAGGAGAAAAGGATTCGCTCTCTTTTAATCAATTCGCTCACTTCTTTTAATCCCATTTTCCGCAGCCTGTTGCGGCTAAAAGGTAAAGCCTTGCCCGTTAAGAAAAGAGATGTAATAAGTGGTTTGGAAAGAGAGTTCGCTGTTAACGGTACCATTTTCTTAAAGGTTCTCGAGATGAAAGAGGGTAAGAAAGTAGAGGATAACTTAGAGAAACTTTTCGGTGACTATATGGAAGAGGTAGAGAAGTTGTGCATAATCTGCGACAAGATGGAAGCGTAATGAGAAAAATTAAGATACTGCCTGTAATCTTAATCACTTTATTTCTTTTTCAGGTTTCTTCTTTAGGAAAGGAGGCTTCCTTTCCCAAACCGGTGGGATACGTCAATGACTTTGCTCGCCTTCTTTCTTCCAGCGATGTAGGCCGGTTGACAAATCTTGTTACTGAACTGGAAAGAAAGACTACTTCTGAAATTGCTATAGTGACCCTGGAGAGTATACCGGAAGGAGATATAGAAAGTTATGCAGTAGACCTCTTTGCGGCATGGGGAATTGGGAAGAAGGGCGAAGATAACGGTCTTCTGATTCTTGTTTCTGTTGGTGAGCGATTAGTTAGAATAGAAGTGGGTTATGGTTTAGAGGGTATCATTACTGACGGTATGGCGGGAGAGGTTATTCGGCAGAAGATTGCTCCCAGTTTCGGGAGAGGAGAGTTCGGCGCAGGACTTTTTACTGGTACGGCTACACTTGCCAATTTAATTGCCCGGGAAAAGGGAGTGGAATTATCTGCACTAAGTTCTCTCTCTCAAGAGGATTATGAGGTGGCTGCTAAAAGTGAGTCTCAGAGGAAGAGAGCTCTGACGAATCTTTTCTACTTATTCTTAATTCTCTTCTTTTTGGGAGGAAGGCTTTTCCTTCTACCATGGTTATTTTTCATGGGAAGAGGGGGCTTTTGGGGTGGAGGGGGAGGAGGTTTTGGAGGAGGATTTGGAGGAGGATTTGGAGGATTTGGAGGATTTGGCGGAGGACTCTCAGGCGGCGGAGGAGCTACGGGAAGATGGTGAGATATTAGAAAATAGTCTGTTCATCACTGCGGAATTTCCTCTCGCCAAAAAACTTCGGACTCTGTAAGGCGCAAATCGAAACTCCTCGCTTCGCTCGCGAGAATGTCATTGCGAGCCCGAAGGGCGTGGCAATCTCGTGAGTAAATTTACGGGATTGCTTCGTCGCTCACGCTCCTCGCAATGACAAGTCGTCCTCGTTTTTTGGCTGAAATTCCGAGCGTTCTTCACAGACTATTTTCTTCAGATTGGGAAGGAGAAACACTCACTGATTCACAAATGGAGGATGAAAGATGAAAAAGGCGTGGATTTTTCTGGTAATTCTTGTTTTCTTAATTTTTGTGGGGATTTCCTGGTACATTTCTGGCCTTAATCGTGTAGTGAGAATGGATGAAGAGGTAAATGAGTCTTGGGCTCAGATTGATACGCAGCTCAAGAGGAAAAGCGAATTAATCCCTGACCTGGTGGCTACGGCTAAAGGATATATGAAACATGAAAGGGAAGTATTTACTCACATAGCCGATGCGCGCGCAGCTCTTGCCGGAGCAAAGACAATTGCCGAAAAAGTTAATGCAGCCAAGGAACTGAATGGCGCTTTAGGACGCCTTCTTGTAGTCGTTGAGCGCTATCCTGATTTGAAAGCCAATCAGACCTTCATCAGGCTAATGGACGAACTGGCGGGAACTACAAACAGGATCGCTGTGGCCAGGGTGAGGTATAATCGGGCGGTCAAGGTATTTAATGCCCATATCAGAGAAGTCTTTGGGCGCTTCTTTGCCAAAAGAAGGGGTCTGGATGAGCCCAGAACTTATTTTGAGGTTGAAGAGGAAGAAACTGAAACCCCACCGGTTGAATTTTAGCAGGAACGCAACCGTAGGGGTTCGATTCATCGAACCCGTAAATCGGGCTCAATAAATTGAGCCCCTACAAAAGGGGAAAAGACAAATGGGAAAATTAAAGAACGAATTTTCCTGGTCAAATTCGAGAAATGATATTTTCAGGGAATGCCACAGGAGATACTATTATAGTTATTACGGGCACTGGGGTGGTTGGGAGTTTGATGCTCCTGACGAGGTGAGGCAGATATACGTTCTGGGGAAACTGAAGAACAGATTTATGTGGGCAGGAGGAGTAACTCATGAGGCTATCAAGAATGTCCTGGAGGAGACGAAGTCTGGCAGAGTGCCACTGATGAATCGCCTCATCCATTTAACCAGGGAACAGATGCGGCGCGATTTCGAATCCTCGAAGAACAAAACGTACTGGCAAGACCCCAAAAGCTGTGCCTTGTTTGAACATGAGTATGATGTAGAAGTGAAAGATGAGCAATGGAAAGACCTGTGGAACCACGTAGAGACTTGTATTCAGAATTTTTATAGTTCAGATATTTTTGACGGGGTTAAGAATATTGACTTCTCACTCTGGTTGCCCATAGAGGAGTTTCAGGCTTTCCTCTTTGAAGATACCAAAATCAATGTCAGGTTAGATTTTGCTTACAGAGATAGAAATGGCAGTATTATCATAGTAGACTGGAAAACCGGTAAATCTGAACGCGCGGGAAGCGACGTCCAACTTGGCTGTTATACTCTATTTGCGATTGACCACTGGAATGTGGATTCGGAAAAAGTCAAAACGATTGAGTACAATTTGCACCATAAAAGGGGCATTACAAACAGGTTGAATGCGGAAGACATAGAAGAGATTAAGGGATATATGAGAAAGAATATCAGGGAAATGAAGGCATTACTCGTAGACCCTGTTCAGAACATAGCTTCCCAGGATGATTTTGCCAGAACACTCAATAGGGAACTCTGTAAGACCTGCAATTTCAAGAGAGTTTGCCTGAATGGAGTTTAAATAGGAAATATTAAAGATGAAAAACAAAGAGGATTTTTTGAAAGTTGTGGAAGAAATTGTGGCTAAGGACCCTCGCTATAAGGCGGAGGCTTACGATTTCGTTATGGAAGCTTTAAATTACACGCAGAGTAAATTAGATAAGCCGAGACACGTTAGTGGTCAAAAACTCCTTGAGGGTATTAAGGAATACGGTCTGGAATGTTTCGGGCTGATGGCGCGCACGGTTTTTGAGAATTGGGGAGTGAGAAGGACAGAAGATTTTGGTAATATAGTTTTCAATATGGTGGATGCTGGAGTTTTGTCTAAGACAGAAGAAGATAGTATTGAAGATTTCCAGCACGGGTACGATTTCAAGGAAGCCTTTGACAAAGGTTACAAATATTGATATCTTTCAAAGTTGTAGCTGCAGAGCGATAGCTCTGCATTGGAAAGGAGGGGCGAAGCGGGAGCTTCGCGTACCATTAAAAGATGACTGAGCCGAAAAAATATCAGAAGGGTCGCCACGTTTATACTAAGTGGGGAGGACAAGTCAAGGAGGTTAAGGTTATGCCTGAAGAACAGGAAAAACAGGTACAAATTCGAATCGAATTGGACGACGCTATGGCTCAGGGGGCATATGCCAATCTGGCTTTCATAAGGCATAGTGAGACTGAGTTTACAATCGATTTCATTTACGTTCAGCCCCAGGAGCCGAAAGCGAAAGTGAGGGCGAGAGTAATCTCAAGTCCTGGCCATACCAAGAGGCTCCTCCTTGCCCTACAAGAGAATATCAAAAGGTATGAAGAGAAATTTGGAGAGATAAAAGCAGCTGGTGAGCCGTCTAAAAAAATCGGGTTCTAAAAAGGAATTAGTGTAGAGGCGATCCCGATGTATCGGGATGGTCGCCCGAATGAAGGGACGGCATGCCGAAAGGTCGGCATAAACTGTGTCCGTCCCCTACAAGAACAAAAGAAGATAAAAATTGGTGAAGGAGAGATAATGAGGGAATGTAACGAAAACAAGAATCGGAAGAATTGTAATTGTACTTATGAGCCTTGCTCCAGAAAAGGGATTTGTTGCGAGTGTATAGCGTACCACTGGAGGTCTAAAGAACTGCCGGCATGTTTTTTCCCGCCCAATGTAGAGAGGACTTACGACAGGTCTCTGGAAAGATTTATTGAATGCTACAAGGTGGAGTAGCCCCGATGAATCGGGACGATTAGTGATGTTAAAGGCGAAGAGAGATGAAGAAAATTTCTCTATTTTTGAAGTTGTGGCTACCGGTGGGGTTGTGGTGTGGTACCATTTTCTACCTCTCTAGCCTTCCTAATCTGGCAACGGCCTGGGGAACCTGGGATATAATCCTCAGAAAAATTGCCCATATTACTGAATACGGAATACTTGCCTTTCTTGTGTGGAGGGCGATTTTTCACTCGCTTAAGATTAATCTGACAAAAGTTTATGCGTGGTCCGGGGCGCTTTCTCTGTTTTATGCAATATCCGACGAAATCCATCAGAGGGTTGTTCCCACCAGACACGGTTCTATTTACGACATTCTAATAGATGCGTTGGGAATAGGGTTGATGCTCTGTTTTTTGATAGTTAGGAAGAAAAATGTTAATCGCTGATTTTCATATTCATTCTCGATATTCAAGAGCTACCTCGGGCGAGATGAACGTTCGAGAGATAAGCCAGTATGCTAAGTTTAAGGGGATTGATATTTTAGGAACAGGGGACTTTACTCATCCTCACTGGCTGGATGAACTGGAAGAATATCTTAAGCCAGTGAGCTATGGTGTTTATGAGTATGGAGGTATTCATTTCTTTCTCACCAGTGAGATAAGTTGTATCTACTCCCAGGGAGGAAGAGTAAGAAAAATTCATATTCTCATTTTTGCTCCCAGTTTTGATGTAGTCCACAAGTTGAATAGTGAACTCTCAAGAATCGGTAATTTGCATTCTGATGGAAGACCTATTCTGGGACTTTCGGCAAAAGAGTTAGCGAAGATAGTGTTGGAAGCCTCCAGTGAATGTTTTGTTGTGCCGGCACATATCTGGACTCCCTGGTTTTCGCTCTTTGGAGCAAATTCCGGGTTTGACGATATAGAAGAATGTTTTGGAGAATTGACTTCACAAATCTATGCTCTGGAGACAGGATTGTCCAGCGACCCGAAAATGAACTGGGCTCTTTCCAGTCTGGACAGGTTTACTCTAATTTCCAATAGTGATGCCCATTCTCCTGCCAATCTGGGAAGGGAAGCCAATATGTTTAATTGCAAAATTGACTATAAAGAGATAATTTCTGCAATTAAGAATAAAGATAATGATAAATTCTTAGGCACCATAGAGTTCTTTCCCCAGGAAGGGAAATACCATTACGATGGTCACAGGAATTGTAACGTATGTCTTTCTCCCAAAGAGACAAAGAGTCACAATAATATATGTCCCGGTTGTGGCAAACGTCTCACTATAGGAGTTATGCATCGCGTGTATGAACTTGCCGACAGGGAAATTGGCTTCAAACCTCAGGGCGCGATTCCTTTTAAGAGCCTGGTTCTTTTGAAGGAAATAGTCGGCGAGGCGATGGGAAAAACTTCCAAATCAACAGAAGTGGATAAATTATACCATTACCTAATCGAAAAATTTGGCAGTGAATTCAAAATTATGTTAGAAGTCTCCTTTGATGAACTTTATAAAATCCATCCTAAAATTGCTGAAGGTATCGCCAGGGTAAGGGAGAGGAAAGTGAAGATTTCTCCAGGATATGATGGGGTCTATGGAAAAGTAAAGATATTTGAAGAGGAAAAGGGAATAGAGCCGGAACAGATGAGCCTTTTGTGAATCTTGAGAAAGGAAGATAGAAATGGGAAAGAATCCCGTTTATCAGATTAAGAATTTTGGCCAGAGTATCTGGTATGACAACATTGAGAGGTCAATTCTTACCTCGGGGAAGCTGGAAAAGATGGTAGAAGAGGATGGCGTTTGTGGAGTTACATCGAATCCCACGATATTTGAAAAAGCAATTACTCAGAGTAAGGAGTACGACTCTGAAATTGAAGAGTTGACTCGGAAAAATAAGACTGCCGAAGAGGTTTATGAGAGCCTGACAATAAAGGATGTGACTCTGGCGGCAGATATTCTTTATAAAATATATAAGGAAACAGAAAGAAAAGACGGATATGTGAGCATTGAAGTTCCTCCTAAATATGCGTACGATATTGAACAGACTATAAATGAGGCTCAAAAATTGTTTATGAGAATAGGAAGAGAAAACATTATGATAAAAGTCCCGGCAACAAAAGAAGGGGCTGTGGCAATAGAGCGGCTGATATCGAAAGGCATCAATATAAATGCTACTCTCATCTTCTCCTTGTCCCATTACGAAAACGTTGCCCGAGCATACATCAAGGGACTGGAAGGGTTTTCCCGGGAGGAAGGAGATTTAAAGAGAGTGGCTTCGGTTGCCAGTCTATTTGTGAGCAGGATAGACACACTGGTGGATAAGGAGATTTCTTCGCTGATAGAATCGGAGAAAGACTCTGAAAGGAAGAGAGATTTACAGGGGCTTTTGGGAAAAGCAGCAGTAGCCAATTCCAAGAAGGTTTATCAAAAGTTTAAGGAGATTTTCTCTCAACAAAAGTTCAAAGACCTGGAAAAAAGAGGCGCCAGAGTTCAAAGACCGCTCTGGGCAAGCACCTCCACTAAGAACCCTGCCTATAGTGATGTGAAATACGTGGCAGAATTGATTGGCCCGGATACAATAAATACCGTTCCTCAGGTGACGCTCGATGCCTTTAGAGACCACGGAAAGCCAAAATTATCCCTGGAAGAGAACTTGGGTGGAGTTAAAGAAGTTCTTTCCCGGATGAAAAAAGCCGGGGTGGATTTAGATGAGGTCTGTGAGACCCTGCAAAGAGAAGGAGTAGATGCATTCGCAAAGAATTATGGGGACACAATACTTAATTGTTTAAAAAGGGGTCAGAGTCAATTTTCCTGACCCTATTTTACTAATCGGGTGTGTAAGGTGGATATTTTAAAGGATTTGAATAGAGAACAGGGGGAGGCGGTGGCCCATAGAGGGAGATCGCTTCTTCTTTTGGGTCGAGCCGGATCGGGCAAGACCGAAGTTTTAAAGAGAAGAATTGAAAATCTCATATCTTCGGGAATTGCTCCACCGGAAAGGATACTTGTGTTTACTGACCAGGAGGAGATGGTGGGAGCTTTAAGGCCGCATCTTCAGCCGGGATATGGAGAGTTCTGGGTCAATAGCTTTACTGCGTTCTGCAAGAGGGTTCTCCGGCAAAATTATAACAGGGTTCCTGGCATCTATCCCAACTTTCAGGTGCTCGACGGATTAGAAGAAAGGCTGGTGTTGAGTAAGATTCTCAAAAGTTTGAAGCTAGACTACTATCGGAACGTCAAGCATACTTCGGGTTTCTTAGATGAGGTGGTTGACTTCATTGACCTTTGGAAACTTAATCCCCGGGTTAGCCTGCCCGACTACGGGAAATTTAAAGATTTGAAAAGAATTTATATATGGTACCGGGATTACCTGCATAAAGAGAATCGTTTAGATTTCAGGGACCTTGTATTAAAGACCATTCAACTTTTTAAGAGCCATCGGGATATCCTTAAGAATTACAGGGAGAGATTCAGTCATATTCTTCTTGATGACTTTCAGAACATCGATTTGAATGAGTACGAACTCTTCTCTCTTTTAACCTTGAAGAAACAGGAGGTACTGTTTTCGGGTAATGAAGAGGAGAGCGTCTTTCGTTTTCGTGGAGCCCTGCCCGAGGAGGTGAAAAGAAGATTCCTAACTGATTTTGAGCCCCGCATAATTTCGCTTTCCGAAGTAGTTACCTCTTCCCCGGGGATAACTTTAGTGAAATGTGGCAGTGAAAGCGAAGAGGCTCTGTTCATTGCCCGCAGGATCTACGGTTTGACTCGCCAGGGTTACTACTATCGTGATATCGCTATTCTCTGCCGCGGTGTCTCCAGAGAGATAAAGAATTTAGAAGATGCCATGAAAATTTATGGTATTGATTATACGGTAATGGGAGGCATAGCATTTTTCAAGCAGCCAGAAATTGTCCAGATTATCTCCATCTTAAAATGCGTCTGGGGGCAGGAAGAAGAGATGAACACACATCTCTTGAGAGCTCTGTCAGCCCCTGAGTTCAATATTGATCCTGTTGATATTCAAAGGCTCGTGACCTATAGTGAAAGGAAAGGCTTGCCCTTCCTGGCGGTCATAAAAATGGTGGTGAAGAAATTACCCCAGGACTTTTCTGAGGCTGGGTCCAGCACAAGCTATCCCGGATTGGGTTTAAATGAGGAGACTATCTTCTCTCTTCAGGAATTTCTGGGAGCGTTAGGAAAGATGGAGAGAGAGGCTAAGAAAGAATCTCTGGAAAGGCTTATCTATAAAGTTTTCTTAAAGTTCGGTTATCTTCAGGCAGGGACGAAGAATAAGAGATTGGCTCAAAACTTGAGCTATTTTCTGGAAGTGGTGAAGAAATTCCAGAAGATTGAAAACAATTTGTCTTTCTTTGATTTTATGAGTTATCTTGACGAGATGCTTACTTCTTATGGCCGGGAGGAAGCAATTACATTTATTCCCCGCGAGGATAGCGTCCAGATTATGACTGTGCAGAGGGCAAGCGGGAACTTCTTCCCTGTAGTTTTCGTAACTGGACTTGTGGAAGGAAAGTTTCCCCGGGATTTGCCCGAATCATCACTCTTAAACGTTCGGGAAAAGGAGAGATTGAGACTGAAACCTCTTCCCGAACTTTCCGAACACCTGAAAGAGGAAGAGAGAATCTTCAATTTGGCTATAAGTAGAGCGAAGAAGAAGCTCTATTTAACTTATGGAAGAACCTACGAGTCTAATCGCGATTCTCTTGTATCTTCGTTGGTTCTGAAATTCGTGGGGGCAGAAAGGGAAGACGAACTACTGGAGAAATGCAGGGATAAGGGGATAGAATTTCTCGATAAGCCATCGGTTCTCGGCCCTGAGGAGAAGGATGAAATTTTAACCCGGGAGGATTTAGTTAACTTCTGGCTCACCACAGGAAATAAAGATTTGGAGGGTCTTTTGGAAAAGATTGATAGAGAGAAATATAATGAGATAATGAGAATCAAGGGAGAATTTGATCAGGAGAGTCTCTGGGATAGAGTGACGATTTCTCCTGATTATAGGTTCTCTGGCTATAAGCTCGAATCATATAGCGAGTGTCCGGCAAAGTTCTTCTTCTCTTTTCTCTTAAAAATCTGGATTAAGCCAAGACCCGCTCTAATTTTTGGAAGACTCCTCCACAGTATTCTTGCATCCTTTCACGAGAAATACAATAGTAAAGATGCTCTCCATTCTTCCCAGGCAAGAACAGATATGCAGAAAGAGATTAAAAAAGTCTTCTCCCGGGAGGGGGGAAGTTTTTCTACCCTGTTTGAGAAAGATGTTTATCAAAGATTGGCTGCAAAAATTCTTCTCAGGTATCTGGAGAAGGAGAGGGAAAGAGAGAATTTTTCCATTGAGGAGATAGAGAAAGAGTTCACCTGGCAGATAGATGGAATGACTCTTTCTGGAAGAATAGACCGCCTGGATCGGCTTGCAGGGGGAGTTGAGGAAGTTATCGATTATAAGACGGGTAAGAGTCCGTTTATGGAGTTTCGCCTCTGTCGGAAAATGAACGAAGGAGAAAGTTTCCAGTTACCCGTCTATTTTTTTGGTGCCAGGGAAGACCTGAAGAGGCCAGTAGAAAGGCTCTCTATATACTGGCTGCGTAAACAGCTCCAGAATCCTAAGGCAAATATCAAAGCAACGGTCGAGGCAGGTAAGCAATACTCTGCTGGGGGAGTGACCTTATCCACTGATGATTCTCTTGAGGGAGCGCTAAAACATCTCAGGGAAAAAGCAAAGGAGATTCTCCAGGGATACTATCCCCAGAAGCCAAGGAACTGCTGGAATTGCGACTTCTACTTCCTTTGCGACAGTAAAATAAAATAGGGACAGCGACCATTTTTCAAGATTTTCTAATGAGACTTAAGATGCTGTTTGCTTGAAAAAAATGGTCGCTGTTCCTATTACGAAAAAATGGTCGCTGTCCCTATTTTCTATTTTATGGGAGAAAAAAGTATTGTGTCCCCTTTTTTAACTTTAGAACAGAAGAGAGCAGTTGATGAGATTGCAGGTACTGTCTGCCTGAAGGCAGGAGCAGGAACAGGGAAGACTTCGGTCCTGGTAAGCAGGTACCTGAAGATATTTTCCAGTCTCCTGGACAAGGGAGTATCTCCTGAAGAGGCTATAGAGAGTATTCTGGCGGTTACATTCACCAATAAGGCTGCGGGAGAGATGAGGGAGAGATTGGAAAAAGAGTTACAGAATATGTCTCTTCCCAGGGAAGTTCTATCAAGAAAATCCTACATCAGTACCATCGATTCTTTCTGTACGCGACTTCTCAGAGAGAATGGACTGGAAATAGGTCTGGAGCCGAATTTCAGAGTGATTAATGAGATTGAGGCTAAGATCCTTTTCTGCAAGGTGGGTGAAGCATTACTTGAGAAAGGGAAGTTGCCCCGGGTCATAATAGACCAGTGGCTGGATGAGTTTCTTGCCGGGATTTATGAATACGTTCAGGAAATAAGAAACAGGGCGATGTCTCCTTCGGAATTTCTGCGCGAGATTTCCAAAGTAGAAGATGAAGAGAAGAGAAATTTAACACATCTCATTGCCAAGATTTATGCTTCTTATGAAGAAGAACTCAAAAAGCGGCATTACTTCGATTTTTCCGGGATTCTTCTGGAGACATTGCATCTTCTCCAGAATAATAGGAAGATAAGAGAGAAGTACCGAAAACAGTTTAGATACGTCCTGGTTGACGAGTACCAGGACACCACGCCTCTTCAGGATAAACTCTTACGCCAGTTCTCTCATAACTACTTCGTGGTAGGTGATATCAAACAGTCCATCTATGCTTTTAGAGGAGCTAAGCCTCAGAATATTGAAGATTTTAGTAAAGAATCTGAATTGAGCCTTTCCTTGACTAAGAATTTTCGTTCCTTCAATAAGATT
Source organism: uncultured Clostridia bacterium (assembly GCA_964403285.1). Taxonomy (GTDB): domain Bacteria; phylum UBA6262; class WVXT01; order WVXT01; family WVXT01; genus WVXT01. The sequence goes on along the minus strand of CAYOFG010000001.1, from coordinate 66,659 downwards.
CTGAAAGTAGTCAATAAGGCGCTGGAGACGGAAATTCCTGATTATGAACCTATAAGTTCAGAAAAAGAAGGAGAGGAATGTGGCGTGGAGACATTTCTGGCAGAATCCCAGGAAGAAGAAGCTGAATTTATTGCCCAGAAAATTCTCCAGTTGCTGAGAGAATATTGTATAAAAAATCCAATAAGAGAAGAAGACCGGGGAAGGAGCTTGCAGCTTGAGGATATATCGATACTGTTGAGAGCGGTCAGGACTCCCGTAGGAATATATGAGGAAGCTTTGAGGAGACACGGGATTCCTTTTGTTACTACGGGCGGGACAGGTTACTATGAAAGGCCGGAAATAAGAGATCTGGTAGCATTACTGGGGGCAATCAATAATCCTTTCGATGATATTTCTCTGGTGAGACTATTGAGGTCGCCCGTTTTCAGAATTAAGAATTCCAGTCTCTCTTCTCTGGCGAGCGTCTTTCCTGAGCGAGAAATAGAAGACGAGGAGAAGATGGTGAGGAAGCGTTATCCCATTTACGACGCCCTGGGGAAGCTGGATAATCTTGACATTCAAGAGGAGGATAAGAAGGCGCTCAGGAATTGCAAAGCCTTGTTGGAGAGGTTCTTCCTGGAGAAGAGTAATTACAGTTTAGGTGAGCTGGTATATAAAGTGATTAGCCAGAGCAACTATTTCCATTATGCTCAGAGTTTACCTCCCACTGAAAGGAGGAGAACCCTGGCAAATATTAAGAAATTTTTCAGCCTCGTTGAGGAATTTGAGGAGAGAAATATCTTTTCCACGCTGGAAGATTTCATTGCCTATGTGAAGGAAGTTACGCAACAGGGAGTAGTGGAGAGTGAAGCTAAACCTGGTGAAGAGAACGCTGTACGTATAATGTCGATTCACCAGGCAAAAGGATTGGAATTTCCTATCGTTTTCTTAGCTAACGTTAAGGATAAGACTTTCCCTTTCGTGGGAGGAGCTACTCCATTTTATGCCTATGATGAACAGTCGATTATATCTACCAGAGAAGAGAGAAAAAGAAAGAAAAAAGAGACCGACATGGAGGAAAAGAGGCTTCTCTATGTTAGCCTGACCAGACCGCGAGAGAAATTGATAATTTCCGGCACCGGGAACACGCAAGGGAAGTTGAGTCCGTTTATGTCTTATTTTCTCGACGAGCGGGGAGAAATAAAAGAAGAATTCTCTTCCTTAATTGAGAATAGGAGGGAGAAGTTTTTGCAGGAGAAGGAAATCCGGGAGAAAGAAATATATCCGGCAGGCCGAAGAGAGAAGGGGATTGAGGCGGTGGCGTTGGAAGAGATAAAAGATATCGTATTTTCTTCTTATAAGTCACTTCCTTCCCATGAGATTTCTCTTCCTTCTTTTACGGTTACCCAACTTGCGACTTTTGACCAGTGTCCCTTAAGGTATAAATATCTTTACTTATTCAATCTCCCTCCCGACCCGGGATTGGAAAGAGAGAAAGAAGAAGAAATGATTGAAGAGTCGACGTTCGGGACAGTAATTCACAAGACTCTGGAAGAGTACATTTTATCAAGAAAAGAAGGAAAAGAATGGAGAGAGTCGAAATTGATGAGTAAGTTCCGTTCACTGGCGAAGGCTCATGGAATTGGTGACAGGGAGATTAGAAATATCTATGAAAAAGAAGCTAAACAGATCCTTGTGAAATTTCTGGATAATTCAGAGAATCAAATTGATAATGTGATTAGAGTAGAAGAGCCGTTCCATCTTTTTATTGAAGACTGCGAAATCAGGGGAATAATCGACCGAATTGATAGACCTTGCGGGAAGGGATACCATATTATCGATTATAAGACTAATCGGCAGAAGAATGAGGAGCCTTACGTTTTGCCAATGCTCCTTTACAAATGGGGGGCAGAGAAGGTCTTAAGATACAGTCCTGTGGAAAAGTTGAGCTTATACTGGCTGAGGCATAATTGCCTGAGCAGCGTAAAGATTGGAAAGGATACGGAGCACGATTTGGAAAAGAGAATAAGAACAATAATAAAGAAAATTCGGGAAGAAGATTTCGCACCGGTCGGTCGGGGCAAAAAGTGTGAATTTTGCGATTATAAACCGGTTTGTGAAATAAGGAGGTAACCATGGAATCTGTTTTCTATTCTCCAACAAGAATCATATTTGGCGAAGGAAGTCTGAAAAGAGTGGGTGAAGAAGCCAGGAAGTTTGGCGAGAAGGTTTTGATAGTTACAGGGAAGTCCTCGGCAAAGAAGTCGGGTAGTCTGGATGATGTGGTAAATTCGCTTGTTTCCCATAATCTTCAAGTAAAGGTATTTAATAAGGTGGAACCCGACCCGAGCGTGGAGACAGTTGAAGAAGGAGCAAAATTTGCCAGGAAATGCGCGGTGGAGGTAGTAATTGGCCTGGGCGGAGGAAGCTCGATGGACGCAGCAAAGGGAATCGCCTTACTTGTGACCAACAAGGGTAGTATTATTGATTATTTCGGGATGGATAAGGTAAAAGAACCGGCTATTCCTGTTATCGCTATCCCCACTACAGCGGGAACGGGGAGTGAAGTTACAAAATATGCAGTCGTTACCGACCAGAAGAAAATGTTGAAACAGATAATCGGTAGCTTTCATATTAACCCCAGGCTTGCTATTCTCGACCCAATGTTAACCCTGAGCATGCCTGCCTCTCTTACTGCCAATACAGGAGCGGATGCTCTAAGTCACGCCATTGAAAGCTATGTCTGTACCAAGGCAAATCCGGTTAGTGACATATTGGCTTTAGAATCGATACGCTTAATTGCTGAGGCTTTGCCAAGGGCAGTTTCCCAACCGGAAAATATAGAAGTCAGGAAAAAGATGCTCTTTGCTTCTTCAATTGCGGGGATCGCGCTTACTTCCTCGGGGGCAGGAATAATTCATGGTATGGGTTATTCGATCACCCTCTACTACGGAGCTCCCCATGGATTAGCAAATGCTTTACTTATGCCTGAAGCAATGGAGTTTAATCTTGTGGCCAATCCTATTAAGTATAGAAACATTGCTGCGGCAATGGGGAAGAAGGTAGAAGGTCTATCGGAAAAGGACGCCGCCCGCCTGAGTGTTGTAGCAGTAAGGGAACTGTCAGAAAAGATAGGCATACCCAGGGGCTTGAAGGAGATAGGAGTGAAGGAAGAGTCCTTGGCTGGTTTTGCTGAAGCCGTTGGCAAGAACGAGCGCGTCCTCTCATTAAATCCACGCCGCCCGAGTACCAAAGAGATAGAGGAAATATACAGGAAGTCGATGTAATTCATTCTTGTTTTCGCGTTTTTAAATTTGGTATAATAAATGAAATCTCTGGACTCCCCGATGAAATCGGGGGAGGAATGTATTGGGGAATAATGTAGCCGTCCCGCTTCATCGGGGCGAAGCTCTGCTTTAATGTAGGGGCGACACTCCGTGGTCGCCCAACTATGTTTTAAATGGAGGGGAATTAATGGGATTGACTATATGGGTTTTACTTGGAGGAGCGGGTGTTTTGGTTATTCTTATGATGTGGATGGCCATGAGTGCGAGAAGAAGGATTAGGAATTTGGAGGCAAAGGGAGTAAGTGAGCCGGCACTTCTGGTAATGCAACAGCAGATAGCAAATCTAACAACTCAGATGACGGGCCAGTTAAACGCCATTACTAGCCAGGTAAGTGACAGGCTTGGCGATACTACTCAAGTCGTCACTTCTGTAAAGGAGAGCCTGGGTAGAATGGAGGAAGCGAACAAGAGAATTTTTGAGGTAGGAAAAGATATATCGAGCCTTCAGGATCTTCTCCGGGCACCTACCTTTCGTGGCGAAATAGGTGAGTTCCTCCTGGCAAATCTCCTGGGACAGATTCTGCCACAAGAACATTTCACCCTCAAACACAAATTCAAGAATGGAGAAGTTGTGGATGCAGTTATTCGCCTGGGTAATCGGCTTGTTCCGGTAGATTCTAAGTTTCCCCTGGAAAACTTCAAAAGGATGTTAGAAACCAGTGGCGAAGAGAATAAACAGGCAAGTCGCAGGGAGTTTGTGAGAGATGTCAAAAAACATATTGACGATATTTCCGATAAGTACATTCTGCCGGATGAGGATACTTTCGATTTTGCGCTCCTCTATATCCCTGCGGAAAATGTATATTATGAGACGATAATTAAGGATGAGACTGTTGGCGAAGAGGAAAGAATCTGTTCCTATGCGCTTTCCAAGAGAGTTATTCCCGTATCGCCGAACAGCTTCTATGCCTATTTGCAGGCATTAGTCCTGGGGCTGAAAGGATTGAGAATCGAGAAAGCTGCGGAAGAGATTTTGGGTAATCTGACTCGCCTGCGTGGAGACTTGATTAAGTTCAAGGAAGATTTTGAAGTATTGGGGAGACACTTATCTAATAGTAGAACCAGATATGAAGAAGCAGGAAGGAAACTGGATAGACTGGGTGAGAAATTATTAACCGTAGGAGAGAAAAGACCTCCGGAAATTCCCGAAGAACCCCAGTAATGTAAGAATTTACGATTGTAGTCGGTGGCGCCATCGTCTAGTCTGGTTTAGGACGCTGCCCTCTCAAGGCAGAGATCACGGGTTCAAATCCCGTTGGCGCTACCAGAATTTTTTGAGAAGAATAGAATGAGGTGGAAACAGGGGTTCAAATCCCCTTGAGGGCAGTAGAGGTGTTGGAGTTCTTAAGGAAGAAAATGGGATTAGAGAAATGAATATTAAGGAAATTTTAGCTAAAGGGGAATCCGAAACAATAGAGTTTAAAGAAAGTTTTGATAAGGAATTCATCGAGACTGCTGTTGCCTTCGCCAATACAAAGGGAGGCAGAATTTTTATTGGTATAGATGATAAAGGCAAAATAAAAGGTGTCCGGCTGGGCAAAAAGACTCTGGATGAATGGGTAAACCAAGTCTCCCAAACTACAGAACCAAAGATTTCCATAAAGCCTGAGAAGTTTTCTGTAAAGGAAAAGAAAATCATTCTCTTCCATATCCTTGAAAATCGTATTAAACCGGTTAGTTTTAAGGGTAGATACTTTAAAAGAGTAAGTTCAAGCAATCGTCAAATGGGCTGGGAAGATATAACTACACTTGTTCTTGAGACTGCAGGGACTACCTGGGACTGTCTGATTGAGCCTCAGACTACTCTTGAAGACATTGGTTTAGAGAAGGTTAAGAAATTTGTAGGACTTTGTAACAAGACAGGCCGCAGGCCCATTCCTGAAAATGAGAAGCCTTTAACTACATTGGAAAAATTGGAACTGATACAAAAAGGGAAGCCAACAAAAGCAGCAATCCTACTCTTTGGTAAGAATCCTCATAGATTTTATCTTCAGGCAATTTTAAAGATGGGAAGATTTAAATCGGAAACCATAATTATCGATGACAAGGAAATCCGAGGAACTCTTTTTGAACAGATTGAAGAGGCAATGTTATATTTTAGAGATAGGCTCCAGACGAAATTTGAATTTACTGGTGAGCCGCAAAGAAAGGTCGTTTGGGAGTATCCTTTAGAAGCATTAAGAGAAACTGTAATAAATGCCGTTTGTCACAGGGACTATCTGGATAGCGCGAACACTCAAATCCGAATTTATGATGACCATATTTTAGTCTGGAATCCTGGTAAGCTTCCTCCCGACCTATCCTTGGAGCAATTAAAGACCGAACATCCCTCCCGGCCGCACAATCGGCTCATTGCCGAAGCCTTCTTTTACACTGGTTATATAGAAAAATGGGGAGGCGGAACATTAAAGATTATTAGAGAATGCATTGATAGTGGCTTACCCGAGCCCCAATTCTCCGAAGATATGGGAATGTTTGCGGTTACTTTCAGGAAAGATATCTTAACCGAGAAAAATTTGAGAGAATTAGGTTTGAATAATAGACAAATCAAAGCCGTGATGTATGTAAAGGAGAAAGAACGCATCACAAACAAGGAGTATCAGGAGGTCTGCGAAGTAAAGAAAAGGCAGGCTACAGATGATTTGAGAGAACTTGAAGACAAAAAGATTTTTGAACGGATTGGCATAACTGGAAAAGGCACCTACTATATTTTAAAGGGGCACCAAAGGGGCGAAAGGGGCACTGAAGGGGCACCAAAGGGGCAAAGGGCGTAAATAAGAGCGCTACAAAAAGCAATTCTGGGGACACAATACTTAATTATCCAGATACGACTCTGGTATGTTGATTATGCTATGGCACGAATAGCCCGTATGGTTATTAATTAAGTATTGTGTCCCCAGAATTCGAAAAGGTTTTGTTAACTAAATGATGAAACAAGTGCGAACCGGGTATTATTTCCTTTTTGTTTAATACTCCTAAGCAAAAATATTGAAAAGCATAAAAAGGCATTTGACAAAATGTAACTTTTGTGATATACTTAAAACAGAAAAGTTGGAACGAAAAGGCAAACCTACCGAGAGGTAGGGGCCCCCGGTAAATCATTATTTGGGATGCCCCGGGGCGCGATTCCGTAGTCGGTTTGGTGGACTTTAGGAGACGCGGCAAAGTTACGGGTCAGCAAGGAAAAAGTGAGAATGACGGCCGGGCTACCGAAACCAATTATAAAAATAGCAGAGAAGTCTTTAATTAACTTATTAGCCGAACTGCCTTTTGCAAGAGAGCAGTTCGGTTTTTTATTTTATTATTTACAAGAAAGATATTTATGAATGTGAAACTTGAAGATTTAGAGGGTTATCAAGGAATAAAAAAATTTGCCCAAGTTAAAGGGGCTTTTATCAGTTTAACCTACGCATGTCAATGTCGTTGTAAACACTGTGGAGTTGGTTTGTTTGAGAAGAAAAATGAAAAGTTATTGACAACAGAAGAGGTTAAGAGCAAAATTCTCGATCGATTAAAAGACTGTGGGTTGGGTGTGGCTTACTTTTTTGGAGGAGAGCCAACAATACATAGAGATTTTGTAGAACTTCTTCGGTATTCAACCCAAAAAGGCCTCTTTACCCGTGCTGATACAAATGGAATTAAGTTGGCTAATAAAAGTTTTGCTAAAGCAGTAAAAGAGGCTGGGATAACTTTTTTCCTGGTGAGTATAGATAGTAGTAATCCTAAAGTCCACGACCAATTTCGAGGAATGGAAGGTTCCTGGGATAAAGCTATTCAAGCGATTAAAAATTGTGTAGAGCTGGGAATCCCTGTAGGAATTTCAACCGTGGTTACCAAGCAAAGTCTTAAAAGTGGCGATACAAAAAAAATCATTCAATTGGGAAAAGATTTAGGGGTGTTTAAAATCAGACTTCTTACTCCTATGATGGTTGGAAGATGGACCAATCAAGAGATTCGACTTTCCAAAGATGAGATGGAAGAATTCCGGGCCCTTTTGGAGCCTAATTTTGTTTTCTGGGAAGAGTGGTGCGACGGGACAGTTCCTTTTGTATGCGCAAGTGTTACGCGATGGGTTGTTGCTATTACTGCTTATGGAGATGTGCAACCTTGTTGTTATGTTCCTATTAGGTTCGGTAATATACGAAAAGAAGATTTAAAGACCATAATTGAGAGAATGTGGAGTAGTTCTTATTTCAAAATGGAACGAGAAAATATAAATAGATGTGATTGTCCGATGAATGATCCCAAGATGAGAAGCAAATTGCTTAAATTATTTGAGGGGAAAAAGGAATTTCCTGTTGACTATGATGAGAATGTCTTCGGAGCTGAGTAAAGATGGCGAGGTAAACACAAATGAATAAGCGGTTTAGATCTGATGTTGAAAAAAACCTGTTCCGTATCCCCATTTTTCTGGATAAAAAGACGAATGACTGGTTTTATAATCTGAGCATTTCAATGAAAATAAATGGCGGCTATAAGTTACCTAAATCATACATTATTCGAAGTCTAGTTAATGCCTTTATGAGACTAAAGATAAACTTGAAGAACGTTAAAACCAAGATTGATTTAGAAAAGAGGATTCTTCAATCTCTTAATGAGCTCAGAAGAGTGAGGGAAAAGTAACGGTAATTTAGCAAATGAACAGTCGGAATAAAATTTTAATTATAGCTAATATTGGAGTGAATAAGAAGCAAATTAAGTTCATTGATGGAATAGCCCGGGAGATGAGGTTTTCTGGGGGGAAGAAACCATCCCGGAGCTGCATACTTAATACTTTTATAAAAATTGTTATGGCTATGAGAGTTGATGTTTCTGGCATAAAGTCTGAGAAAGGGGCTGAGGAGAAATTTTTTCAAGCCTTTAAATTAGACTTAAAAACAGGAAGAGCAAAAAATGAAAGAAACTTTATTAGCAAATCGGTATAAAGTTTTAGAAAAACTTGGCGCAGGAGGAATGGGTATAATATGGAAAGTATATGATACATTAGAACACCGAGAGGTTGCTTTGAAGCAATTTTTCCGGGAAGTAGCAGGTACGGATACGAGCTCGACTGTGACAGGGACTGAGGTCAAGGAGCCACTGGTGGGAGATGATATTTTCGCTACAACAGCTGCCCAGACAAAAAGAGTAAGGATAACCGCTACAGCCACTTCTACAACTGAAGTGGAACTCCACTTCAAACAGGAATTTCGTACTATGGTTAAATTAAAGCACCCTAGTACCGTTCATGTATACAATTTTGGTGTATTAGAAAATGGCGACGATTATATTACAATGGAGATCGTGTGCGGAAGAGAATTGCGCGATATCTTAAAAGAAAGACAATTGAACATTCCTGAAGTTTACCGAATCCTTATCCAAACTGCCCAGGTGTTAAATTTCATCCATTCAAGACTTTTGGTTCATAGAGATATAAAACCAGATAATATCCGGATTACTCCTGAAGGCAATGTGAAAATGATGGATTTTGGTTTGATGGACCAGATGGGATTGCCCAGCAATGGTGAAATCGCCGGTACCCCTCTTTACATGCCTCCAGAAGTTACCAAAGGTGGTATAATTGATGCCCGTTCTGATTTATATTCCTTAGGTATAATGGCTTATGAATTAACCACTGGAAAGCTTCCATTTTTGGGAAAGACTATTTTAGAGATTATAAAAAAACATATTCAAGAACCTCCTCTGCCTCCTTGTAACATTAGAAAAAATATCCCTGAAGAACTGGAAGAAGTCATATTAAGACTCATTGCTAAGGACCCAGATAATCGTTACCAGACAACAGCGGAATTAATTAACGATTTAGTCAAACTCAGTGCTGAGGAAGTATCTATAGAGACTTTAGAACAGAGGAAAAGTTATCTCAATTGTAGTGAACTGATAGGCCGTGAAGGAGAGATGCGGGAATTAAAAGAACTTTTTAGGCTTACAAAGGAAGGTAAAGGCAAGAGTGTTTTTATTGCTGCTCCAGCAGGAACTGGAAAATCCCGCTTAATTCAAGAGTTCCAGCTATATGTCCAATTAGACGAGGTTCCTTTTGTGCAAGGCAATTGTTTTGCACAGGGTATGACTGCGTATCAGCCTGTAGCTAAAGCACTCAAACCTCTTTTACCATTAACCTCAAAAGATGTGATAGATAAATATGGTTCAGTACTGGTTAAAGTTATACCTGAACTAAGAAATAAAGGGTACGAGCCTGCTCCACAATTAGAAGAATATGCGGAGAAGGCGCGTTTATTTGAATCGGTTGCTGGATGGTTAAAAGAAGTTTCAAAAGTGCAACCGTTAGTTATTTATATTGAAGATTTACATTGGGCAGATACGCCTTCCATAGATTTGCTTAACGTTTGTATTCGAGAACTACGAGAATATCCTATTATGATTTTATCTTCCTTCCGCGACGATGAAGTTGAACCTACAAGCCGTATTTTTCAAACCGTTGAAGAAAATCTCACCAATGAAATGAAGTTATTGCCTTTAGATTCGGATAATGTCGATATTTTGATTGCAAAGATGTTAGGCCGTATTGAATTAACTGAAGATTTCACTGAGCATATATATACTGCTACTGGAGGTAATCCCTTTTTTGTCAGTGAAGTAATGAGGGCATTAATTGAGGAAGAACAGCTAAAATTGGAGCGCGGATGTTGGATTTTACCTGCAGATATAAGCGCAATAGAGTTACCTACCTCAATAGAAGCCACTATCCTTCGCCGTTTAAAACTCCTTAGACCTGAAGTGTTGAAGATTGCAAGAGTGGCGGCAGTGGTAGCCAGAAATCTCGATTTATCTCTTCTCAAAACATTAAGTGGTTTAGGAGATGAACAACTCTTTGGTGTTTTAGACGAGTTAATCGAACGCCAATTTATGAAAATCGAAGAAAAACAATATGCCTTTACTCACGACCGTGTCAGAGAAACCCTCTACGCTCAATTAGAGGAGGCATCCAGGAAAGAAATGCATGAAAAAGCAGCTACTTTCATAGAAGCGCGTTTCGCCGAGGATAAAGAATCTGTTATTAATGAGTTGGCCTACCATTTTAGTCGTGGTTTAAACAAAACCAAGGCTGCAGAGTACTTAATTAAAGCTGGCGACGTAGGGTGGAAGATTAGAGACTTCTTCAGAGCAACTAAATCATGGGCAGAGGCGCTAGAAATAGTTGAGACAATCGAGTATCCCAATAAGAAAACAGTGATGTTCCACATTCGAGATAGAGTGGAGGATACTGCTATATATACTGACCCTGGGTATTGTGCAGAGGTCTGCGAGCGCCAGTTTCAAGAGTTGAATCGCCTTATAAATGTCAAGCGAGTAGTAAAACTGATGCGCATTGTTTTTAAAATAGTGGATATGTTGCCGAAAAGGACCGGCCTTAAGATTAAGGAAAAGTTAACTAAGCAACCACCAAAAGCAAAAATTGATAAAGATTTTGGCACAATTATTTTATTTATGGTCCGAGTTCATGGATGGGGTTCCTTGGCTGAATTTTTCCTGGGTAGTTATAAAAGGTCGTTGGAGTTAATTGACCGAGTTGACGATTATCTTCCCGATATGAATGGTTTAGGTTATTCAGCTGTAGTTGCGGGGTATTTTCCCACTTTAGTTTACCTTGGGCGAACAAAAGATGTAATTAAACGAGGTAAACATGCTTTTGAAAATATGGATATCGCTGAGCGTTACGTAGGTTTAACCGATTGGTTTTACAAATATGTCTACGGGACTTACTTTTATTTTTTGAACCTTCCTAATGTGGTTTTAGGAAAAAATTTTGACCGTGATTTTGCTGCACGCGGCCTTCGTTATAATGAGAAAGAAAATTTCCTAGATTTAGTCTGGTGGTTACGCTGTTTAGATTGGGAATGGTTAAGTTGGAGAGGAATGGGCAAAGAATTCCAAAAAGAAAGCGATATAGCACAAGAGATGAGTAGAAAGTTAGGTAGGCCAGCATCTACAGAAATGTGGTATTACTGTTATCGGACAAGAATAGAAATATTATTACATAGTTATGACAAGGCTATGGAGTCTGCGGAGAAACTGTACACTTTAGGACAGCGAACCGGTTCAAGTTATATAATTCAGCAGGGAGAGATGTTTAAGGCTTATCTTAAGTTTGTGCAGGGCAAGAGAGAAGAAGGCATTAGCCAGATGAAACAAGCTGTTGAACGAGCCACTGAATCAAATCTCATCTCTACTACTGAGGCAATGGGATTTTTGGCTGAAATGTACATTGAGTTAGATGATATTGAGCAGGCGCAGTTGATTCTTAGCAGAGCCGAAGAGTTCTTAAACCAAAAACTCGAGGATACTCCTGTTGTTTCTCAGGCAAGGATATATCTTTTAAGTTCAGAAATAATGAGAAGAAAGAAGGAATTTGAAAAAGCACAGAATATTTTGAAAGAAGTGTTAGAATTATCTGAAGAAACAGACAATCCTTTACTTAAAGGATGGTTCTATGAGCAAATGGCAAAAATTAATATGGATTTGACACAATGGAGCAGTGCTAAGGATAGTCTGAGTGAGGCCGAAAAAATATTTGGGGAGATTGGTGCAGAAATAAAAAAGAGGGAAGTAGTAGAATTATTGCGGTCTATTAAAGATTAAAAAACATATGGATACAAGAAGCGTTGTATGGATGGTTCCTGTAGAGGACGGACAGGATATTGGGAGAATCCGGAGGCAGTTCAGTCTGTTACTGCGGGAAAGTGACTTCCAACAGAGACCAGTGATATTTATAGAGGAGTCAGGGGGAATGCTGTGGATCACCTTGAACTTGCTTGCCGACAGGGATTTGACTATTCACAGATGGGAGCGCCAAGGAGGATTTTAAAAAGATGGAGTTAGATAATTTACTAAAGCAATCTCTTAAACTTAAGTCTGAAGTTATCAAGATAAGAAGACAAATCCATTCTTATCCCGAATTAGGATTTCAAGAAGTAAAAACTGCTAAATTAATAGCCAAAGAACTAAAGCGAGCGGGTCTCAAGGTAAAAGAGAAAGTTGCAAGGACAGGCGTAGTTGCTCTTCTTAAAGGAAGAAAAAAAGGGAAAACCGTTGTTATTAGGTCGGATATGGATGCATTGCCTATTCAGGAAAGAACTAAAAAGAAGTATGCTTCTAAAGTTCCTGGCGTTATGCATGCATGTGGCCATGATGGGAAGATGGCAATCGTTTTAGGAGTTGCTTCATTATTAGGTAAAATTCGCGAGGAATTGAAAGGGCAGGTGAAGTTTATCTTTCAGCCAAATGAAGAAAGCTCTGGTGGAGCACAAGCAATGATTTCTGCAGGAGCCTTAAAGAACCCGAAGGTTGATTCGGTATTTGGTTTTGACTTAAGTCCATTTCTTGATGCGGGTAAAATAGGGATACGTCGCGGTATTGTTACTGCTAATGTAGATGACTTCGAAATATCCATTATTGGCAAAGGAGGACATGTTGCCCAACGCTGGGAGACAGTAGATACAATTTATATTACAGCAAAAGTTGTAGAGGCCCTTCAGTTTATTGTTCCTCAAAAGCAAAATCCATGTGTGCCGGTTGTCATTTCAATAGGAGAAATTCACGGAGGAACAGCAAGTAATGTAATTCCTGATCGTGTAAGACTAAAAGGTACGATAAGAACCCTCGATAGTATTACCCGCAGGAATGTAGTGGGTAAAATTAAAAAGACACTACGTGCTATTTGTCGAGGATATGGAGCGCAGTGTGAGATTCGATTCATCCCTTTCTATTCGTCTGTTGTAAATAATCCTCAATTGAACGGCATAGTAGCTGATGTAGGGAGAAGACTCCTCGGGTCCAAAAACATATTTAACTTCAAATATCCTTTCTTTGAAGGCGAAGATATTGGTTACTTTTTTCGAGAAGTTCCAGGGGTTATTTTTTCAATAGGAATTCGTAATAGAAAAAAAGGAATAGTTTATCCTCTTCATAGCCCTTTTTTCGATTTAGATGAAGATGTGCTTCCTCTTGGCGTTGCTGTTGTAGCAGGATGTATTTTGGAATATCTAAACTCTGATTAAATAGGAAGAAAAAGATGCCCATTTCGTGGACTAACATTGAGTACCTTTTTACTAATAACCCCTATCGTCTCAATGCAGGAGAAAAACAGAAACTTCTTGATGATTTACTATGGGAGCTCACATTTGAACACCGGGATCACTGCCAACCGTATAAACGGATAATAGAAGCATTACCAATTTCACTAACTTCGACAGGCAATTTAAAGGATGTGCCTATGTTACCAGCGCGCTTGTTTAAAAGCCATAAATTTCGAAGCGTCTCCCTGGACTCAATAGTAAGAATATTGTCATCAAGTGGTACAACATTTCAGGTTCCCTCGTATATTTTTATGGATAAGGAAACATCTATATTACAAGCCAAAGGTTTTAGATCTGTAATATCCTCTTGTATTGGTGAAAAGAAACTCCCTATGATTTTAATTGATAATGTGAGCCTGGTTCAAAATAAATTCAATTTAAAAGCGCGTGATGTCGCTTTATATGGCATGCTAACTCTTAGCAGCGACCATCTATTCTTGCTCGATGACTCATTGAATATTAAGTGGAAAGAATTGGATGCTTTTCTTAAAAAACACTGTGGAGAAAGGGTTGTTTTATTTGGTTTTACTTTTATGATTTGGGAGCATTTATATCTGCCCTTTGTTGAGAAGAAACGGCACTTAGATTTGGAGAATAGCATAATTATCCATACTGGGGGTTGGAAAAAACTTGAGGAGAGTGCCGTGGACACTGAAACATACAAACTGAAATTGAGTGAACAGTTCGGTGTTAAGAGAATATACAATTTTTATACGATGGTGGAGGCGTTAGGGGCTGTTTTCCTTGAGTGCGAAAAAAAATGCCTGCACGCTCCTGATTTTGCAGATATAATTATCCGTGATTTAGTTTCTCTTGAGCCTCTCCCAAAAGGTCGCAAAGGGCTTATACAAGTACTTAGTCTCTTAGCCCGAAGTTATCCTGGGCATAGTGTGTTAACAGAAGACCTGGGAACGGTTTTGGGCGAAGATGATTGTCCTTGCGGACGGAAGGGAAAATATTTTCAGGTCCACGGCCGAATGCCTGCGGCAGAACTTCGTGGATGTAGCGACACATATGCTTATGATTACGATAATAGAAAAGGAACTTATGGAAATCTTACTACCTAAGGAAAGAGAGAGAGATTGGCAAGAATTGCTTGGGCGGGTTACTCGAGCTAAACCAATGAGACCGTTTGAACCTTTATGCTTGGCATTTATACAAGAGGTCTCAAATTCCATTATGAGTAATAAGGAACTTATTTCATATATAGAGGCGTCAGCATTGGCACACTGGCTGTGTGAAAGAAACCTGAAGGAGATATATCAGTATTATGAATCAAAACGCCAGGGCAAAATTTGGCTGCCACGGGGAGTAGTTCTGCATTTTCCTTCTTCAAATGTCGACTCCGTGTGTATCTATTCATGGTTTTTATCACTGCTAGTAGGTAATATTAATATAATTCGTCTCTCTCAGAAAAGAAGCACACAAATTAAGCTACTTCTCGATATGCTAAACTCAATTTTAGAACAGGAGCGTTTTAAAGCAATTCGAGAGAGAAGCATGGTGATAAGTTATGGTCATGAAGAGGCCATTACTAAGGAATTATCTCAGTATTGCCACGTGCGAGTAATTTGGGGTGGCGATGAAACTATAAGACAAATCAGAACTATCCCTTTACCTCCCAGGGCCATTGAACTTGTGTTTGCAGATAGGTTCTCTATGGCCGCCCTTAAGGCTGATGCGGTTTTGAATGCATCTGAAGAAGAGCTTGAAACACTTTCAAAAAAATTCTTCACTGACGCTTTTGTATTAAATCAGAAAGCATGTGCTTCGCCGAGATTGATTTTTTGGATAGGTGAACAAGAACATATAAATAGAGCCAAAAGCCGATTCTGGCCAGCCCTTAAAAAAATTGTATGTCAGAGAAAAATTGATTGGGAAGGAGGAGTTGGTATAGATCGGATGATTACAGGATATAGATATGCCGCTGAAGGCCTGGCAGACAAACTTTCAACTGCAGGAACAGATTTACCCTATAGAGTTCATATCCAGAAGTTTGAAAAGAAGTTACGTGAACTCCATAGCGGAGGTGGAGTCTTTCTAGAAACAGAAAAACCGAATTTAATGGATGTTCTTGAGCTGATAACCTTCAAAGATCAAACGCTTGCTGTGTATGGGTTCTCTGGAAATGAGCTGAAAGAATTTGCCTGGCAACTAGGTGGCCATGGCATAGACCGTATAGTTGGAATTGGACAGGCATTAAATCTCTTTGACGTTGTTTGGGATGGATATGATATGTTGACTTATCTTACGAGAGAAGTAACTATTATATAAAAGTGAGGGCACATAAGTGTGGGACAAAAAGAGAATACTATTTATGGCAGCATCGTGCGGAGAAGCTCATCTTTATGACTGCATGCAGTTAGGTAACGCATTGAATACAGAAGGCCATACTGTTGCTTTTGTCATTGGAAGTTCCCAGCGGCAGAGAGCAAAAGACTTCGGTATTAACGAAATTTATGAGGTGCTCGATATTTGTTATTTGGCAGAATCTGAGTGGGGCTTGTTTGAGGCCATTACCGAAGGTGACTATATTGAAAGATGTCTATCCGACGAGAAAGAGGTAATAGAGGAATTTAAGCCTGACCTTATGATCAGTGATTTTAGATTAACTGCAGGAATCTCAGCATATATACACAATATCCCTTGGGTTTCTATGTTAGCCCAGCTCTGGTATCTGCCTGGATACAGATTTCTTCTTCAGGATGTCTTTGAGAGGTCAGGGCTCGATGCCATCTCTGCAGAATCGATTGATTTGAGATTTCAACAGTTGGCAAAGAAGCTAAATTGGCTCACGAAGAATATGAAAATGTCTGCACTGGCTGATTTAATGCAAGTACATATTTCACCGTTTTGTACTCTACTGCGTACCGTCCCTGTCTTTGCCGGAGATTGTTCATTACCTGAGAATTTTCGTATTGTAGGTCCGTTCTTCCCCAGGAAAATTAAGAAACAGCCAACTAATGAAGTGACTATTCAACTACGCAGACGCAATATGAATATTGAGCCTCATCGCAAAACCATAATTTTGAGACTATCGGGATTAATAATTGATAGGAGCGGAGCAGAAGAATGGGTTGAGAAGGTTAAGCAGTTATTTACTAATACTGAGTTTCAGCTCATAGTGGTAGAAGACAGCAGTCACAAGACTATATGCGGGGCAGATAATGTTGTAGTATCATCGTTTATACCCTTTGAGCTTGTTTTTCAGTTGGATAATATAGTCCTTGTCTCCAATGGCGGTCTCAATACAACCTCGCAAGCAATAGCATGGGAAGTTCCCCATCTCGTCATTCCTACGCAGGTAGAAAATGAATATAATGCTTTTATTGTAAAAGAGTTAGGAGTGGGCGATCTACTGTTTCCTCCATTTGAAACTAGTCCAGAAGTTGCCTTTGAGAAAATAAATAATTTATTTAATGATGAGAAGTATAAGTTGTCTTTGAGCAAGACAAAGAAATATTTTGATGAATTCCTGGGTGTAACTACAGCAATAGAGTGCCTAAGGAAACAACAGTTAATTTAGATTTTGAAAAGGGATTGGTCAGGCATGGAGAAATTAACTGATAAATTAGAAAAGAGTTTATGAACATGAGAGAGGGGGTTAGTAACTTACTTGGCACCGCGGAAGCAACCAGCATTCTATTTTCAATCTGAAAGAGCCTCGTTGCTAAAAAGACCATTGCGCACTTTGGGAGAATCTTCCTTTGAGAAGAAAGTCGCCGATGCAGCTCTACGGCATACGTTTTTAGTTGGTGAGGATAGCAGGATATATATGTTTCATAATGTAACGAGGGGATGGACACATTTTGGAGATGATATTGATTGGGGGAAGTTCAGAAATACTGAAAAATCTGCTAAGTTGAATAGACTGGGTTTCTTGAATTCTTTAGGTCTTATGTATTTTCTCTATGGGAAGCCACAATATGCAAGAAAAAGCTTATATTTGCTTCGCGACTGGTGTAAGAAGAATCCTCTCTCTTCCGATGTAAAAGATCAACATACTGGACTTGTATGGGGCAGTTTGAATGCAGCAATTCGTGTGGTTAATTTGTTGTGGATGTACTTTTTTCTCAAAGATTCAAAGCAAATTTCATCCGATGATAGATTGTTTATAATTGAGACAATTTTTTCCCATGGTAAATATTTGTATGCTGTAAATTCTAACCCACGGTATCAATTTGGTAACTGGCAGATTCACGAGTTAGTTGCCTTAGCCCATTTGGGGATAGTGTTCCCAGAGTTCAAAGAAGCTAAAGTTTGGATGAATTTAGCATATGATAATTTAGAAAAACAAATAAAACGTCAATTTTTTTCTGACGGTGTTCAAGCAGAAGGGTCGTTAAGTTATCATATAACTGTGGCACAACTGTACATGGATGCCATTCTTATTGCTAAGATAAATAGAATTAAGGTATCCAGAAAATTAATGAACTTTACTAAGAAAATGATAGATTTTGTTGTGACTGCTATCAGGCCAGACGAAACTCTTCCTTTAATTAACGATAGTTACATTGTAGATATAAAAACTTTTTTATTATGCGCTAATCATATGTTTTTTCAGAATAAATGGGCTATGTTGCCTTTTTCACCAACTTTAGGGTTCATTCTGCGTTTTGCCGATAATCTTAAGAATCGAAGGCAAGGAAGACACAAACAACATATGCTATCAGAGATGAAAAAGACAAAGCTTTTCCCTGAAGCTGGTTTTGCGGTTATGCGCGATAAAGACGATACCCAACAATTATTTTTTGATGCCTATCCAGGATGGTTCTTTCATACTCATGCAGGTAAGTTAGGTTTTGAGCTTTATGCCCATGGAAAGCCAATTATTGTTGATTCGGGGAATTGTTCTTACGACCATTATGACTACGCAGGTTGGTATAAACGGACTGCTGCGCATAATACCATACAAGTTAATAATCGGGACCAGATTCTCTTACGAGATATCTGGCAATGGGACGTTAACTATGATCTTGACAAAATACCATTGTATCCTAATGTTAAAGCATTTCTGGAAAACTGTGGATGGCCAAGGGTCTCAATAGAGAGATGGATATCCAAAGAGGTCTTTGATTTTGTAGAGGCCAAACACGAAGGATATCTTAATCTGATGAACCCCTTAATTCACGACCGTAAGATTCTATTTATAAAGGGAAAATACTGGATAATAATTGATGAACTTAAGGTACAGAATGAACAGTGGGCTTTCGCCAACCACTATGAGTTTTTACTTCACTTTTTCCCTGGAAAAGTAGAGATAGATAGCAAAAAAAAGATGGTGAATGTGAAAAATGGTAATGTGGGGATACTTGTTGTTCCTTTATATAAGGATGATATAGATGAAATGGTAATTACAAAAGGTAGAGTTATTTATAATAATGAGCCTTGTGTCTCTCCCTTTCTGAAATACATAAAACATAATCGTAGCACAGATACCTTTTTCACGTTGCTTTTGCCATATAAAGGGAAGCGCCCTAAAGTTGAGATAGAAGAATTACGCACGCAGTGGGCTCCTTCGAAAAATGAAAAGTTAGGCGTAGCAATAAATATAGATGGAAATATTGTTTATTTTATCTATCAACTCCATTGTCAACGCTTTGCTGATTTTGAAGGAAAAATAAATTTTCTGGGAAGAATACTTTGGCTGGAATCCCAAGAGAGAAAAGTTAATTCTTTTTTGGCTATTGATTCTAAAGAAGTTAAGTTTTCTGAAAAAATCTTTTTTCATAGCCAAAAAGCAAAGACTATGTGGAAAAAGTTTTGAGAGGATGAATATATGGGGGCAATAAGAACTTTAAAATATATCTATGATTTCGATACAGTAAGTCGGCGGAATTACGCATCTATTCAACATATTCAACAACAAAGATTCTTGCGGCTATTAAGATTCGCAAAACAGAACTCTACCTTTTATGGAGATTTATACCGCAATATAAATATTGATAAAGATATGAGGATAGAGAATCTTCCACTGATTGATAAAAAAACCTTTATGGATAATTTAGATAGCATTCTTACAGCCAAGGATATTACAAAAAGTCAATTAATTGATTTTTGCAATACAGAAGAGGATTCCTTTAAGATAAATAAGAAATATACAGTAATACATAGCTCAGGTACGAGTGGTCTTTTATGGATTTCAGTTTTTAATGATTCCTGTTTTGATTATGAAATAGCGTCTAAAATATCATACAAAAATTACGAGTTAATCAGGCATATTTTCAGGAAGAGGCCCCGTATGGCCTGTGTTTTTACCGACAATCCGCACGTTGGTTCTACTGTATTTTATAAAAGTATACCTCGTTTCTTAGCAGAGGTACGGCATTTTTCGGTTCGCAAACCCATATCAGTGATAGTGAAGGAATTAAATGAATTTAATCCAGACATGCTATTAGGTTATCCTTCGATACTTAGCATTCTTGCCGAGCAGAAATTAAAAAATATCCTTCATATATCGCCTAAGAAAGTCTTTTGGGGAGGGTTTATGCCTACCGAAGAGATGAAGAAGGCTGTAATTGAGGCATTTAATTGCGTTCCCTATAGTGGTTACTTTGCTACGGAGGCGACGGGGCCTATAGCTGCTGAATGCAAATTTCATTCTCTCCATGTTTATTCTCACGCACTTGTGTTGGAGGTTCTTGATATTAATGATAATCCTGTTTCTTCCGGAAAACCTGGAAAAGCAGTCATTACGAACTTAATGAATTTTATTCAACCTATAATACGGTACCGTTTGAATGATATTGTCCAGATGTCAACGACAAAATGTCCGTGTGGTTCTACTCTGGCAGTAATTGGAAAAATTTTAGGTAGAGAAGGGGATATCATTTGGGTTGATAAAGAAAATGGGGATTACGAAGTAATCGACCCCATTCTTTTTAATTTTAAAATACCTGGTTTAGAAAAATTCCGGGTCATTCAGGAAGAAAACGCTTTTTTAAGAGTTAAGATAGTCGCGAGTGAAGGAGGAAAACAATTAACTAAACAGGTAGAGGAGGCAATCGGTAATATTTTGAGTGATAAAGGCCTTTATCAAATAGTGAAAGTAAAGGTAGAGGTTGTTTCAGATATCTCTTTAGTATTAAATAAACACAAAATGGTTATTTCTAAATTCGCTAAAACACACATAGACGAAGTCGGAAAAGTTTCAACGATTGATGATAAAGGGAAATCATCAGGCTGGGTGAGTAGATAATGTACAAATACTGTAGGATTTTTTTCATATTTTTATTATTTTTATGCGTTACTCTTACTAAGGGAATCGCCGGGGAAGTGCTTACTTGGCAAGATTGTATCAGAGAAGCTGCCCAAAATCACCCGGATTTAATCTCGGCGCAGGAGAATGTTAACCAACAAAAAGCTGATAAAGCCATAACCGCAAGCGGGTTGTATCCGCAAATCGACAGTAACCTGGATGCCTCAACGGCAGGCACGAGCGTTACTAATACCACTACAGGTTCCACTACACGCACCACGACAGATACTTACACATACGGCGTCTCTGGTACACAGCTGATATTTGGCGGCTTCAAAAAAATAAATAATGTGAAAGCCGCTTTAGAAAATATCAAAGTTGCCCAGCAGAATTATCGCTTTACTTCAAGCCAGGTAAGGCTTAATTTACGCACCGCATTTATTAATTTATTAAAGGCCCAGGAGTTAATCCGCGTGGCTGAAGACATTGTGAAAATCAGAAGAGACAGTCTTGAATTAATTGCCCTCCGTTATGAGTCTGGTCTGGAGCACAAAGGCGCTTTATTGACTGCAGAAGCAAATATTTCCCAGGCAAATTTTGAACTCGCACAGGCGGAAAGAGATGTTAGCCTGGTGCAAAGGCAATTAAGTAAAGAAATGGGGCGTAAGGAATTTAAGCCGATGTCGGTAAAGGCAGATTTTACCGTGTACGATGCAGCTAAAGATAAGCCAGACTTGGAGGTATTGGCTCAAAATAATCCTTCTTTACTGCAGGCTTTTGCTAAGAAAAATGCTGCCTTTTTTGATATTAAATCCGCCTATGCCGACTTTGCTCCGCAGCTTTCCGGTGAAGCTGGAGCCAATAGAACAAGTTCGTCGTGGCCGCCACGAAACAACAATTATAGTTTGGGCTTGAGTTTGACCCTGCCGATATTTGAAGGCGGTTTGCTGCTTGCCCAGGTATCCAAAGCCCAAGCTGTTTACAATCAAGCCGAGGCCAATGCCAGAAGCACCTGGGACAGCGTGGTAGTAAACTTAGAGCAGACTTGGGTGGCATTACAGGATGCAGTGGAAACAGTGGAAGTGAGGCGGGAATTGCTTAATGCCGCTGAGGAACGCTCAAAGATAGCAGAGGCAGAGTATTCAGCAGGTTTTATTACCTTTGATAACTGGATTATTATTCAGAATGATTTGGTGACGGCCAAAAAAACTTACCTGAATTCTCAGGCAAATGCCTTGCTTGCTGAGGCAGCCTGGATTCACGCGAAAGGAGAGACATTGGAATATGCGAAGTAAAAAATTAAAATTATTTTTTATTGCTATGGTCATTTTGATTATCGCTGGCGTAGCTATAACACGGATGAAGCAAAAGAGGCCCTCTGATGAAGTTATGCAAGAGATAACGCCAGTTGTCAGCTCTATCCAGACCTTTATATCATGTACTGGCCCGGTCCTTCCCAAAAACCGGTTGGAAGTAAAACCGCCGGTTAACGGTAGAATTGAAAAAATTTTAGTCCAGGAAGGAGATAAGGTAAAAACCGGGCAAATTCTGGCTTGGATGAACTCAACCGAAAGGGCAGCTTTATTGAATACTGCCAGAGCCAAAGGAGAAGAGTCTTTAAAATACTGGGAGGAGATCTATCGGCCTATACCGTTACCGGCGCCAATTGACGGCGAGGTCATTGTGGCCACTATCCAGCCCGGACAGATGGTCACTACCACGGATGCAGTGGTAGTATTATCCGACCATCTGATTATGCGGGCACAGGTTGATGAAACGGATATCAGCAAAATCACTAAGGATATGAAAGCGATTATTACTCTCGATGCCTATCCGGATACCAAAATAAAAGCTACGGTTGAACACATCTATTATGAATCCAAAACCGTTAACAATGTCACTATCTACGAAGTAGATTTGAAGCCCGAAGAAGTGCCCAAGTTTTTGCGTTCGGGTATGAATACCTCTGTGGACTTTATCCAGCAGGACAAGGAGAATATTTTAGTCATCCCGACGGAGGCGGTGTATAAGGAAAAAGGGCAAAATTACGTGTTGCTTGGGCAGGGCAATAGCAAAGAACCTTTAAAGAGGCGCGTAAGTCTGGGAATCTCGGATGAAAAGAACATAGAGGTTATTTCCGGGATTACCACTCAAGATAGAATAATTTTAAAGAGAAAAAAATATAGTCTGTCTGAAGGCACAATTATTGGCACTAACCCTTTTATGTGGTGGCGCAGAAAAAAATGATTGAATTAAGAAATATTTCCAAAAACTATCAGATGGGCAATGTAGAAGTCAAAGCCTTGCAGGATGTCTCTTTGAAAATTGCTCCCGGAGAGTTTGTGGCGATTATGGGGCCTTCGGGTTCGGGTAAATCCACGCTTTTGCATATTTTGGGCTTGCTCGATAGGCCGGATTCCGGAGAATATTATTTGGGAAACAGAAAGATTAACGAACTTTCTGATAAGGAATTATCTGCCATACGCAGTCGCTTAGCAGGTTTTGTGTTTCAGCAGTTCCATCTTTTGCCAAGGATGACAGCCTTGGAAAATGTGGAATTGCCTTTAGTTTATGCCGGAAAGCGACAATTAAAAGATACCGCCCAACAAAAACTTGAGGAAGTAGGGCTTTCTGAGAGGATAACGCATCGGCCAAATGAACTTTCCGGCGGTCAACAGCAGCGGGTAGCGATTGCGCGTTCTTTGGTAAATGAACCTTTGATAATATTGGCCGATGAGCCGACCGGTAATCTTGATTCCAAAAGTAGAGAAGAAATAATCTCAATTCTAAAAGAGTTAAATCAAAAAGGTAATACAGTTATTATCGTCACCCATGAAAAAGAAATAGCTACCTCAGCCAGACACGTGATTGATATGCTTGACGGCCGGATCATTTCTGATGAGGAATCCCCAATCCCGCAAAAATCTTCCAAAGAAAGTCAGGTAGATAAGATAATTGATGGGGTTTTATCCACAGCCGACAGAAAGGCCAGGAGAATTGAATTCTTTGCTTATTCTCGCCAAGCAGGCACAGCATTGTTAACGCATAAAATGCGTTCATTTTTATCTATCTTAGGGATTTTAATCGGCGTAGCTGCAGTTATTACGATGTTAGGATTAGGCCAGGGGGCAAAGGAAGCAATCAAGAAACAGTTTGAAATAGCAGGTGCTAATCTTCTGATGGTCAGGGCTCGTCCACCAAAGGTTAGGGGGGTAACTTTGCCGGCAGGGGTGGTGACGCGTTTTACTTTTCAGGATTTATCTGCCATAGAAAAACTCACTGATGTAGTAAAAATTGCATACCCTTCCGTGAGCCAGAGAGGACAGATAGTCCATAAGAATAAAAACTGGAATACTGTGATTGAAGGAGTGGGAGTGAACTTTGTTTTAGTTGGTGCTCCGGGGCCGGCCGTGGGAAGATTTTTTACCGAGGAAGAAGTAAAAACACGAGAAAAGGTAGCGTTATTATGTGTCACGGTGGCAAAGGAGCTCTTTGGAGATAGCAATCCTATTGGCGAGACAATAAAGATAAATTTTGTCAACTTCAAAGTAATCGGAGTGTTACGCGTTAGGGGTGGAGGGGGTAGTTACGATTTAGATGACCGGGTATTTATTCCTATTACTACAGCTATGTATAGACTTTTCGGCAAAGATTATATTGACGCCTTTTATGTAGAGGCAAAAAGTGCGGATTTAATTGATGCGGCTAAAGAGGCCGTATCTAAGGTTATTATAGAGCAACACCATCGTAAGAAAAACGAAGAGAGTTCATTTCAGATTCAAAATATAAGTGATATTAAGAGCGCTTTAGAAAGCACCACTAAGACTATGTCATTATTATTGAGTTCAATTGCCGCTATTTCACTTTTAATCGGCGGAATCGGGATTATGAACATTATGCTGGTTTCGGTAACTGAGCGCACGCGCGAGATTGGTCTGCGTAAGGCGATTGGTGCGACAAAGAAAGATATCGTGGTTCAGTTTTTGATTGAAGCAATATTAATGTCGTTTATCGGCGGAATAGCCGGTATTTTATTAGGGATAGGCACATCTGTGTATATTACTTCTTTTGCTGGATGGGCAATGAAAATTTCTTTATTCTCTATAACTTTGGCTACTACCTTTTCTTTAATGGTAGGCATTGCGTTCGGACTTTGGCCAGCACAGAAAGCTTCAACACTTGACCCTATTGAGGCGTTGAGATACGAATAAGCAAGGCAGGAGGCATTTTTAGATTTGAATGGACCCGTATTAGAAGGATTAGTCATAGAAATAAGTAGCAGATGTAACTATCGATGTATTGGATGCCCAAATCCAGTATTGTTGAGAGGTTATGGTGATATGGATTCCCAGCTATTTTTGGATATTTTTAGAGAAGCAGGGAATAATATCTATAAAGCATTCTTATGGAACTATGGCGACCCTTTATTAAATCCCCATCTGTCAGAAATGTTAGAAGGCATAAGGCATTATAAATGTTTAAAAGCACTCAGCACAAACGGGTGTAAGTTGGAAGATTTTTCTGATTTGAGTTTTTTCACAACTCTGGATGAACTTATAATTTCTATCAATGGACTGACCCAGGAAGTTTATGAGATACATCAAAAAAACGGAAATCTTGAAAGAGTAATTAGAGGCGTTAAAAAATTAGTGCCAGTTTTAGAAGGCACCAAAACAAGATTAGTTATGCAGATGGTTGCTCATAAGGAGAATTTACATCAGGTAGAACAGACAGAATTAGTGGATAAATTTGCTAGAGAAATAGGTTTTCATGAAGTTGTCATAAAGTCCTTTAATGTTATGGATATGAAACAGGAAACATTCAATAGGTTTGTTCCTATAAATACTTCTTACTCCAGGTATCAAAAAAATTTTCGTACAATTAGGCCATATAATGCACAAGGTAGATATCCTTGTACGCAAGGAATGGTTATTAATTGGGATGGGTCAGTAAATCCTTGTTGCTGGGATTATAAAGGTAAACATATTCTCGGGAATGTAAAAAATAAAGGAATTTATGAAATTTGGAATTCATCAAAGGCTGTAGAATACAGAGAAAAAATAACTTCTGGAAAATTCCTTGACATTTGTATTATAGATTGTACTTCAAGAGACCCTATTAAGCAATGGGATGTTAAATGAGATAAAGAAGATGGTAGAGATTATTGAATTCAGCATATTAATCTTAACAATTCTCTGTTGCCTAAGGGCAATGCATTATATTAATTCTTGGGAATCTTTACCTATTGCTGAGAGTTTAAATAGCGCAAATCCACTTATATCAATTCTAGTTCCTGCCAGAAATGAAGAAAAATCAATTGGAGAATGCCTAGATTCTCTTTTTAAACAAAACTATCCAAATTTGGAAATTATCGTCATTGATGACCAATCCAGTGACCATACCTTTGAAATTGTCCAAGGGTTTGCTAAAAAAGATACAAGGATAAAATTAATTCAAACCACGCCCTTACCTGGAGGATGGATGGGTAAATGTTGGGCTCTTCATCAAGGAGCGCAGATAGCGAAAGGAGAGTGGTTCTTGTTTAGTGATGCCGATGTTGTCCATAGTCCGTTGACTGTCAACTCAGTTTATCAGTATGCAGTTAAAAATGATGTTGATTTTCTGACTTTAAAATACAGACTTTTAGTCAAAAGTTTCTGGGAGAGAATAATACCCCCTAGTATAAACTTTATTAAGGCTTGGTTTTATCCATCTCCCAAAAAAGTAAATGATATGCATACGACTGCTATAGAGGCAAAAGGTGACTTCATCTTTGTTAAAAGAAGTATATATGAAAAATTAGGAGGTCATCAAG
Source organism: uncultured Clostridia bacterium (assembly GCA_964403285.1). Lineage (GTDB taxonomy): Bacteria > UBA6262 > WVXT01 > WVXT01 > WVXT01 > WVXT01. The sequence continues at coordinate 40,226 of CAYOFG010000001.1, read as the reverse complement.
CGGTAAAAAACGAATTTATAGAATCGGCTGCTTTGATGGGAAGCTTTAAGAAAGCAAGATGTAGGGCAGCATTATTGGATGGTTCTCATATGATAAAGGTGCGAAAATTTCACAATTTGAATGAAATCGTAACTAGTTATTCTAAGCTGTTTTATAAATTTTTTCAATTAAAAAGCAACAGGTATTTTTTTCTTTTGATTGCATTAATTATACTGATCGTTCTTAGTCCAATTGGTATTTTAATTTACCTTCTTGTGTTTAAATTCTGGCAGATAAAATTAAGCCTGATGTTCTGGCCGGGTCTGGAAATTCTTATTCTATTTTTTATAGCGATGGTTTTTTATAAGAAAGATAATTTTGCTCCTTGGTATGCATTAGGATTTCCTTTAGGAGCCATTCTCTTTATAGGCATTGGGGGCAAGGCGCTATTTGAATTAACAATTAAGAAAGAGCCGTCTTGGCGGGGAAGAATCTACTTGGAGGCTTATAATGGACATAGATAATAAGAAGGGTAATAACTACTGCGAGAACACAGGGTTTCCCTTACGCATGGTTGGAGAGAAATTAACAACATAATATTCCAAAGAATGACTTGGTATAAAACGGTGCTGTTAGTATTTCTGAAATGTTACCATCCTCTGATCAATTCTGGCTAAGAGACGGGGAAGGTAGATATTCTTCTGAATTTCGGGTGATGTGGACTTATAGGAAATGATATATGCGCATAAAAGAACTATGACTCTGTTGAATTTGTTTGCTCAATTGTATTTGGTGAAAAACATAAGATAAAGGAGCCAAAATATGAATATTAAAAGAAAATGGATGCTAGCAGTAGCTGTTGGTTTGACTACAATCTTGATTTTCGTGCAATCTCAATATACAAGTGCTCGCCAGGATTCAATATGTTTTGATCCATTATCGGAAGTTCCTCCCCAAGAAAAACCTGTAGTCGGAGTTTGCCAGTCAAACGATACTAAATTACCATCGCCAGCAGAGCTGAATAGCGAACTAACTGACGAACAGGTGGATGCTATGACCCGTCTGGCTGTTCAAAGAGCCGGTGGGCTTAGGGATATAATACAACCTGGCGATTGGGTGGCTATTAAGCCTAATATAATGGCAACGCCCTGGCAAGAGGAAGCTAAGAAAGCGGTAGTTACCAATCCTGCCCTAGGAAGTACTAGCATAACAAGGGGGATGGTTACCGATTTGAGAGTTGTAAAGAGTTTAATTAAACAATTGATAGAAGAGGGAGATGCTAGTCGCATAACTGTTGTTGAGGGCAAGACTTGGAAAAATACAAGTAAGCTTGGAAATGGCGAAGAAGACGGGTGGACAGGTCATTGGCAAGATTATGGTGGGTTATCTTACGATGAAATGCTCAAGAATTTAGCTGCAACAACCAAAATAAAAATTGACTATATGGACCTAGATTATTCTGCAACATCGCCGTATACTAAAGATGTCCCTGTTCCTGGAGGCGGCCTTTCTCAGGATTCCTATACTATCCCTGATGCTATTTTAAGGTGTAACCGTCTGATTGGGGTAGCTGTGATGAAGACCCACCTCCTCGTGAAGGCTAGTCTGCTGCACAAATTATTTATTGGGATAACGCCTGCTGAAGTATATTCAAAATATAATGTTGATCACTTCATGCTTCCTCACGGAGAGTATAGGAAAAATAAACAATTTGGAGTTAGATGGGATCATACAATAGATCGGACGGTAGTTGATTTAGTTTCTTATCACCCGCCAGATTTTGGGATTATTGAAGGTATTTGGGGGATGGAAGGTGAAGGGCCATTGTATGGATCGCCGGTCAAGAGAAATCTAATCATAGCCGGGAAAGACCCTGTCGCTGTGGATGCGGTAGGGGCTTATATAATGGGATTCAATCCATGGGATATCGAATATCTACATTTGAGCCGAAATAAGTGCTTTGGGAAAACCTTGGATCTTAAGCATATTAGCATAAATGGTCCCAAGCTTGATAAAATCAGATATGAGTTTAAAAAATCGCGCATTAGTCCTCAGGGACGAGGGATTAGAACATGGTTACTTAATGGACCGCATAATGGTGAGGATATTGAGCATGACTATTTAAAGGGGGAACAAGGTATCTCGCCAGCGACGGGCGATATCACAGCAGGTAAATCCTGGACTATATTTCAGGATTATACAGATTATATGGATCTTTTAGGGCACTACAAAAATCCGGGAGATTGCATCACTTATGCATTTACGCGGATAGTTGCAGAACGCCCCATCAAAGATGTATATCTTCGCTTTGGTAGCCTTGACGGTATCAAGATATGGCTTAATGGAAAGAATATTTATACCAATGGCAATACCGGAGATTTTGAATGGGTAAAAAATAACCTGCTTATTAATCTAATTGAGGGCGAAAATAAATTATTGGTTAAGGTAAAAAACACTACTGGTGATAAAGGTTTTGATACAGCGTATGGTTTCAGTATGTATGTGTCCGAAGAAGATGGGGATACTCCTTTCGGAATCAAATATTCAATCTCCCCGACTAGAGATACTAGATAAATAAAGCGACGACATTTTATAGAGTTAAATAGTCAAAATTTAACAGACTAACGTTGGGAAGTTATAATGAAAATTACAGTACTTGTTTGTACCCGCAATAGACCCGATATTATTCAGTCGTGTATTTATAGTATTCTCAAGAATACGTACCCCGACTTTGAGTTCTTGATAGTTGACCAAAGTACAGATGAAAAGAGCAAAGAAATAGCAGAAAAATATATATCCCTTGATGGAAGAATAAGATATCTGCATATGAAGGATAAAGGGAAATCAAAAGCACTCAATTTAGGAATCAAAAATAGTTCAGGGGATATCATTGCAACGACTGATGATGATTGTGTTGTTAATCAAGATTGGATAGAGAAAATAGTAGAAGCTTTCCAAAGGAATCCAGATGTAGGTATAGTGTTTGGTAGCGTGGTAGATAATGTGGCGTTAGTGGGGAGAAAATATGCAAGGAAACTTATAAATGATAGAAAAATATCGGGCCGTCTTTCAAAATTACTATTTGTTGCAGATGGAGCCAATATGTCTATTAAAAGAAATATTTTCAATACACTCGGAGGTTTTGATATATTTTTAGGTCCTGGCAGTCCTTTGTTTTCGAGTGAAGATCAGGATTTTGCATATAGAGCCTTGAGGGCTGGGTTTCAAATTCTGTGTGTTAAGAAAATTATTGTAACTCATTTTTTAGGGCACAATATCAAGGATTTGCGAGAGTTGGAGTTGGCGATAAAAAAGACTAATATAAGTTTAGCAGGTTGGCTTTTTAAGCATATGCGATGTTTAGATTTTGTAGCCCTTTTGATATTTTTCAAAATCGTTATTATGAGAACACATAGGATCATAATGTATACAATGTTTGAGAGATTCTTAATTACTAAACTATGTGTCTTATTAAAATTCTGTTCAGGTTTTTTTTCAACATACTGGTTTTTACTCGGGATTATAAAAAGCTTGAAATATCCAATTGACAAGACACACTGTTTATATATATCAAAATAATTGCGTAATTATTTAGATAAGGGAAGACACGTGAAAAATGTATTGATTATTGCTTCCAGTTTTCCACCCGTGGGAGGCGTAGCTACTCAGCGGACGTTAAAATTTGTTAAGTATTTACCTTCTTTTGGGTGGAGTTCGATTGTTTTGACAATAAAAAGGGGAAGTTATACAAAAATATTTATGCCAGTGGATACTTCCCTATGTTCCGAGATTCCTAAAAATGTTAAAATTTATAAAGCGGATTGCTATTTTTGGCTAAGTCCATTGCTGCCGTTAGTATATGTATTGGAAAAGGAATTAAAAGGAAATAAATTCTACAAATTGTTAGGAGCTAAATACATCTGGAAATATATTATGTGGATATTGGGACGTTTAGTATTTCCCGATATTGCGGTTGGGTGGTATCCATTTGCTGTAAGAAGAGGACAAAACATTATTAAAAGATACGATATCCATATGATTTACTCTACCTCGCCGAGTGTTGTTGGACACCTAATTGCGTTGAAATTAGCAAAAAAGTATAACCTCCCTTGGGTAGCTGACTTTCGCGACCCCTGGGCTTATAATTATTGGGAACATATCCCTCGCCCCATCAAGCTTTTAGATATACAACTCGAAAGAAAAGTACTGGCAAAAGCTAATCGTTTTGTTGTTTTAGAACCAAAAATCATAAATGAAATTAAAACATTAAAAAGGAATTTTAATTCCACTTATTGTTTTCTTATTCACAATGGATATGACGAAGAAGAGTTTAAAGATGTTTCTCCGCATATATTTAATCAATTTACCATTGTCTATACGGGTCATTTCAAAAAAACAATATGCTCGCCACACCATTTTTTTGCTGCATTAAATTTACTTTTTCAAGAAAGGACTGATTTAAAAACTAAAATTAAGACTACTTTTATCGGAGGAAGATTTCCTTTCGTGGAAAGATTAGTTAAGCAGTACAACTTAGATGGGTGTGTTCAGATGTTGGGTTATTTAGAGCATAAAGAAGCGCTCTCCTATATTTGTGGTGCCAGCGTTTTATTCTTGTTGACAAACGAAACGAAAGATACAGGAAAGCCTTTTCAAGGTAAAGACGTTATCCCGGCAAAGTTCTATGAATATTTAAGAGCAAGAAGACCTATTTTAGCTTTAGTTCCTCAAGATAGCGATTGTGCTCGTATTATTCAGGATACACGTTCTGGTGTAGTAATTGAGCCAACTGATTATCAAAAAGCTAAAAGAGTAATCCTTGATATGTATGAGAAATATAAAAAGGGGCAGTTAGGGCTTGAATCAAATGATAGTCTCATCCAACAATATGAGAGAAAAGTGCTAACCGGGAGGCTTGCTGAGATCTTTGATAATTTGTTGTCAGAAAGAAGAAGGATTAAAAAGGCAGGACAAGATATTTCTGAATAGAAGAGAAAATCATTAGCATAAAGGGAATATAATTAGGCAAATATAAAGAATGAACTATGAGGAAAAATATAATAGACAAATGTATTAAAGCGATATATTTTCGACTACAATTCTACTTGAAAAATACTAAAAGGATCGATTTCTTACAGGTCTTGGAATCGAAAGGCAAGTGGTTTCTTTTTAGGTTCTTTATCTACGCCCTACTTAGAGAAACACATGTTTATCTAAGTCATTTTCTGAGAAAATCAAATAATCCAATTATTAAAATTGTTTTCTTTGCACAAGGAAGCTCAGGGTGCTCATTATTAGCTGAACTTCTTAGATCACATCCACAATTTCAATATGATGATGAAATTTTGTTTTTTAATGTATTCTTTCCACTATCTATTATAAAAGCTATGTGTGCGCTTTCTAAGAAGGACATATACGGCATCAAAATAAAGATAAATCAACTGACGTATAACCAAAATATTCAGGTCCCTAAACAATTTATCCAGGAGTTGTATAGAGAGGGTTGGAAAATAATCTATTTAAAGAGACGTAATATCTTCCATCAACAAGTTTATCGATTGTTATTTTTGCAGAAATATAAAAATAAGCAAAAGTATAAATCTAAGGATAGCTTATCAAGAGGGGATAAGACATACATTGACTGCAATAATCTTATTGAAGGGATGAAGAGAAGAGAAGTGTTTTTAGCGCAAGAAAAGGAAGTTTTAGAAAACTTGCCTCATCTAGAAATTGTTTTCGAGGACGATGTTTTAAGAGCAAAAAATCATCAAAGGACTTTAGATAAAATCTTCGACTTTTTAAATATACCCTCTGTGCCTGTTAAGCCAGTGATGACTATGTCATCTACTGTTAGGTTGTCCGATGTCATTCAGAACTATGATGAGATAGTGCAAGCAATAAGTAAAACAAAGTATGCTGGATTTCTTGAGGCTGAAGGGAGGAATGGGATAGAGTAAGGAGTTTAGGGATTTTGAATTTTGAAGTGATAAAAATGAAAAGACAGCATAAATACGTAAATATATTAGGTCACAAAATGCATTATTTAATTTATGGAAAAGGTTCACCCATCGTTCTTATTCATGGGTTTGGAACGGATAATTATACTTGGCGAAACAACATTCCTGCCTTGTCCAGGTATTTTAGACTTTATGTGCCTGATTTGATTGGCTTTGGGAATTCAGATAAACCCGAAACCAATTATTGCCGCCCTTTCTTTACGCAGCAGATTCGCCAATTCTTACAATCATTAAAAATTGCTAAACCTACGCTTATTGGAGCATCCTGGGGTGGAGGTATTGCGCTCGCCTTTACTATGGAGTTTCCGAAGAGAGTTGATAAACTCATTATCATTGATTCCATAACTCCTTACCCTACAGTTAAAGGCATTAAAGCCAGTCAAAAACGCTCTACAGCATTAACTGAGATTAATCAAGGGAAAAAGAACATCCACTGGGGGAAAAAAATTTTAGAGGATTTGTTAAAAGAAGGCTATTGCGACCAGGAAGCAGTGACAGATAGAGTAGTTAATGAACAATTTAAAATGTGGAAAACAGCGGAGGGGAGAAATGCTCAAGTAGCGGTTAGATCCGAATGTGATTTTAGAGAGCTCATTAGAAAAAATGACACGATTCATAAAAAAGTCCTCATTATCTGGGGAGAGAAGGATCCATGGTATCCATTAGAATCGGCTAAATGGCTTCAAAAAAAGATAAAAAAATCAAATTTAGTTATAATTCTCAATGCTGGGCACGCACCTCATGAAACACATCCTAACAGTGTTAACCAAGCAATTTTAAAGTTTATGAGGACGCCCTAATGGGAGTTATTTAGGCAATGATACAACAAAAAGTATCTGTTTTGATTTGCACACGTGATAGGCCGGAGCACATCGGGACTGCTATTCGTAGTATAAGATTAAATAGCTATTCGAATTTCGAATTAGTTATTGTTGATCAAAGCGGTAACGATAAAACAGAAAGGATAGTAAATGAATATATCAAGACATCTCCGAAAATACGTTATTTTAGGATTTGTTCTCAAGGTGCAGGTAAGGCAAAAAATTTTGGGATAAAAAATTGCCAGGGAGAAATTATCGCTTTTACCGACGACGATTGTGTTGTGGATGATGAATGGATAGAAAAAATAGTTTCTACTTTTCAGCGCGACCCCAATATTGTTATAGTTTTTGGAAGTGTTCTAGCTCCCCCCGGATATAACATAAAAGATGGTTTTATACCCTTGTATAGCGCAAAGGATTTATTATTTAGAGGCCCCTACTCAAAAATTCATGCAAGGGGTATTAGTGCCAATATGGCTGTAAAGAGAGATTTATTCGAAAAGATTGGTGGTTTTGACGAAATGTTAGGTCCTGGAGCAGCCTTACCAGGAAATGTTGATTATGATTATTCCTATAGAGCCTTAAGAAATGGCTGCCAGATCTTTGAATCTTCTTTGGTTAAGGTAACTCATTTTGCTATAAAAAAATGGGGCAAGGAGGCAATAGATAAATTCAGACAGTATGAGATATCTAGATTAGCAGTCTACCTTAAATATGTACGCTGCGGTGATTGGATAGCTTTTTACATAATATTTGTCGAAATATTTATCAGAATGTCTCAACTCTTCAAGTTCAGCGTATTCGGGCCTAAAGTTTTTAAGATGCCGCGGTTTTTATTTTTTTTATATATGAGTTATGAGTATTTTTCTTGGTGGCTGTTAGGTATTGTAAAAAGTTTTACATTACGCGTAGATAAAAAACACTATGTCTTTTACGCCACTGGCGATAATTATGTAAAAGTATAGTTAATCTGAATCTTTAATAGTTAACAATAATACAGACTGGAAAATAGTAAAAAAAAGATACAATAAAAATGATGGAAAACCATAAACATTTAAGCATAAACAAAACGATAACAATTCTCCAGCCTTTAAGGAAATATATCGTAAAATATAGGAAGATTTTGGTTATCGGATTCTTGTTCTTGCTTTTTAACAATCTTATTCAAATTTGCGAGCCGATAATTGTCAATAACGGCTTTAATGTCCTTAACAAAAACTACAGCCAACCTCATATATTGATAAAAGTTTTTGAATATTTCCATACGGATACAAAATATAAAATTTTGTTTTTTTTCGCCCTATTATATATCTTTGTAAATCTTATCCGTCTACCTTTTATATACCTCCATCAATTGTTAATTATGTCTACCTCAAAGAGAATTGAAGGCGACTTAAGGAATGGGCTCTTTTGTCACTTGCAGAATCTTTCGCTCTCTTATTACCACCGACAAGAGACTGGCGATATTATGGCGAGGCTTGGAGATGATATAAGATGCATCGATGAGTTTGCTCAAGCGTCCATTGCTTTGGGTAATTATTTAGTTTTGGCCCCAATTTCTCTTGTCTATTTATACATAATCGGGAAAGAATTACTTTTTTACTTACTGATCCCCTTTGTTGGCGTGCCGATTTCTGTATATATATTTAGTAAGTATGTGCTTAAACATAAACGGATAGTTCAAAAACATTTTGGGCTCCTCAGTGCCAAGGTTCAAGAGAACCTCTCTGGTATAAGAGTGGTTAAATCATATGTTAATGAAGACAATGAAATCAATAATTACCAACAGATTAACAGGGAAAATTTCAGGAAAAATATGGTTCTTCATAAAGTCTGGGGACTGGGAGGAACGTCTGTCTGGTTTCTTATCGGTCTGAGTCAGCTAATATTTCTATGGCTTGGTTGCAGTTTTATTATCTCTGGAAAGATAACCTCGGGAAACTTTGCAGCCTTCTTCTATCAATTGAACCATCTTACCTGGCCTATACTAATCCTTGGTGTGTCAATCAATCTTTTCCAAGAAGCTTTGGCTTGTATGGAGAGGATTAACGATATACTCCTCTACAAGCCCGATATAGAAGATTCCAAAAGAATAAATGAGAACATAACCGCCATTAAGGGAGAAATAGAATTAAAGAATTTAACCTTTTCATTGGAAGATAAGGTTATTCTTCGAAATATAAATATAAAGTTCGAAAGAGGAAAGAGCATAGGAATTATTGGTGAGATTGGTTCAGGCAAATCAACATTAATTAATTTAATCGCTCGTTTATATAATGGGCCGGAAGGAACGATTTTTATTGACAACCAACCTATCGAAGAGATTCCCTTAAAGATTTTGAGATCGAATATTGGTTATGTTCCTCAGGAGTCTTTCTTGTTTTCGGGAAGTATAAAAGAAAATATCTGTTTTGGGGTACCCCAAGTAAGCCAGGAGATTTTGGATAGAGTTTCTATTATTGCTGATATCAAGAAAGATATAGATGAATTTCCTCAAGGGTATGAAACCTTGGTTGGAGAAAGAGGGGTCACTCTTTCCGGAGGACAAAAACAAAGGATAGCCATTGCCCGGGCAATAATTATTAAGCCAAAAATTTTATTACTTGACAATGCACTCTCGCAGGTAGATGTTGGTACCGAAAAAGAGATATTGAAAAATTTAACCAGAGAAATGGAAAATTGCACCATCATTTTTGTCTCTAATAGAATATCCACAATTAAGAACGCTGATCTTATGGTAGTCCTTATCAATGGGCAGATTGTAGAAACTGGAGTGCATAATGAGTTACTCAAGAGAGAAGGGTATTACTCTGCATTTTATAAGAGAGAACTTTTAGAAGAGGAACTTATGACGGTATAACTTACGAGAATCTCAAGGTAAGCCAATTTTAAGTAAAAAGGTATAGGTTATGACTAATAAAAGGTCTATAATAAGATATTTTATTAAATATTTGGTCCCTTATCGTTTTCTTATTCTCGTGTCTATATTTCTTCAGGCAGGTATAGCATTTTTAGGAATTTTTCAATTACACCTATTACGAACAGCTATAGATGTTTATGTTCTAAAGAACAACTTCTTAGGATTGATTAAAGGTGTAGTCTTAATTTATTTTTTTGTACTTTGTTTATTACTCATTTTTAGATTCTTGGAGGGTTATCTCGCTAGTTATATTGGACAAAATGTGATGTTTAATCTCAGGATGGAAATCTTTTCTCATCTTCAAAGGATGGACCTGTCATTTTTTGATAAGAATCCTATAGGAAAACTAATGGCCATAGCTACAAATGATGTTCAGCTTTTAAAACAGGTAGTAAATGAGTCGGTCATTAATATCTTTGGTAATATACTTTTTTTCTTTGGAATTACAGGGTACTTATTTTATCAAAATCATCAACTTACCTTGATGACGTGTATATTACTTTTTGTATTCGGATTTTGTGTCTTATTGATAAATAAGAAAAATAGAGAAATAACAAGGGAAAAGAGGTCTTGGTTCGGTCAAATCAGTTCTTTTCTTCAAGAAAATATAACTGGTATTTCTTTGATAAAGATTTTTCATCAAGAAAAAAAGCAAAGTGATAAATTAAATTATTTAAATAAAAAGTACACAGACACAAGTATGCACTCTCTTTTTTATCTTAACCTTACTTCTCCAATAGCAATGGTCTTTAAGGCAATGGTTATGTGCTTTATCCTATGGTATGGAGGAAGAGAAGTGCTGAGAGGAACTTTAAGTTTAGGAGCATTGCTTGTCTTCGTGGGGTCGATGAGTTTATTTTTTGGTATAATAGAAAAGCTGATACATGGAAACAAAGTTCTTCAGACTGCCACAGCCTCCTTGGAAAGAATTTTTGGATTGTTAGATACTAAAGTTGAGGTTGAAAGACCTCAAGGTAAGGTTGATTTGCCAGAATTTAAGGGAAAAATAGAATTCAAGAATGTATGGTTTGCTTATAATAATGATAATTTTGTGTTAGAAAATTTTAATCTTGAAATTCGAAAAGGCGAACAGATCGGTATTGTAGGTTATACTGGAGCAGGTAAAACAACGATAATTAACCTCTTGGCTGGATTTTACGAAATAAATAAAGGAGAAATTTTAATTGATGGCATTAATATTCGAAATATTCAAAAAAGCCAACTTCGTTCGTTAATAGGAATAATTCCACAGGAGCCTTTTTTGTTTTCAGGAAACATTGAAGATAATATAAGGTTGGGAAATTTAAAAATAGATAGCGAGCAAATCCATAGAGCAGCTACTTATGTCGGGGCTGATAAATTTATAAGCCAGCTTCCAAATGGCTACAAAGAAAATGTGTATGAAGCAGGTGCGAAGTTATCTACTGGTCAAAAACAGTTAATATCTTTTGCTCGAGCTTGTGTGTTCAATCCCCAAATTATAATTCTTGATGAAGCTACCGCAAATGTTGATGCAGAAACAACAACTGAGATTAGGAATACTCTGAAAAGAATAAAAAGGAAAAGAACTACCATTATTATTGCTCACCATCTTTCTACTGTTACTGATACAGACAAAATCGTTGTTCTTCACAAGGGTAAGAGTAGAGAGATTGGGACACATAGGGAACTAATGGAAAAGAAGGGGCTCTATCATACACTTTATCAGCTGCAAGGAGTAAAGGATACATTAGCAACTATAATAGAATCAGTAACAAAACTTACAGAAATTGTAGGGTATGCTCGTCTCCACTATGTGAAAAATGCACAACTAGCGAGAAAGATTGGAGAGAGGCTAAATTTATCTGAGAGACAATTAGATGAACTTGAAACAGCTGCGTTAATTTATGATGTTGGCAAAATTTATTTACCTGTTGATATATTAACGAAACCAGGTTCATTAACGAATGAAGAGTGGGATACAATTAAAACACATGTTACTTTCAGTAAAAAAGTTGCTGAAAAAATTGAAAATTTTACAAATATGGCAAATATAGTATATTATCATCATGAGCGTTGGGATGGAAAAGGTTATCTAGAAGGTTTAAAAGGTGAAGAAATACCCCTGGAATCAAGAATAATTGCTGTTGTGGATGCATATCAAGCTATGACAAGTAAACGGCTTTTTCGAAAAGCTCTCACATTAGAAGAAACAAGAAAAGAGCTTCTGGCTGGTGCAGGAAAACAATTTGATCCTCATATAGTAGATATATTTATTAAGATTCTTAATGAGGGAAAGCAAGAATAGCCAAAAATTTTGCCTAATCTAAGGGAAAATACAGCTACCTATAGAAAAGAGTTGAAACGGTTATATAAAAATGTTATTCTAATGTAATTATTGGTTTAGCTCATACGAGCTATAAATCGGTGAGATGAAATGGTAGAATTTATAATTTTAGACCCAGCTCTTCCTAAATTTATTCAAGGCGGTATGAAAATCATAAGAGACTCAGGCTTATGGAAAAAATACTTAGACGAATTGTGCATATTACGGGGCAAAGTATATATAGAAGAGGGGCTCTATTCAAAAGAAATTCTCACAAGTGATGGCAGATTTGAAGAAAAATGGGACTCCATCTCTATGCATATTATAGCAGTGGATAATAGCAAAGTGATAGGTGGGGTTAGAGTAACAGTACTATCAGAAAATGGTCTTTACTATGATGGCGAAATAGAGAATTTTCTGCAAAAATTAGATTTAGAAAAACATGCCCAAACATTCCATGCAATTCTACACGACCTTGGTAACAGAGGCCGAAAAGTTATAGAGCTATCAAGGCTAATTGTTGCGGAAGAATATCGAAGATTCCGTAATCCAAAAAGTAAAGTTAGTTTGGGTTTATTTACGGTAGCATATTCTTATTATTTAGAAAGCAAAGTAAACGATGCGTTCATTATACAAGGGAATAAATATAAAACAGGTCAGATTTATGAAAAATTGGGATTTTCGCAGGTTGAACATATTGATGAAAAAAAACCACTTGAGCCCTTCTTTGAGTTTGATGACATCTGTTCACTAATGTATTTTGATTTAAGCCAACCTTCTGGATTATTCTTGAAATTCACTAATTCAATGAAACAGGCATATTTAAACGCTACTATTATCGTTAACCAAGATTTATAAGGTGAATTTGTTCTATGGATATTATAGAACAAGACAGAAGGCGGCCTAACACCTTTGGGTAGATGTTCCCGTAAAATTCCTGGGCATTCGCCAATAGCTGGGTTGAATCAAAAGATAGAGTGATGAGAAGGATAAGATTTTGAGAGGAGTCTATTTTAAAAATAAGATAAGAAGTTTTGCTTTATCAAAGAGGTGGTTAAAATGGTAAAAGAGAGAAGAAGGTTCTCTAGGGTAAGAACAGATTTTGGCGTGCAATACAAGATTAAGGATTCCGAGTCCCCGCCAATAAAAGCAGTTAGTGTAAATATTGGCGAGGGTGGAATAATGATGAAGATATCGAAGAAATTGGATGCTGGAACAATATTAGAACTAGAGATAACCTTGCCTTTGCCTCATGTTACCATAAGTAGTTTAGGCCAGGTGATATATGTTTCGGATAATTATTGGGATGATTATCCTCCTTACAGATGTGGTGTTGGATTTCTCGAGTTAAAAAAGAAAGATAGGGAAGTGATAAGAAAATTTGTAAAGGACACGATTGCTAAATTAGATTGGAAACATTGGTTATAAAGTTTGAGAAAGGAAACAGAATGAAAAAGGAGAGGGCTATGAAAAACAAACAGAAGAATGTTGAAAAGAGAGCCTCGCGTAGATTTGCCATGTCTCTCCCAGTAATTTATAATATCACCATACCTCCATTTAAGAAGCAACTAAAGATAAAGACAATAACTAAGGATATTAGCACGCGAGGCATCGGTTTTGTTGGTAGCAATAAACCCCCCTTAGTTATGAATCTCCAAATTGGGTTTCCTCCTAAAGATAAGAGTGTGAAATCTGCTAAATCCAAATTTGTTAACGTAAAAGCACAGGTGGCTTATAGCCAACCAATTTCAAAGGAGCATAAAGACATCTTTCGCACAGGAGTCTGTTTTGTAGAGTTAAGTAAAAAAGATGTGATTTTACTGAGAAAGTTTTTGAATCGATATGAAAAAAGATAAGAATTTAGTTAGTGCAAGAATGGGGCTAAAAGGGATAGTGGCTTTTTTGGGAAAGAAAGCCATCCGGAGATCAAATAAAAAGTTTCTGGCGTATTGTAAAAATTTGATAAAGCAAGCTCCTGATTTACTTGACCATGGGTTGGGGACGACCTGTTCTGGACAGATGAAAAAGGTGATAGAGCTTTGTGAACAGAGAAAAAGGGAACGAGATAAGGAATTCTGGTGGGTTTATGCAATGGCTGGTTGTCTTTACCAGCAGGCTTTTTGTCGATTCGGGAGAAAAGGTGAAGGTCGATATTTAGAAAAGGCTAACCAAATAGCACAGGAAAATGATTTTACTGATATAGTCTTCTGGATTAATAAATGTAAACTCGACTACTCGGGTATTTGTGGAAGGACACACCAGGTTCAAGAGGTGCAAGGCCTGATTTTTAGTTGTCTGGAAAAGCTGAAAGAGCCGTCAACCTATGAAGTCTCTATTCTGCCCGTTTTGGATGGGGATGCCTTGAATCGGGGAGATTTTAAGTCAGCCCAGGAATGGGCAAGTAGGTTGTTAGAATTGGCTACTAAGTTAGGATATATAAACTTGCAGGTCCAGGGGAACGTGTTGTTAGGAAAGGCAGCCTTTGAATTAAAAAGAATAGAAGAGGCATTATCGTATCTTGAGAAAGCTGTTTCCTTGGGACGGGAGAAAAAAGTGGAACAATTGATTCCCGCTCTTTATAATACAGGAGAGGTCTTTTTAGAACAGGATAAAATAACCGAAGCCAAAGAGTATTTGCAGGAAACCCAACAAAGACTGGAAACGGAATTAGAATTGCCGGATTCTTATTATCATATCCATCTAATGAGGTTACAGGGGTTGGTGGCTCAAAAAGAGAAGCAATTGGAAAGAGCAGAAGGGTATTTTAGACAAGGTATTAAGATAGCCCAGTCCCAAGGGAATCTTTTAGAAGAAGGGATAACGCAGTTAAAGTTAGGCAAGTTTTATATGGAATTAAAAGACTTTGAACAGGCAACCATAGCCTTAGAAGAGGCCTCGGCTAAATTTATTATCATTGATAACCAGTTCCAATTATCTCGAGCCAATGAAGCTCGCCAGGTTCTGAAGGAGAGGCAGAAGAAATCCATAACTTCAGAGATAACTCAAAAACCACCTTCATCACTACGCCAACAAATAGAAATACTGGATGAATTTATGAAACTGGTAGTCAGTAATTTGGATTTAAATGCAGTTTTAAACAATATTATTGAGTATATAATGAAGGTGACTAATGCTGATCGTGGATTTCTTATTCTGCTGGATGAAGCAGGAAAGCCTTATTCCCAGGTAATTCGGACAAAAGAAAAATTTGATGAAAAGAAAAACGCTTTTTTCAAAAATTTTAGCCGGACCATTACTGAGAAAGTCCTGGAGACGCAGAGACCAATTTGGGTTACCGATGTCCAAAATGACTCCCATTTTGCAAATGCAGAAAGTGTCTTAGCCCTGGATATCCGCTCAGTAGTTTGTGTTCCTTTAAAAGAGGAGAAAAATAAGATTATTGGCTTAATCTATATCGACAGACAATCTCTCGTAGATGCTTTTACTTCTGGTGATTTGACTTTAGTGGAATCATTGGCTGAATATGCATCAATAGCCTTGGTAAATGCCCGTTTGCATAACGGTGTGCAAAAAAAATTAAAAGCTACTGAGACGCAGTTAATTCAGTCAGAGAAGATGGCCACTGTAGGTGTGTTAGCCGGCGGGGTAGCTCATGAAATCAACACTCCCTTAGGTTCTATTTTGCTGAATGCAGAGATGCTGCTCAGGGAAATAGAGGCAAAACCATATAGAAAAATGCTGCAGGAAATCGAAGAAGGCACACGGCGGTGTAAGGAGATTGTAGAGATGTTACTCCAATACTCAAGGAAAAGCGGTGCTAACTTTGAGGAATTGGATTTGAATCGGGTTATTGATAGGGCTTATGCCTTTTTAGAATATCAATTGCGCCAGGATAAGATTTATCTCCGCAAACAGCAAGGGAAGGTATCATCAATTGAGGGGAATTTTAATGAATTGATGCAAGTCTTTACCAATTTAATGATCAATGCTAAAGAGGCAATAAAATCTATTAAAGAATCTGGCACTATAACGATAAAGAGCTATCAAGAAGGTGACTTTGCAGTAGTGCAAATAAAAGATGATGGTAAAGGTATACCTGAGGAGCATATCGGGAAAATATTTGATCCCTTTTTTACCACCAAGGATGTTGGTAGAGGTACAGGTCTGGGACTTTCTATCGTATATAGAATTGTTGAGAATCATAAGGGTAGTATTGAAGTCTCCTCAAAGCCGCAAAAAGGGTCTACCTTTATCATAAGGATGCCGGTGAAAAAACGGGGAGTCTCTATTTAGCCAGAAGAGTGCCTAAACTTTTAGAGCATCTTAGAAAAAGAGAGGATGAAGGGATAGTTTTCGGAGTCGCTCGGTTAGTAAAACCTCGCTCTAAATCCGCCAGCGCTGGGGCAAAACCTAGCGGATTTGAAGCTCCTGTAACTATCCCTTCATCCTCGGAATGTTAAGAGGTTAGGATAGTTTTCGGAGTCGCTCGGTAGTGTAGGGCTTTATGCCCGTCGTGATAAATCGGGACGCCCATAAAGGGCTATACTACCACATAAAACATACGCCCATAAAGGGCTACACTACAGAAAAAGGAGGTAGAATTATAATGAAAGAGCACATTCTGATCATAGAGGATGATGAGTCTTTTTGCAAGGCTTTAACTCTTATGTTAGAGAGGGAGGGCTATGTGGTGGCTAGTGCCAGCGATGGTCTCCAGGCCATTGAGGCAGCGAAAAAAACCTTCTTTGAGCTTATCGTTGCTGATGTTAGACTACCAGGGGGCATGGATGGTATAGAGGCAGTAGCGAAGATAAAGGGGATTAGGCCTGAGGTAAAGAGTATAGTTATCATAATAACTGGCTATGCCGATGAACAAGCTCCCGTAAGGGCACTGAGACTAGGGGTAGACGATTATATCTACAAGCCCTTTAAGAGGGAACAGTTTTTGCATAGTGTAGAGCGAAATTTAAGGATTTACCGATTGGAGAAAGAAAAGGAAAAACACAATCAAATAATCGGCAAGATGAATCAAGAATTGGAAGATAAGGTTGAACAAAGGACCAGAGATTTAAGCAACCTCTATGAAGAATTACAAGCAACTTATCTACGCACAATCAAAGCTTTGGCTCAAGCAATTGATGCCCGAGATCACTATACTCATAGCCACTCAGTAAATGTAACCAAATACGCAGTAATGATTGCTCAGGAAATGAATTTAACAGCCGAAGAGATCGATGAAATAAGGCAAGCCTGCGGGCTTCATGATTTGGGTAAAATTGGCATTCATGATTATGTTTTGACTAAACCGGGAAAATTAACTGCTCAAGAATGGGAAGAAGTGAGACTTCATTCGCTAAAAGGAGCGGAGATTTTAGAACCATTAACGTTCTTGAAAGGGGCTATTAAATTGATTCAGCAGCATCATGAGAGATATGATGGCAAAGGTTACCCTTATGGTGTAAAAGGAGAAGCCATTAACTTAGGTGCAAGGATAATGGCAGTGGCAGATGCTTATGATGCGATGATTTCTGAGCGACCCTATCGAGAAAAACCCCTTACTAAACAAGAGGCGATTGAAGAGATTAAGGAAAACTCAGGCACTCAATTTGACCCTCAGGTTGTCCAGACATTTTTTAAAATAACAGATAAATTATAAGATATTAGACATACCGCTCTTCCTCAGGCATCTACCTATGCCTCAAGCATCCACCTGTGCTTAAAGCGTCCCGTAGTGCTTTTTGGTATAAAAAATACCGGAAGGTGTAACATTTCGCTCGCCTCTATCGTCTAAATAATAGAGGTGTAGAAAGGTGCAGACTCAATGGAAGAAGATTTGGAACTTCTTGGCAAGTTTAAAAAGGGCGACCAGCATGCATTTGAATTTCTGGTCAGGAAGTATAAAATTACTGTTTTTAACACAATTTATTCCATTATTGGTAATACTCAAGAAGCAGATGATATTGCTCAGGAAGTTTTCCTTAAAGTTTATACTAAGGGAGGTAGTTTCAAAGGGGAATCCTCTTTTTCTACCTGGCTTTATAGAATTACAGTTAACAAGTGTGTTGATGAACTCAGAAAGAGAAACAATAAGATTATATCTTATGAAACAGAATTTGATGAAGAAGAGAAATTAAAGTTGAAAGATGTTTTGGCTAGTAAGGAAGGAGATATTACTGAAGAGTTGAGCCAGAAGGAATTACAGGATATTATCCAGAAAGCAATGAATTCTTTGCCAGAAAAGGACCGCATTATTTTAACTTTGAAAGAAATAGAGGGCTTAAGTTATAATGAGATTTCTCAGATAATGAAGATTTCCCTCGCTAAAGTGAAGATATGGCTATTCAGGGCGCGGCAGAAATTAAAGGGGAAATTGGCTTTTCTTTATCCACAGGGGGAATGAGCTATGTCTTGTGAGAAGTTCAAAATATTGTTATCTGCCTATCTTGACCGGGAAATAACAAAGGATGAAGAGGAAAAATTACTTGAGCATCTCAAGAAGTGCGCGGATTGCACCAGGGAGTTGGAGTATTTGAAAGAGATAAAAAAGGTGTTTCTTTTAAAAGAAAGAAAGGAACCGCAGGAATATTTTGAAACCAGACTTTTTGCGCGTATTAAAGATAGAAGGAAACCGCCGGTATGGCGCGTATATCTTCCGGTGTTTAAGAAGTCAATTCTTGCATTTTTGATTTTCTTTCTGCTGGCAGTGGGATTGCTAAAGTACAAAAACTTTTTTTATCAGAGACCAACTGAGGTAATATCAGATTTACTGATTGACACGCAGTTAGAAGAAAATTTTGAAGAAGAGTTACTGGAAATCTATTATGGACCTCTGGGATAGAGGAAAGGAGGGTGGGAAGATGAAGACGATTTTGAAAAGTTTGATAGTTTGTAGCTTACTCTTTTTAGGATTTGCTAGTTCAGAAGGCGCGGGTAGCGAAGAACAGATTGGAAAAGAATGGGTGAGAATGGTAGAACATAAGAGAGAAAAATTTCACGAGGGACGTTTGCAAAGGTTATGCCAGGAGTTAGAACTATCTAAAGAGCAGGAAGAAAAGGTTTCTCAAATTATGAAAAAGGGTTGGGAAAAAATCCAGGAAGAGATGAAAAAAATGAGAGAAAGGACCTTGGCCATTAAAAAAAGGACTGATGGCGAGATTGAAAAATTGCTCACACCTGAGCAATTAGAGAAGTTTAAAGAATTTAAAGAAGGATTCAAGAAAAGAAAAGAAGAGAGAATTAAGGAAGGCTGTAAAGAGAGAGAAGAATGAAGAGAATCATTATTTCTAAAAGAATGCCGCACCATTTATGGCGAGGTTTCCTACGGGGCGTATTACTGGCAGGCATCGTTTTTGTAAATCTGAACCTCGTTTTTGCTGAAGCACTTGTCTGGGAGGATGTGCTGCGAGAGGCAAAAGAAAAAAATCCACAGATAATCACTGCTGGCCAGTCTCTTAAATCGGCAAGTCTTTCTTACAAGAGTTCGTTTACAAGTTTCTTGCCACAGATTTCGGCAAGCGCCGGCTGGACGAAGTCAAGTTCTATAACCAGTTTTGAAACCTTTGCTGAGGGTGGAAGTGAGAATGAAGAATTCAATTATGGAATTTCTGGTAAACTTTCCGTATTTTCTGGTTTTAAGAATTCAAGTAAGTTGAAGCAGCAAAGAGCAGAGTTTAAAGGAGAAGAGGCAAAGTTTGAAAGGAGTGTTTCGGATACAATATATGATTTGAAGGTTGCTTTTGCTCAAGTTTTAAAAGCTCAAAATACGATTTCACTTTCTGAGGAGATACTGGAAAGGAGAAGAGAAAACAGTCAGATTGTAAAATTGAGGTATGAGGCGGGGAGGGAAGATAAGGGTGCCTATTTACGTTCTGAGGCAGACCTTTATCAGGCAGAATATGAGACATCTTCTGCAAAACGAAATCTAAAGACTCAGCAGGTGAAACTTTTAAAAGAAATGGGAAGAGATGAATTTGAAGTTATTGATGTAAGCGGAACATTTAAGGTGATTCCTCCAGAAAGAATCTTATCATTTCAGGAATTGCTGGCGAAAAGCCCTGATTATTTAGTGGCGAGATATGAAATTGATTCAGCAAAATATAATTTGAGATATACACGAGGAGACTTTTATCCCCAGGTTTCCTTCAGTGGAAGTACCTCGAGGAGTGGCGCTGAATGGCCTCTGGAAAGAGGGCGGTGGAATGTTGGCCTGAGTCTTTCTTATCCACTTTTTTCCGGAGGAAAGACAATATATGATTGGAAAATTGCCCAGATTAATAGAGTCAAATCAGAAGAGAATCTCCGGGAGGTAAAGCAAGAAATCTTATCGGGACTTGAACAAGCATATAACGGACTTATCGATGCCGTGGAGAATGTGAAAGTTAGAGAAAAATATTTCATAGCTTCCGAAGAGCGGGCCAAGATTTCCCGGGTAAAGTATGTTAACGGCCTTATTTCCTATCAGGATTGGGACGCGATAGAGAATGAGTTTATAAACTCAAAAAAATCTTTGCTTGATGCTGAATATAGTGGGTTTGTTGCCAGCGCTGAATGGAAGAGAGTTTTAGGCGAGGGGGAATAATGAGATTAAAAAATTGGATTTTGATTATTGTTATTGTGTTGATAGTGGGGGCATTTTTTCTCTTAAGGCGAGAAGAGAAAGAGACTGTTTACACAGAAATAAGGCCCGAGCGTGGGTCAATTTCTTTGACGGTCTCCGCGAGCGGAGTGGTAAAGCCGAGGAATCGCCTGGAAATTAAACCACCGGTTTCCGGGAGAGTAGAGGAAGTTCTGGTTAGAGAAGGCGAAGAGATCGGGAAGGGAGAAATTCTTGCCTGGATGAGTTCTCTGGATCGGGCGGCTCTCCTTGATGCGGCAAGGGCGCAAGGGAAGGAAGAGTCGGAAAAATGGGAAGATGTTTATAAGCCTACACCGATTGTCGCGCCGCTAAAAGGGTTTATTATTAAAAGAAACGTTGAACCTGGCCAGACAGTAACATCCCAGGACCCGATTCTGGTTATGGCTGATAATTTAATCGTTCAGGCTCAGGTTGATGAAACAGACATGGGAAAATTAAAGTCTGGGCAGAAAGCAAAAATAGTCCTTGATGCCTATCCGGAGAAAAATATCGAGGGAAAAATTGAACATATCGCCTATGAATCTCAGATTGTAAATAATGTGACTATATATCAAGTGGATATATCGCCAGATGAAACCTTGGGGATTTTTCGCTCGGGAATGAGTGCAAACGTTGATGTGACAATAAGTAAAAAGGAGGATGTTCTTCTTCTGCCAGCCCTTGCTGTCAAGGAAAGAAAAGGCAAGAAATTTGTACTTCTGAAAACGAAATCTGGAGAGCCTGAAAATAGAGAAGTTCAAACGGGAATTGAAGACGGAAAAAATGTGGAGATAGTTTCTGGCCTGGAAGAATCTGATTTAGTTCTTTTAGCCGGTGAAGAGGCAAAACCAACATTTAGAAGTAGATTCGGAGGAATTCCGGGAATAGGTGGTGGCAGAAGGTAGCCGCTTGTGGCTACGGTAAATTTAAATATGATAGAATTAAAAAACATAAGCAAAACATACCATATTGGAGAAGTTGTTGTTCCCGCCTTAAAGGATATTTCACTTAAAATCTCTTCTGGTGAATTTGTGGCTATAATGGGCCCTTCGGGAAGTGGTAAATCTACACTACTCCATATTCTTGGCCTTTTGGATAGAGCTGATGGGGGGTCTTACCATTTAATTGGAAAAGACGTTTCCAGACTGTCTCAGGAAGAGCTTGCTACTTTTCGCAATGAGTTTATCGGTTTTGTTTTTCAAATGTTTAATCTTCTTCCCAGACTCAAGGCAAGAGAAAATGTTTCCCTTCCGCTGGTGTATACTTCGGACATAAAGAGTAGAAAGTTTTCTTCACCTGAAGATTTATTGAGAACAGTAGGATTAGGGGACAGGATAAATCATAATCCCAATGAACTTTCCGGGGGAGAGCAGCAGAGGGTGGCAATTGCCCGAGCGCTCATAAAGAATCCCAGAATAATTCTCGCTGACGAACCGACAGGGAATCTTGATTCCACTTCAGCTAAGGAAGTTTTGAAAGTCCTCAAAAGTTTAAATGATTCTGGAATTACTATAATTATGATAACTCACGAGGAGGAATTGACCAAAGGAGCAAAGAGAATAATCAGACTTCTCGATGGAAAGATTGTTTCTGACGAATATCTTACGGGCGAAGCCCCCAGCACAAGTGAGGAGCGAGGTGAACTTGCGCCTGATTTAAAGATTCACCACTTTGATTTGTTTCGACTGAAAAATTACTTTTCGCAAGCAATGAGAGCTCTCCTCTCCAATAGGTCTCGTTCTTTTCTTTCTATTTTGGGAATTCTTATTGGTGTAGCAGCGGTAATTGCAATGCTTGCCCTGGGCACTGGGGCGCGGGAAGATATTAAACAACGTCTTGCCTCACTTGGCTCAAATCTTCTTTCCGTTCGTCCGCAATGGCACGGACCAGGGGGAATTGCACTTGAGGCAGGAAGTATTACCAGGCTTACGATTGAAGATGCCGAGGATATGAGAAAAATTCCCTATGTAAAAAGGGTTAATCCCAGTGTTTCCGGCCGAGGGCAGGTCGTTTATGGAAACAAAAACTGGAACACAAGAATTACAGGTGTAACCCCGGAATATCCCTTTATCGGGGCTTCTCAAGTTTCGGAGGGCAGATTTTTTAATGACGTGGAAATGATTACTCGCTCAAGAGTTGCCCTGCTGGGGAAAACTGTTGTACGGGAACTTTTTGAAGATGAAAATTCCATCGGAGAATATATAAAAATAAATCGAGTAAACTTTAGGGTAATCGGAATTCTCCCGGAAAAAGGGGCTACGGGCTCGAGAGATAGAGATGACGAAATTATACTTCCATTAAATACGGCAATGTACCGTCTTTTAGGCAAAAAATATGTTGATTACATCGATGTTGAAGTGGAGAATGAAAAAGAAATGGAAAAGGTGCAGGAAGAGGTAAAAAAATTGATTGTCCGTAGACATAATATTCCTGCTGATAGAGAGGACACAATTGAAGTTAGAAATATGGCTGAAATTCAGGAAGCTGTCTCCTCAACTGCCAGGACCTTTTCCTGGCTTCTTGGTTCGATTGCTTTTATCAGCCTTCTCGTTGGGGGAATTGGAATTATGAATATAATGCTTGTTTCCGTGACGGAAAGAACAAGAGAAGTCGGGTTGAGGAAAGCAATCGGGGCAAACAATCGGGATATACTCTCACAGTTCGTAATTGAAGCAGTAGCAATATGTCTTGTTGGCGGAATATTGGGAATTCTGTTTGGCGCGGCTGTATCTGGTGGGCTTGCAAAATTTGCTGGCTGGTCAACAAAAATTTCTGTGGGCGCAGTTCTCCTTGCTTTCCTTTTTTCTGCTGGAATAGGACTTTTCTTTGGTTTGTGGCCAGCCAGAAAAGCATCCTTATTGAACCCAATCGAGGCATTGAGATATGAGTAGATATTTAAATAAATAAATAAATAGGGACAGCGACCATTTTTCCGACCATTTTCCCCTTCCTGCGGGTTCACTAACCTTTTTACCTTCCAAAATAGAAAAATTAAAATAGGGACAGCGACCATTTTCCCTCCTTGCGGGTGCGGTAAAGATATTGTTGAAAAATTGATTTTGGTAGCCGCGAACTTTAGATTGCACTTGGATGCAACAAATTTTTCTCTTGATAGATGGCATCATATATGATACCATTTTTTCTAAAAAGTAGTATCTTAGATGAAGAGATTACAGCTTCTCTTTTGGTCTCTGAAAAAGTATTGACTTTGGTCTGTCATTGCGAGCCCGAAGGGCGTGGCAATCTCATTCTTTGATGGTAACAACGAGATTGCTTCGTCGCTTTGCTCCTCGCAAAGACATCGAGGGGGACTTTTTCAGAGACCTTCTCTTGGACTATCGGGGATAAGAATTTGGATACTCTGTTTGAACCAATAAGAATAAATAGTATGGTTTTGAAAAACAGGTTCGTGAGAACAGCAACTGCGGAGAGAATGTCACCCCCCAATGGAGAGTTTACCCAGGAAATGGTAAAACTTTATGTGAGGCTCGCTCAGGGGGGAGTGGGGCTCATCATAACCGGTCATTCGTACATACACCCTCTGGGAAAGGCTGACCGCAGGATGACGGGTATTTATAAGGACGGTTTAGTTCCTGCCCTCAAAAAGTTAGTTAAGGAAGTCCATAAATTAAAAACAAAGATAGTGATGCAAATTAACCACTGTGGTGGGAGGCGGGATAAAGATGTGGGAGAGGAGACTCCCATAGGACCTTCAACGGTAGAATACAAACCTTTAGAACTCACTTCCAGAGAAATGGACGCAAGCGAAATTGAAGAAGTAATAAACCTTTTTGCCCGGGCTGCAGGAAGAGTCAAGGATGCGGGATTTGATGGCGTCGAGATTCATTCTGTTCACGGATATCTTATAAATCAGTTCCTTTCACCCATAACCAATAAAAGAAAAGATTCCTGGGGAGGAAGTCTGGACAATAGAATGCGTTTTCTTCTGGAGGTTTATGGACGTACTAGAGAAACAGTGGGGAAGGATTATCCTGTTCTGGCAAAGATTCCCGCAGGAGATTTCGTTGAAGGTGGGCTTACTGTGGGAGAGGCTTGTGAAGTGGCTAAGAAACTTTCCCAACTTGGCATCGATGCGATTGAACTATCCGGGGGACTTGCTGGAAGCAGGTACAGAAAAGGTAGAAAAGACCTGGGATGGATGAGGAAAGAAGCTTATTTCAGACCTTATTCAGAAATGGTAAAGAAGGTAACCCGTGTGCCGATAATCCTGGTAGGGGGACTGAGGAAGCCTGAGACTATGAGAGAAATATTGGAGGAAGGGGTGGCTGACCTCATAGGCCTTGCCAGGCCCCTTATTAGAGAACCGGATTTTCCCAATAGAATCAGAAGAGGAGACCTGAGGAAAGCTGAATGTGTCTCTTGCAGTAATTGTTCGGGACCTTCGGGCAGGGAACCAACTAAATGTCGCTTTAAAAAATAGTACCTGTCACTTTTTTGGGAGAAAAATAGAGTTGACCCCATTTTTGGTGGTTAATACGAATAGGATGAAGCCGGCTATCGCTCCGGTGGGGCTTGATTACCTGGGAGAGGCGCTCACTGAGAAAGGGTATATTGTTGATTTGCTCGACCTCTGTTTCTCAGAGGATTATAGAAAGGCGATAGACGATTATTTTCGTAAAAAATCGGTTCTGGCTATAGGAACTACAATCAGGAATACGGATGACTGTTATCTTCTGAGCCAGGATTTCTTTCTTCCGGAGATAAAGGAAATAGTTGAGTATCTCAAAACCAAGACGGATGTTCCTATTATTCTGGGAGGGGTTGGTTTTTCCATAATGCCAGAAAAGATTTTAGAATATTGCGAATTGGACCTGGGAATAAGAGGGGATGGAGAAGAAATTCTGCCGTTACTTCTGGATAGGATAACCCAAGGGAAAGATTATGGAGACCTTCCTGGACTGGTATATAGGGATGGCGGAGGGTTTGTTAACAACGCGCCGCAATATTTCGATTTGAATAAATTATCTTCCAGGCGAAGAAAACTCGTGGATAATAGAAGATATTTTAATGATGGAGGACAGGGGAATATTGAAACAAAACGGGGGTGCAATAAGAGATGCATCTATTGTGCTGACCCTGTGGCTAAAGGAAGAAAGATTCGTTTAAGGAATCCAGAGAAAGTGGTGAATGAACTGGAGGCCCTATTGGATGGAGGGGTCAATTGTTTTCACTTTTGTGATAGTGAGTTTAATCTTCCAGAAGAACATGCTAAAGCTGTCTGTCAACAGATAGTCAATCGAGGAATCAACAATAAAATAGACTGGTATGCATATTGTAGTCCCAGCCCTTTTTCTGAAGAGCTGGCGAGGCTTATGAAGATAGCAGGCTGTAGGGGTGTTGACTTTGGCGTAGATAATGGGAATAGGGAGATATTAAGAATTTTGGGCCGTGATTTTGGAAAAGACGAGATAAAAAATACGGCAAGAGTCTGCCATAGGTATGGTATTACGTTTATGTTCGACCTCCTTCTGGGAGGACCGGGGGAAACTCGTGAGACGGTCAAGGAGACGATTGAGTTGATGAGAGAAACGGAACCGGATAGAGCGGGAGTAATGGTGGGAGTGAGAATATACGCAGGAACTGAGCTGGGTAATATCGTTTTAAAAGAAGGCGCGAGGGAGGAGAACAGAAACTTACAGGGGAAAGTTAGAGGAAATAATGATTTCTTTGAGCCTGTATTCTATGTCTCCCAGAGACTTGGCGAAGATGTCTTCTACTATATCTCCGAATTAATCGGGGATGATGAGAGATTCTTCTTTACCACGAGGGATGACCAGGAGAAAGGATACAATTATAACCAGAATCAGGTTTTAGTGGAGGCAATCAAGAAAGGATACCGTGGAGCATACTGGGATATATTGAGGAGGCTAAGCACTGAAAAGAGATAAGATAAGATTGCGGCCGCACCATCTTCTGTGTCTCTATGGATTCCGCGGTCTGGGCTACAGCGAAGAATTCGTGGAGAATATGCAAGGAATAGTAGATAAGATAAGAGAAAATCCCTCACTGGAGATTGAGGTGGTTGATGGCGTTGATGATATCTGCTTGAAGTGTCCCCATAATTTGGAAGACAGGTGTAATAAACCGGGAAGCAATGTTGAACAATTTGACCAGGAAATCATTGATAAACTTAAACCGCATATTGGTAGAAAGGCAGAAGCAAAAATTTTGTTGAATTTGATAGAGAAAAGAGTTCAGCCGGAAGAATTATCTATAATTTGTAAAGGGTGCGAGTGGCTGGAATTGGGCTTTTGTGAGGAAGGGTTGCGTAAGAGGAACTGGTGGAAGTGAAAAAAATATTTCTAATTTTTCTCCTGCTTTTATTCAGTTGGGGCTATCCTTTAGCTTCTTTTCCGGAAGATGAATCCTATATTGGCGATCTGGGTATAGTAGTTATTACGGGCACAAGGATTCCCCGTCCTCGCTCTCTGATTTTGAGAAATGTGAGCATCATTGATGCTGATGAGATTAATTCCTCTCCTGGCCACTCGCCTATAGAGGTTTTGAAATACGCTCCTGGTGTGGACTTCCGGGCGCGGGGCCCTTATGGTGTACAGGCAGACCTTGGCCTAAGGGGAGCTACTTTCCAGCAAGTCCTGGTTCTTCTTGATGGAGTGCGGATGAACGACCCCCAGACCGGACATCATAATCTCGATTTGCCGATAAATTTGGAAGATGTGGAAAGGATTGAAGTGCTTCATGGACATGGTTCCTCTCTCTATGGTGCTGATGCTTTTGGTGGGGTGGTTAACTTTATTACCAAGACTCCCCAGCGGCATAAAGTAAGTTTTGAAGCTTTAGCTGGTGAAAACGGAACAAGAGGTGGAACTTTTTCCTTCTCTGATTGCTTGGGAAATTTTGGCACTCGCTTCTCTCTGGGAGGGAAGATGTCCGATGGTTATTGTTTTGATACTGATTTTAAACATTTCTCCTTTTTCAATAATTCTACATTAGATTTTTCCAGGGGCTCTATCGGCTTCTCTTTTGGATATTTAGAAAAGGAGTTTGGAGCGAATGGTTTCTATGGGGATTGGCCTTCCCGGGAGTGGACAAATACAATATTGGGAAGCATAAGAGCACAATGGGAAAAATGGGAAAATTTGATAGTTGAGTCCAGACTATATTATCGTCAGCATGACGACAAATTTATTGGGGATATCACTGATCCCGATTCTTATGCGAACTATCACACTACTTACCTTTATGGGAGTGAAGTTCAGCTTAGAACTAAATCGGAAAGAATAGGAGAATTTGTGCTGGGCACAGAAGTAGCGAAAGAGGAGTTGGAGTCCACCCGGCTGGGCGACCATGCGAATGTTAAGGAAGCAATTTACACAGAGTACGGGGTCTCTTTAGGGAGAAAGTTTACTCTCAATCCAGGAATTAGAATAGACCACCACTCGGGATGGGGCTGGCAGTTTTCTCCTGCAATGAATATAGGTTACCATCGCTCCCGCAAGGTGAGGCTGCACGCTTCCTGGGGAAAGTGTTTTAGAACTCCTGATTATACGGAGCTTTACTACTGGAGTCCGAAAAATGTAGGTAACCCCAGACTGGTAGTTGAGGAAGCCTGGTCGTATGAGTTGGGAGGAGATTTTGGTTTAAATACCTGGTTAAATTCCAGAACTACTCTTCTTTTCAGAAATGGACGGAATCTCATTGACTGGGTGAAGAGGGATTCCCTGTCACCGTGGGAGGCGGTAAAAATTGGAAAGGCGTATACTTATGGAGTGGAGTCTCTTTTGGAAATTGGATTGAGGAGTTCAACTCGCTTCTCTCTCGGTTATACTTTTCTCCAATCCGAATCAGAAGAATGGGAAAATTGTATTTCCAAATATGCTCTGAGTCATCCGCAACATCAGGTTTCTCTGGGATTTGGCTTTCCTCTCCCCTGGGGAGTTCGCCAGAATTTAAAGGGGATATACAAACAGCGTGGAAATGAAAGAGGGTATTTTATTCTGGATGGTCGGCTCTCTAAAACCCTGGGTCAGTTAGAATTTCACTTAGGGGCTACCAATCTCTTGGATGTCTCCTACGAAGAGATACCAGGAGTGGTTATGCCCGGAAGTTCGCTTGACTGTGGGATTAAAGTACAATTTTGACAAGATTTTGGTTTAAGAATAGACTCTTAACTTTTCCGGAGCGGAAGATGAAACTGAAAACAGATGGAATGATTCTCTGTGCTCTATTTGCGGCTTTGACCGGAGTGGGAGGATTGATTGCTATTCCTTTACCTTTTACTCCTGTTCCTATTACTCTTCAGACATTTTTCACTTTTCTGGCAGGGGCTATACTGGGGAAGTATCTGGGCGCTTTAAGTCAACTGGTTTATATTCTCCTGGGAGTGGTCGGGCTTCCGGTTTTTGCCAAAGGTTCGAGTGGGATTGGTGCTATTCTGGGACCTACTGGTGGGTATTTGTTGGGGTTTATCCCTGCGGCTTTCCTTATTGGGTGGATATTGGAAGGAAGGGAGAAGCCTCACTTTGTATTAATATTTCTGGCTATGATGGTGGGACTTCTGGCGATATATCTACCGGGAGTGGGCTGGTTGATGTGGGTGGCCAGGATGAATCTGGTAAAGGCACTCATTTTGGGAGCTTTGCCCTTTTTGCCTGGGGATGGAGTTAAAATTGTGGTGGGTGCATTAATTGTGAAACGAATTCTGGGGACACAATACTTAATAAATAGGGACAGCGACCATTTTTCTATGAAAAAGGGTCAGACCCCATTAGACCGACTCCACTAGACCCCATTTTTCACCAGAGGGTGAAAAGAGGAAAGAAAGTAGCCTCGCCTTTTTGGGAAAAAAGGTCGCTGTCCCCTTTTTTCTTGACAGAAGGATAGAATTCTTATAAGATAATCTAAAAATATTCTCCGAGCCATTTTACCTGAGTCCAAAAAGATATGGTGGATGGCCGATAGAGTGCGCTGAGAAATCGGTGCACTTTCCGTGCTTGAGAAGGAGAGATTAAGTCCAGTATTTTGCAAGCGCGGAATGCTGGATTTTTTATTTTTGGGTAGATATGAAAAAAGTACCTGTCACCTTTTTGATTGTTTTTTTTATCCTGTTTTTGGGGATTATTCTCGTATTGGCGGGAGGAGGGAAAAGGACACAATTGACTTTGGCTACCACTACCAGCGTTCAGGACTCAGGACTTTTGGATGTTCTGCTTCCGCCATTTGAGGTAAAAAACAAGTGCAGAGTTAAGGTCATTGCTGTGGGGACAGGGCAGGCGATTCGCCTGGCTAAAGAGGGTAATGTGGATCTGATTTTAGTCCACGATCCGACTCAAGAGGAGATGTTTGTAAAAGAAAGTTATGGGGTGAAAAGATATGAAGTTATGTATAACGATTTTGTGATTGTGGGGCCAGAAGAAGACCCTGTTCATATCAGAGGTGGCAGGGAAGGAGTTAAAGCGCTCAAAGAGATTGCAATATCAAAATCTACTTTTGTTTCTCGAGGAGACGATTCGGGAACGCACAGGAAGGAGAGAGAACTATGGAGGGTAGCTGGAATTGAGCCTTCGGGAAGCTGGTACATTGAAGCAGGGACAGGAATGGTGGGAACTTTGAGGATTGCCAATGAAAGGAGAGCATATACATTGACTGATAGAGGAACTTATCTTGCCCATAGGAAAGAACTGGATTTAACTGTTTTGGTAGACGGAGATGAGTATCTCTATAATCTTTACAGTATAATTCCTGTCTCTAAAAAGAAATATCCACACATAAATTATCAACTGGCAATGAAACTCGTTGAATTCATTACGGGCGTTGAGGGACAGGATATTATCAGGACTTATGGTGAAAAAGAGTATGGAATGCCTCTCTTTTTTCCCCTGGCAATTTTTGGAATTACTGAGAAGGAATAATGGAAAGTATTCTTAGTGCCTTAAACAAAGCTTTCGGGTTAATCATATCTTTAGATAGAGAAATCTTCAGTATTGTTTTACTCTCTTTCTCTGTCTCACTGACTGCTGTATTCTTATCTTCTTTATTTAGTCTCCCTTTGAGCCTTTTACTTGCTCTGAAAAAATTTCCAGGAAACAGGTTCATCGTGAATACTATAAATAGCTTGATGGCAGTGCCGGCAGTAGCTATTGGCTTGATTGTTTATCTTATTATTAGCAGGCGGGGGCCGTTAGGGATTCTGGCGCTACTTTACACGCCCTGGGCTATGATTATTGCCCAGGCTCTACTGGCTACTCCGATTATCACCAGCCTTTCCCATCAAACTCTGAAAAGAGTTGGTTCTATGGTCAGGGAGACAGCGGTCAGTTTGGGTGCCAGCGGTTTTCAGACGGTCCTTACTATCGTCAAAGAAGCGAAGAGTTCTCTTGTGGCTGCATTTATTGTGGGTTTTGCCCGGGTGATTGGGGAGACTGGTATGACGATGATGGTGGGAGGAAATATCAAAGGAGCTACCAGAGTGATGACTACTGCTATTGCTCTGGAAACGATGAAAGGCGATTTTGAACTGGCGGTTGCTCTGGGGATTATTCTTTTAATTGTTGCATTTGTGGTCAATATTATTTTGCAAGCAACGCAAGGAGCTGGCAGGTGAATATCGAAGCGAAAGAGGTTTGTAAGAGCTTTAACGGCAAGGAAGTCTTGAGAAATATCGACATCAAGATTGTGGAAAGTAGAATCAACTGTGTGATTGGACCAAATGGTGCAGGGAAGACGACACTATTCAAGATTCTCACCCTCCTGGATAGAGCGAGCTCGGGAGAGGTCTATTTTGACGGTTCCGTTACATCTTCACTATCTGCGGAACAAAAACTTAAGCTCCGGAGGAAGATTGGTGTGGTAATGCAAAACCCATTTATGTTCAATACTTCTGTGTGGAAAAACGTTGCTTATGGATTGAAATTGAGAGGAGATAGCGATGTAGCGGAAAAAGTTGAGGAAGGATTGAAGATTGTTGAGCTTTTGCACATTAAAGACCAATCTGCTCTGACCTTGTCCAGTGGAGAGGCTCAGAGAGTGGCACTGGCAAGGGCAATGGTTCTGGAGCCAGATATTCTTTTTTTAGATGAGCCGATGGCTAATCTTGACCCTTTGAGCACGAAAATCATAGAGGATTTAATTCTCAAGATGCGGAGTGAGTACAAGGTAACTGTTGTTATAGCGACCCATAACCTATTACAGGCACGAAGATTTGGCGAGAGGGTGTTTGTATTAAGGCAGGGCGAAATCATACAACAGGGAACGGCTGAGGAAGTGTTTCATTATCCCAACTCTTCTTTTGCTGCTGAGTTTGTGGAAGTGGGGAATCTTTTCAGGGGTAAAGTGATTTTTGAACAAGGCGCTCAAAAGTTGGATTTAGGGAAAATAAAAATTGAGATTGTTCCTCACTCAGAATTTAAGAAAACAGGAGTTTCTGTTTTTGCTACTCTCCGTCCCGAAGATATTTTGCTTTCCCTGGAGCCTCTCCATTCCAGCGCCCGAAATAGTTTCTTAGGTGAGATAATAAATATGCAGGATAAAGGTGGAATTATCTGGGTTACTCTGGAGCCAGTTCCCAGGTTACCGGGTTCAGAAACCGAATCGGCTTCTATTCCATTTGTTGCTGTTATTACCAGGAGGTCGAAAGAAGAGATGGGTTTGAAAAAGGGCATGCGGGTATATTTTACCTTTAAGGCTTCCTGCGTTAATGTGTTTGAGTAATGCTCGGGATTTGGTTAGAGCACTGCTTGTCATTGCGAGGGAGCGAAGCGACCTGATATGAAGTGTCATTGCGAACGAAGTGAAGCAATCTCGTGATTCGGCACGAGGTTGCCACGGACTTCGTCCTCGCAACGACCCTTCGGGTTGATTGCTTCGCTCCTTTCAGTCGCTCGCAATGACATCTTCGATTTTTGGCTAAAAATTCTAATGCTCGCTACACCAAATCCCTGCGCATTGGGATGTGAGGAAAATCACGTTGATTTTGTGATGGGGGTCACGGACGGAGTTTAATTTTAAGGATATAATTAAAATGGAAAATGGATTAGTGGATAGGTATAACCGGAAGATAGATTATTTACGAATTTCGGTTACTGATAGATGTAACCTGAGATGCTTCTATTGTATGCCCCCGTCCGGAATTAGAAAGATTTCCTCTCAGGAGATTCTGAAATATGAGGAGTTAATCGAAATCATCAAATGCGCCCGTGACCTGGGAATTGATAAGTTCAGGATTACTGGAGGAGAGCCGCTGGTCAGGAAAGGAATTATTGGTTTTATTGAAAAGTTAGCGGGAATGGGGATAGATTTTTCACTGACTACCAATGGAATCCTTTTAAACAGATATGGACAGGACCTATTTGACGCCGGGCTTTCACGAATCAATATCAGTCTGGACACTTTAAAAGAGAATAGATTTAATCGGATTACTGGCGGCGGGGATATAAGAGAGGTCTTTTCCGGAATTGATGCGGTGAGGAAGTTGAACTTTTCTCCCATTAAGATTAATGTGGTGGTGATGAGAGGAGTAAATGACGATGAAATTGTTGACTTCATTGAGTGGGGGAAGAAGGAATTTTTGAATGTGCGGTTTATTGAGTTTATGTCTTTATCTGGAGAAGACTACTTTTATTCTCTTGAGAGGGTTATGGATAACATTATAGAAGAGAGGAAAATGGTTTCTGTTGCGGTTCCCGGTTCTGGCCCAGCGAGGAATTTTAAGTTCCCGGATGGGGATAACATTATTGGATTCATTCTCTCTCGCTCGGAGCCTTTCTGTAATAAGTGTAACCGCTTGCGGTTGACGTCTAATGGCACACTTCTTCCCTGTCTCTTTTCCCGAAAGGGTGTCGATTTGAAAAGAGTTTTGCGAGAGGAAGGGGATATGCGAGGTCCTTTTTATGAGGCGGTTTCGGGGAAACCTGAAAAGCACAACTTAAATGGTATTAGACAGTACCAGTATATGAATCAAATTGGAGGTTAAGATGAAGGGACTTACCCATTTTGATGGTGAAGGAAGGGCTAAGATGGTCGATGTTACAGAAAAGAGAATGACTAAAAGGATTGCCACTGCTACGGGAACAATCTTTATGAAACAGGAAACCCTGGACTTGAT
The DNA here is from genome assembly GCA_964403285.1 of uncultured Clostridia bacterium. Taxonomy (GTDB): domain Bacteria; phylum UBA6262; class WVXT01; order WVXT01; family WVXT01; genus WVXT01. Next base: position 6,525 of record CAYOFG010000001.1, on the reverse strand, counting down.
TGAGAAGAATAGAATTGCTAAAGGAGATGTGGTAACCATAGCCAAAATTGCAGGAATTATGGGAGCGAAGAGAGTTAGCGAGCTGATTCCTCTGACGCACCCGATAAGAATTACTGGTTGCGATATGGATTTCCAATTTTTGAGACGGGGCGTGTCGCGACGGAGAGGGAAAGTTGGAGTCAAGATAACTGCCAGGGTGAAAACAAAGGATGCTACAGGATGCGAAATGGAGGCTCTGTTTGCCGTGGCTTCGGCAGCTTTGACTATTTACGATATGTGTAAGGCAGTGGAGAAAGAGATGGTGATAGGAGATATATGTTTATTGGAAAAGAGTGGGGGGAGGAGCGGAAGGTATATCAAAAAATAGTTTGTTCGTAACTGAGGTAGCTTTCAAAAAGTGTTAGGAGTAGCGAAACTTGTTTCGCGATTGGTGAGCGCAGAGCAAGCTCTGCTACTCCACAGAGAGGGAGATATGCAGATTTCAGTGGGGATTTTGACTGTTAGCGATAAGGGGTCGAAGGGCGAGAGGATTGATGAGAGTGGGGGAGTGATTAAGAAAATTGTTGAGGAGAAGTTGGAGGCGCGGGTTGAGAAATACGAAGTTGTTCCCGATGAGAAAGGAACTATAATTGAGAAATTGAAAGATATGGTGAATGATGGGATAGATTTAATTTTTACCACTGGAGGTACTGGTCTATCTCCCAGGGACATAACCCCTGAGGCAACAAAGGAAGTTATCGAGAAAGAAGTGCCGGGCATAGAAGAAGCGATGAGAATGAAGGGATTGGAGAAGACTCCCCACTCGATGCTTTCCCGGGGAGTAGCGGGAGTGAGGAAGGGAAGCCTAATTGTTAATTTGCCTGGTAGCCCTAAGGCGGTAAGAGAGTCTTTGGAGGTAATTCTCCCGGCGATACCGCACGCTCTGGACATAATATCGGGCCGTGGTCGGGAATGTGGAAAAGATTAGAGTCCCCGCGAAAGGTAGGGATGGAGTGTCAAGCGAAAGCTTGACTAGATGAACGCGGATCGGCACCATGAATGGTGCCCGACCCCGATAAATACTCTGACCCTTTTTCCTGCTTGACGCTATTATTAATTTGTGGTATACTTAATTATTGGGTATAATAAGATTATGATAAAATCTAATAATAAAGGTTTCACCTATATAGAACTGGCTTTAACCATAGCAATTATTTCTTTTATTGTTTTGGCTTTTACCCAGCTTTTCCTTCGCAGTTCTGTCTCTGTGGAACAGATGGAATTGCAGACTTTAGCTTACAATTTTACGGCTGACAAGATGGAAGAGTTGAGAAATACGGCCTTTGCTACTATCGTTAATGAAGTTCCTGCAGACGATGCTAATACCCAGGCACTTGGTCAGGCGGGCAAAATATTTCAGCGACAAGTTATAGTAACCCCAACCGCATCTGTAAATTTAATACAAGTGGATGTAATTGTAACCTGGATTGAGGGAGGTCAGAATCAGCAAATACAAATTACTTCATTGATTGCAAATTACTAATAAGGGAGGAATTTGGTGATGAAGAAGAATGTGTTGAATATATTGATAGGACTGGCTCTTCTCATTGCAATCGGAGTCTTATTTTATACCAGTCTACCAAGGAAAGAGAAAGAAGTGGAACTCCCCGAAGAAATAGAAAAGCTGGAAGTACAGAAGCCTGAGCGTGTCGAGGTCTCTGAAATAGATGAATTGATTGCAAAATTGAACGATTCATCTCCAGAGGTTCGCGGGGACGCAGCCCTGGCGTTAGGCAAAAAGAAGGATAGGTCTGCTGTTCGGCCACTGATTGGTAAGTTGAGGGATACTAATAAAGTAGTGCAGGCGAAAGTAATTTATGCCTTAACGGATATAGGAGATAAATCTGCTGTTCCGGCATTATTGGAAACAATGTATGAAAGAAATGCAGATATTAGAGAGGATGCTGCATTTGCCGTAAGAATAATAGGAGATAAATCGGCTGTTCCATCTTTGCTAAAGGCATTAAAGAATAGCGACCCCGGTATTCGGGAAAATGCAGCTTTTGCGCTGGAAGGTTTAGGGGACAAGTCGGCTATTCCGGCTCTATCTGAAGCATTGGAGGACGAAAATATGTACGTGTGTAAAGCTGCAAAAGTAGCAATAGCAGCTATAAAACATAGGGAAAGTAAAGGAGGAGGAAAATGACAAAAATTATTCGGTTAAATGAGAAAGGAATAGGACTTATGTTAGCACTTATATCTATGGTTGTTTTCTCCATTATTGGGGTGGGCATCGTTACCATAAGTAGACATGAGACCGGATTTGTAGTGCAAGAAAGATTATCAGAAGATGCTCTCTATATTGCGGATGGGGGAGTGGAGTTTGCAGTAAGTCAATTGAAAGGGAATCCTAATTACACAGGACCCGATACCAATGGACTGGGAGTTGGCACTTACACGGTTAATGTTGTTCCAGTCGGAGCTAATAATCAATACACTATCACTTCCGTTGCCCATATTCCTAACCAAGCAAACTCAAGAGCGACAAGAAGTGTGGAAACAGTAGTTCAACGAACCCCATATCAAGCTACAGAAGCCGCTCGGACAGATGGAGGTGTTTGGGTTTTTGACCCAACCACAATCAAGGGGACTATACACTCTAACGGCTATTTATGGTTTAATGAGAATACCACAGTGACTCCTGATGATAATAATAATGGTTCCATTTACACAAGTGCCCAGGAAGGATGGTGGGGATTCAATGAAATGATTCTTATTTCCGATGGTAACACGCTTACTGTGGATTCTTCTCAAGAAGTGAAGAGTAACAGCTGGATTGTAACGGAAGAAAGGATTGTGGGTGGTCCTACTGTTGAAGAATGGGCAGATGTTCCGACATTGAATTTCCCCTCTGTTGATGATACTCAACTTCTTGCTGGTGCTGTAGACATGGGGACTGGACAGCCTCCTGACCCCTTTATTATGGAGGGTGGGAAGGTATACAATTTTAGAAGAGATGGTTTTTTGGGTACACTCAATTTCGGGGTTGTGCAGGGTGAAGGTACCATTGTGGCTTCCCAAGGAGTGAGAGTTAATTTTAATCAACCTATAGGAAGTGCTGATAACTATACGAAAATGAATGTTGTCCTTATGGATGCGGGATGGTTTGATAAAGTTGAATTTAAACAAGATAGTTACATTGAAGGTTTCATTTCATCTGAAGGTTTTGTGAAGGCTACGGGAAACATCTTCAGGCTAAGGGGAACTATGGAGGCTTACAAGAATAGTTCCTTCTGGTATTCATTATTGATAGAGGCTGGTGCAACCCTGGAGTGGAAGGAACTACAAAATCTTCCCCCGGGCTTCGCGTCGGGTGGCGCAATAAACGTTGTCTCCTGGGAGGAGTTAGCAGGAACATAAGGCTGAAGGCAGAAGGTGAAGAAGATGGGGAAAATTATTTTTTTTATCTTGATCTTCGGTCTTCAGCCTTTTATTTTAAACCTCTCCGTTGCTGGTGGGCCGGGCACCAGCGGTGCCATAATTCTCAAACAAACGGTTGGTGCAAGACCTCTGGGAATGGGTGATGCTTTTGTGGCAGTGGCTGATGATGTTGTGGGTGCTCTCCATTGGAATCCTGCCGGATTATCCCAAATCAGAAACCATGAAATTTCCGCTATCTATTTGAAAGGAATAAGTGATACCTGGTATGGGTCTATGGGGTATGCTTATCCTTTTAAATCGGGCAGAAAGTTGAACTCGAAAGGTGGAAGGAAAAGCCGAACTGCTGTGGCTACTCGTGGAACTCTGGCGATAGGCATAGTGACATTGCAGTCTGGAAAGATGACGCTGGACCCAGAGGCGAAGACGGTTATAGCAGAGCAGGATTATTTAGGCATTTTGGGCTTTGGTTATCCGATTTGGAGAAGTAAAGAAGAGAAACCCCAAAGACGTAGAGCTTTAAGTTTTGGATATCAGGGACCGAATGAAATTTCCGTAGGAATAAATGTAAAGATTCTCCATTCTACTTTGGTAGAGAGTTATTCGGCAATGGCTTATGCAGGGGACTTAGGAATATTGGCTAAGTTTCTATTGGGTGAAGGCAGTTTGCGCCTGGGTATAGCGGTGCAGAATGTGGGAACAAAATTAAAGTTTGAAGAAGAAGGAGACTCGTTACCATTTACAATAAGAGCGGGTGGCTCTTATTTAATGGCCTTGGGAAAAGAACATACCCTGCTACTGGCAGCGGAAGGAGTAAAGCCTAATGATAATGGGTTTCGGGGGAATGGAGGAGCAGAATATTGGTATAAGAATATTTTTGCCCTGCGTGGTGGATACAAAATTGGCTATGATTTAGATTCTTTCACCGCAGGCGTGGGATTTAATTGGAAATGGTATGGGCTGGATTACGGTTGGGGAATGGTGGAAAGCAAAATGGGGAGTAACCACCGGGTTTCATTTACTGTTCGCTTCTGAATTCTTAAATTGCTGAAATAATTATGAATATGGCAGTGAAAAAAATTTTTTTTATTTTAGGGTTAGTTATAACTTTCTGGTTTTTGGCCAATGGGATTGCCACAGCAGGGACGCTGCGCGAGACGAACATAAATTTGACTGGTGTTTATCAGGGCTCTGTTGTTTGGGGCGATTATAACAATGATGGGTATTTAGATTTAGTTTTGACCGGATATGATGGGACAGATAGATACTGTAGAATCTATCAAAATAGTGGAA
>CAYOFG010000001.1:0-1715 GCA_964403285.1 uncultured Clostridia bacterium | reverse complement strand
TTGACCGGATATGATGGGACAGATAGATACTGTAGAATCTATCAAAATAGTGGAAGCGGTAACTACTTTACCTTGGACCAGAACTTAACTGGTGTAAGTGAAGGTTCTCTCGCCTGGGGCGACTACGACCGCGATGGAGATCTGGACCTAATAGTAACCGGACTGCCCGGCCCTGTTTCTATTCTCTATTGTAACGATGATGGAACATTTATTGACTCGGGTGAGAGTTTAGTGGGAGTTGAGTATAGTTCTGTTGCCTGGGGTGATTGGGATAACGATGGCGATTTGGATTTAGCCTTGGCGGGTTACAATACAACTGTTTCACCTTTCCGCCATTTAATAATTTATGAGAACCATTCTGGAACATTGAGCGTAGGTCAGAATTTATCCACAACTGACGGAGTATACTATGCTTCTCTGGCTTGGGCAGATTATGACAATGATGGAGATTTAGATTTAGCTGTAGCCGGAAACGCCGCCAGTGGATTTGTTACTAAAATTTATGAGAACCATCCACTGGGCAACTTAGATGAAGATTCCAGCCAAAGTTTAACTGGAGTAGAAAATGGCTCTCTTGCCTGGGGAGATTACGATAATGATGGAGATTTAGACCTGGCTCTAATGGGCAGTTCTGACACAGGGCTGATCTTACAGATATATCAGAATAGTGGTCCGGCCAGTTATAAGCTAAATGTGAGCACGAGTTTAGCCGGAGTAAAAAATGGCTCCTTAGCTTGGGGAGACTATAACAATGATGGAGATTTAGATTTAGCTGTAAATGGTCAGGATAGCTCAGAGAACAGGGTAGCTAAAATTTATGAGAATAGCGATAGTCCAAATTATACCTTCAGTGAAGATACGGGTCAAACCTATCTAACTAATGTAAGATATGCCTCTCTTGCCTGGGCAGATTATGATGATGATAAAGATTTAGACCTGGTTGTGACTGGAGAAAAAATTGGAGGTGCTGCTTTTTCGAAAATATATTATAATAATGAAACCACAGCCAATGAGATCCCCCAGCCACCAGAAAGTAGTCAGTTTGAGACTCTCTATAGCACTAAAACACTTACAATAAAATGGCCAGATGGCACGGATGGCGGAACTGGTTCCACGCCGGTCACTGGTTTATACTATAATATCAGGATAGGTTCAGAATCCGGGGCTGATGACCTGGTAGCAGCGCGATACGGAACTCCTTTGCTGGGTAATTTCCTCTCCAAGAAGAAGGATGGTAAAAACACAAGGAGTTTCCAGCTTTATGCCAAGGGATATTTCTGGAGTGTACAGACTATTGATACTAGCCTGGGGTATAGTTGGTCAGCAGAATCAACAGAAACTGGCTGGTCTGAAGAAGAAGAATTTGAAGACACGACACCTCCGCCAGAACCTTCTACGCCACTGGACGAAGGGGAAGCTACCTACAATACTACCATTACTTTGAATTGGACTCAGCCCCAGGAGGACCCGGAGACTAAGATATATAATTATCGGTTGCAAGTTAAGGAGAGTTCCACAGAGACAGGTGACCCGGCAGGCTTAGATTCTTCTTTTGATGGCAGTGTAGGTGAAGTTTTTAGTAAAAAGGTCAGTGGATGCAAACATTGGAAATACTATTATGCACGGGTAAAGGCTCAAAGTGGTGGTGGCTATAGTGGTTGGTCGGGTTGGAGCGATGGGATAAGAGTGGTTCGTCTTCTCGATGTAAGTAATAA